>CAZWZX010000124.1:0-7677 GCA_964638655.1 uncultured Natronomonas sp.
AATCGACTGAGATCGCGGGCGGCAGAGTAATCACACCGGAGGGCGTCCACGATAACGGCAGCGTCATCTTACGCGGATCCAGGATCGACCAGGTCAGACCGAACTACGATCACGCACGCGCCGATACGACGATCGATGCGACCGGGAAAGTTGTGATCCCGGGGTTGATCGATCTCCACGGTGACGACATCGAGCAGCACCTCTTTCCTCGGCCCGAAGCCAGAATCGATACGTCGGCCGCCGTTGCCAACGCCGACCGATCCAACGTTACCAACGGCATCACGACCAAGTTCCACGCCATCGCATTCGAGGACGACCCCGGCGACAACCGAACGATGGCGACCGCCCGAGAGCTGGTCGAGACGTTGAACTCGTCGCCGGAACTGCTGGGGGACAACCGGATCCACGCACGGTGTGAAATGACGGAAAGCGTCCGTACGGTCCGGTAACTCCTCGAGAGAGACGTCGGGATCGATCTTGTGTCGTTGATGAACCACGCACCCGGTGACGGGCAGTTCGACGACCGCGAGGCGTTCGAGCGCCGATACGTAGACGGACACGACCTCACGGCCGACGCCGCCCAGCGACTCGCCGAACGGCGGACCGAGACCGACGGGACGACTCTGTGGGAACGCGTGTCGACGCTCAACTCCCACGCGAGCGAAGCCGGAGTTCCGGTCGCATCGCACGACGATGTCCGTCCCGATCACATCGAACGGATGGCCGCACGCGGCGTCTCTATCTGTGAGTTCCCGGTCACGATGGCCGCCGCCGAACGGGCATCCGAACTCGGGTTGGACACCGTCATGGGCGCGCCGAACCTCGTTCGCGGCGAGAGCCTCTATGATAACCTCGCGGTCGAAGACGCCGTCGGAGAGGGGGTCGTCGACGTGCTCTGTTCGGATTATCATCCGCCGTCGCTTCTGGGTGCGCCGTTCGTGTCGACGGATGAACCGCTCCACGTCCGCGTGGCACGCGTCACGAGCAATCCGGCCGACGCAGTCGGTCTCGACGACCGCGGTCGAATCCAAGCGGGGCTCCGAGCCGACGTGCTCGTCGTCGACCCGGACCCGACTCCGACCGTCGAGCACGCGTTCGTGAACGGACAGCAAGTCTTGCAGGCAGGTGGGACGAACCGAAACTAGATCCGAGCCGGCTAGGGTCGAGTAGGCGAATACGACTCGAGACGGACACCACCGGCAAAGACGGTGTTCGATCCGAACACGGCTCACTCGATGAACGATTCCGGGTCCTTCTCGTAGAGTTCCCACATCGTAATATCGGCGTTCCGAACCGCCCCGGCGCGTTCGTGATCGTCGCCCGTGAGGTCGCTCCACTCTATCAGTCCGGGAAAGACGAGCGGAATCGTATACGTCCGGATCGCTTCCCAGTCCGGCTCCTCGCCTGTGAACTCTTCGGCGACGAGTTCGGTCGGTCCGTGGGCGTGGTGTTCGCCCCGGTACCCCGGTCTGACGCCGAGGCCGATTTTGTACGGATAGGCGACCCGGTGCCAGCGCTTGCCCGCCCCGTGGTGGACGGCCGGCGCCCACGTGTACACGCCTCCGGGCTCCAGTTGTTTCGTATCCGCGGGGTGGCCCGTCCGCAGCTCACGCCACATCTCGGCGATCCACTCGCCGTCGCGATAGACCAACATATCGTGGATCCAGCCGCCCGGGTTCGGTTGCTTCCAGCGAAAGCGGAAGTGGATCGCTCGGAGTCGAACGCGATTTTCGTCTCGAGCCGCTTCAGTTTCGCTTCCGGACGCCAATTCGCTGTCATGGTGTGGTTTGCCGAGTTCTGCTTCTATTCGAGACGGCGCCGCTCGACGATCGCTTCCATTTCGGTGAGCGCTGCCTTCGCCTCCTGACGGTTCGTAGCCAGTTCCGTCGCGATCTCCTCGGGGATTTCCAGATCCGTTGCCAGCAGTAACAGACGATCGAGCACCGTGATCTCGAACCGTTCGTTCAACATTCCGGTCGTCAACACGTCGAGATCCCGAAGCACCGGTGGCGTGTCAGTCGAGACGATCTCGTCCTTCTCGGCGAGGATCCCCTCCATGACAGGGCTTCCCTCGGCTTGCGGCTCGGTGTTCAGCTCTTCGAATATGCGCTCGATCCGATGGATCTGTTCGACGGTGTCGGCCTCGTGGTCCGCGAACAGCGCTTTCACCTCGCCACTCCCGGCGGCGTCTGCGAGATCGGCGTGCAGATCGAGGATCTCGAGCTCCGCGTGATAGAGCTTCTGTAACTCCCGTTCGAACATGTCCCTACTGGTCGTCGGTGACATTGGTATCCTGGCTTCGCGTCGGGGGGTATCGATCTGATCGGTGCATACGTTCGGGATCGGGAAGCGTCGTCGGTTCGGAGTCGGCAGGTGTCATTTCACTCGTCTTCGAAGAGCTGTCCGCGGATGTGTTCTTGAACGGTGCACGTATCGACCCGGTCGCTTTCGAGCAGTAATCGTAGCTCCCTCGGGGACAGTTCGTTTCCGGCTTCCAGATCCTCCAGAAGCGACGCCCGGGGGAGATCGACCGCGTCGATGGTGAGTTCGACGTTTTCCACGAAGATCCCGTCTTTCCGTCCGGCTCTATGGAGTGCTTCGGAAAGCAACCACTCCGCGATCGGGGCAGAACCGCTCTCGTCTTCATCCATCGTCGAGGTGATCCCCGTACTGTACAAAAAAAACGCGAGCGCGTCGCGAATACCGTCGGCGAACTCCCGATCGCCGTCGATCGGCTCCTGTTTCGTGCCGGGCGTCCCGAACAGTTTCTCCCGTTCGTCCGCTTCGAGGTGCTCGAACAGGATGGAGAAGTCGAGGACCGAGTTGTGGACTCGCTCCCGGATGTCCCGGCGGCGCTGGTAGCGCTGCTGTTTCGCGTGTTCTCCGTCGTAGCGTTTCTCACCCGTCAGCCACCGTCGATCTTCCGTGGTGAGCATCGCGTTCTTCCGACCGGTCATAGCTCCTGTAATCGCCTCGGTAGCGGTTAGCACCCCATTGGGTAAATCAATATTGGTTGATGGTGGCAGGAAATCTATTTACTGTTGAAGCATGAACGGCCATTATGACCGAACCCGCGTTCGTGTACGTCGGCACCGGCGGTTGGGGGCAACTGGCGACCGCGCTCGCACAACAGGAGCGGGACCACCGCGATTTCGGCTGCTCGGCCGAGATCGTCACCGCCGATATCGACACCCGCGATCGTGCGAACGGCGCAGTTGGGGTGCTTCGAGAGGGCGAACAAACGTCGGAGACAGCACCCCACGTTGGATGACAGCTGAGACGTGGAAACTCGGACAGTCCGGTGAAGACGACAAAGGCGGCGTTCGAGTACGGCGAGACGAACCTCGAAATCGCGTCCCGGGTCGCTTCGGTCAACTCGACACGGCAGCGTGAGGCGTCCGATCAATGAGTCAAGACAAATTCACCGTTGAAGCGGAGAGGACGGGTCCGCTAGAGGTTTTTCGACAGTTCTTTTCGCTCCAGCGGGACGTGCTGGTGTTATCGCTGGCGATGTTCGCGTTCAGTCTCGGCTTCCAGATGACCAACCGGTTTCTCCCCGATTATCTCTTCTTTCTCGGCGCGACCGGGTTCATCGTCGGGTTGTTCGCGACGCTCGGGAACGTCATCGGGGCGCTCTATCCGTACTACGGCGGCGTTGTCTCCGATCGCGTCGGGTCTCGGTACGCCCTGACCGTCTTCGGGTTCGTCTCGACGTTCGGGTTCGTGATCTGGCTGGCGTCCGCCTACGCTCCGACGATCGATCTCGGCGCGATCGCGTTGGAGCCGTGGGTGTGGGTGTTCGTCGGCTTGCTGTTGGCGCAGTGCTGGAAATCGTTCGGGATCGGCGGACACTACGCGATCGTCAAACAGAGCACGGAACCCAGCAGGCTGGCTCGCGGCTTCGCCAGCACGGAGACCTTCCGCCGGTCGGCTTTTCTGATCGCTCCGCTCCTCGTCGCCGTGCTAGTGTCCGACGCGCTCATGCCCGGGTTCCTCTGGGTGCTCGCGATCGCCATCGTCTTCGCGCTTCTGGGAACAGTCGTCCAACACTTCCTGTACGAAACTGACGCGGACTCGATCGGCGACGAGTTCGAGGGGTTCGGACAGATCATGGGCGATCTCCGGGCGCTGCCGGAACCGCTGAAACCCCTGCTCGTCGCGGACACGTTCGTCCGGTTCGCGAACGGGATGGTCTACGTCTTTTTCATACTGGTGATCACGCGAGTGATGGGGATCGGACTGACGATGACGCTCCCGGCCGTCGGAACGATCGATCTCTCGCCGGCGGCCTTTTTCGGCGTGCTGTTGGGAGTGGAGATGCTTATCGCGCTGGTGACGATGGCACCCACGGCCAAGGTAGCCGAATACACCGGGCTCAAACCGGTCGTCGGGTTCGGCTTTTTCGTCTACGCGATCTTCCCGATCACGCTGATCTTCGCACCGGAGAACGTCTGGGTTCTGATCGCGCTTTTCGCCTTCTCCGGGCTTCGGTTCGCCGGGTTACCCGCACACAAAGCCTTGATCGTCGGTCCGGCCGAGCGCGGTGTGGGCGGCCGAGTCACCGGTTCGTACTACCTCGTCCGCGGCGCGATCGTGATCCCCAGCGGTGCACTCGGCGGGGTTCTCTGGGAGTTCGTCAGTCCCGAGATATCGTTCACGCTCGCCTCGATCATCGGGATGATCGGTGTCGGCTACTTCGCGCTGTTCGGAAAGGAGTTCGAAGCGTATCAGTGACGGCGACGGAATCGCAGACAGACCGGTGAGGGGTCCGAATCAGGTCGAGTACGCGTCGGTGTGTGGGCCGCTCGGATC
Source organism: uncultured Natronomonas sp. (assembly GCA_964638655.1). Classification (GTDB taxonomy): domain Archaea; phylum Halobacteriota; class Halobacteria; order Halobacteriales; family Haloarculaceae; genus Natronomonas. The sequence goes on from CAZWZX010000124.1 coordinate 4,813, forward strand.
GAATCGAATTGGTTTGGCGGGTTTGCGTCATGGTCGGTTTGTCGGTCCCGGGAAACCGCATGACTCAAGGAGGATTCGGATGCGCCGTCCGGGAATTGAACCGGAGTCAGACAGTCCGGCCTGCCTGCAGTAGCGGGCCGCCGGGCTGTGACTGACAGGTTTCAATTCGGCTGCGGTTTCGTCGCTCACTTTGCTCACGACAGAAATGCGCCGTCCGGGAATTGAACCCGGGCTATTGGCTTGGGAAGCCAATGTCCTACCACTGGACCAACGGCGCGCACACGGAGGTTCCGTGCCGTCACACTTCAACTAATCGGTAGCGACGAAGTCAGCGCTCTGAATCGCCCATTTGATATCGGATCGCTTGGGGTCGACACGTCCGGGTTTGTCCGTAATTCGCCGTCGTTGAGCGCTCATACTCGCCGGTGGCGCCACCTCGTTCGCTGACTCGATGTAGGGTGGCAAAATTTTATACATGCGAAGACCCGCATATACTACAGATGGGGGAAACTAGTTCACTGACTCGCCGTTTATCCCCGGAGACGAGCCAGGTGGTTCACATTCTGGGCGAACGGCAGCGACGCCTGTTACTGTTACTCCTGAGACAAAAAGGGAGATTACTCGAAAACGACGCCATGTTTCGAGGCAAAAGAGAACAGGTAGAGCAGGCACTCGTCCGTCACCACCTTCCGGAACTGGAAAAAGCGGGGTACATCGAGTGGGACCGGGAGACGGGCGAAATCTCGAAAGGGCCGCGTTTCGATGAGATCGAGCCGATCCTCGAACTGATGGAGAAACACGACGACGAACTCCCGCCCGATTGGCCGTGATCTCTTTCGGTACGTGAACGCAAAAGCGATCACTCCGACGGCGATCTACCCCCGCGATACCGCTCCCCGTCGCTGAAGTTCCATGCAGTGTTAGCCATCAGTTTCAGAACGGTTCGCTCCCATCGCCTCTCGGGACAGATCCCCGATAGCGTCCCGACGGAGGACATCGAAAAAGCACGGCGAAGTCGAATGAGACAGCCGTCCAGAAAGTTTGCAGTAACGGGAGGTTATTAGTTCCGAGAGCCCCATCTTATCGGTGATGACCACCACCGAAGCGCTGTCTGAGAAAACGGGCGTCGAACTGCTTTTTTCCGAGTCGGAGCTCGGGGCCCGACGCGAACACGTCACCGAGTTCATCGCCGACACCGTCGAGGACGCCGGCGCTGACGGCGCGGTGATCGGGCTCTCGGGCGGGATCGACTCGACTACGGTCGCGTATCTGGCCGTCGACGCGCTCGGCGCCGACGCCGTCCACGGGCTCTTGATGCCGAGTTCGGTCAACCCCGACGCCGACGAGTCGGACGCCGAACGCGTCGCGACGGCGCTGGAGATCGAGTACGACACGGTCGAGATCGGTCCGATCGTCGACGCGTTCGTCGACGCCGCGCCGGATCACGCCGCCGAGGACCGGATGGCACTCGGGAACGTTCGAGTTCGGACCCGGGCCGTGTTGAACTACTTCCTCGCGAACGCCGAGGGCAAACTCGTGTTGGGGACGGGGAACCGCTCGGAAGCCGCAACGGGGTATTTCACGAAGTACGGCGATCAGGCCGTCGACTGCAATCCGATCGGGAACCTGTACAAATGTCAGGTCAGACAGCTCGCCCGCGAGCTGGGCGTTCCGGAGGATCTCGTCACCCGGACGCCGACGGCGGCGATGTGGGAAGGCCAGACCGACGAGGAGGAGATGGGGCTCGGCTACGACGATCTCGACGCGATCCTCGCGCTGCACGTCCACGGGCCGCTATCGAAACACGCGACGGTGGAGACGCTCGATATCGCCGGAGAGGCCGTCGACCGCGTCGTCGAGCTCCACGAGACCAGCGCACACAAGCGGGCGATGCCACCGGCGCCGGAGCCGCTGTAGACGCCTCAGTCGCCGAACCGCTGTAGCTCGCCGGCGTGGATCTCGACGAGCGTCTCGAACGCCTCGAGTTCGGCCGCTTCCTGGACCGACTTCTCGGATCGATCCCGAAGCCGCTCTTTGACGATTCCGAGCGCCGTCGGATCGTTTTCCGCGATCCGTTCGGCGACCGCCCGCGGCTCTTCGAGCACTCGCGAGACGAGGCCGATCCGGAGCGCCTCCTCGCTGTCGATGACACGCCCCGAAAGCGAGAAATCGAGCGCGTCCCCCAGCCCGATGACTTCCGGTAGCCGGACGGTCCCGCCCCAGGCGCCGAAGATTCCGAGTGTGACGCCCGGTTCACCGAACGTCGCCTCGGGGGTCGCGAGCCGGAGATCACAGGCCAAAGCGAGTTCGACGCCGCCGCCCCGGGCCGCGCCGTCGATCCCGGCGACCACGACTGCCGGGCTCTCCTCGATCGCGTCCGCCGTCCGCTGTCCGCGGCGGATGAACGGTTCGACCGCCCCGTTTTCGGCGACGTCGGCGACGACGGAGAGATCGGCGCCGGCGGAGAACGCCTCACCGGCACCGCGGAGGTAGACCACCGGGGCGTCACACTCCGTAACGGCCTCAGCCAGCGCTTCGAGACCCGCCGGCGTCAGTGCGTTCCGGCGGCCGGGGCGATCGAGGGTCACAACCCTGAGCGGTCCGTCGTCCTCGACGTCGATCATTACTCCGATCGGGGACGCTTCGGCGTATAAGTGCTGCGATCGATACCTTTCCGTTTCCAAACTGATTTGCCTCTCGCGTTCCTATCGACGGTAGTAGATGGACGAAACCGCCCACGCCCGGGCCGCTTTTCGCGACGGGATCAGTGATATCACGCCCGACGCGCTTCGGGCCCGTCTGGGAGGGGTACTCGAGGCGGCGTCGATGACGCCCGGAGCGCTCACCGTGTTGACGGCGACGGCG
>CAZWZX010000125.1:0-7605 GCA_964638655.1 uncultured Natronomonas sp.
GGTCTCGCCGTCCGAGAACCGCGCTCGCTACGCTCGCGCGGATGCTGGTGCTGAACCCATCCTCTATATTCAGCACGCTGTTCCTGTCAAGAGTCGGTAGATTTGAGGCCAAGCCCGATCTGTGAATCTCCTGTACCGACCGATCCAACTGAATGATTCTGTAATACCATTTAGATAAGCATTAAATCAAGCATCTGAGCATAGATTATATCGGGGACATTTTGCCCGGGAGTCATCACTTCACTCTCTCATCGTCAGCTATTCCCTGGGAATACAATGGTAGACGGACTCTCTGGATGATTTCTGAGTAACAACTGTTTCAATAAAAATAGTCTCTATATTATTTAGAGATAATTCTCATAGCATACTGAAAATGTACGCCCGGAACACTACCGGACGAGTTTCTACTAGTAGGCACAGTGGAAGCGAAATAAGGGATTAAATCGACTCAAACTCCGAATAATGAGGGATTCGCCACAATATATCATAGAACTATTAATTTGGGTTCGAAAACGCTGGGTTTCAGAAAAGTAAGCGAATAGCGTTATGGGATCCCGACGTGTTCGTGCCGCCGATAGAGATAGTACAGCGCGACGAGAAGTCCGATAAGCGGTGTCACGAGAAACTGAAGAACACCAAGAACACCGTACAAGAGCGGATCCGGCTTCCACTCGTAGTCTGCCCGGGAGACGGCTCTGGCGTCCATATACAGCGCCACGGGAAGCATAACGAAGACTGCTAACGACGCAAAGATCAGTACCAGTATCAGTAGTAGCATAATCAACCCTACTATTCCGAAGACCACCCCCAGTAGCGGCTGTGGTTGGGGGTCCGGCGAAATCACGACAAACGGAGCGAGTCCGATTAATCCGAAGATGAGGATCAACGGAATGAACAGGAAGGTGACCACCGGATACGCGACGATCCAGTACCACCACCGGGAATCAACGACATCGAGAGGTGGGATCTCTGTGTCAGACGGTGTCGATCCAGCAGAAGCTGGTTTCTCAGACTCCGTAGACCCGGATTCGGACATACAGACCAACACGGTGGTTATCGTATTAAGAAGGCGCTTAATACCGGGTCATACAACGGCTCATATACCCCTGTTTTTCGCTGAATTACTCCATACAAGAGCTTCACGTACCGAAGGCCGGGGAGACTTCCGGCTGTCGTGATGTTCTCGAGGAAATGTACGCCCGGAACACGACTGGGCGCGAATCTACTAGTAGCCTCGGTGGCAGTAGAACTGACAAGCATCCGGCGACCGACCGGGCTCTTCGAGCCGCTCGGTCGCCGGTTCACTCGCGCGAGCGAATGTGAGCGCGAGGCCAAGGAAGGGGCAACGCCCCTGACGCAGGCTTTTGGTCGAGCTTTTGCAAGTGAGCGAAGCGAACGCTGCAAAAGGTCGATGTACGCCCGGAACACTAACGTCCGACATCACTCCAGGCGGTGTGCCATGGTCGGTCGGCTAACCCTCGTGCCGGGCGGGCGGCGCGTTAGCGCCGCCGGATGCCGAGACGGCGTCAGCCGTCGAGGCGGTCGGCCGATAGGCCGACTGTTGCCGAAGCGGCGTGAACCGCCGCGGCGGGCGTGTCGCACACCCGGGTTCTCCGATCGGTCATCGCTGCCCGAGGGGCTGCTCGGTCGGGGACTAGTGGTGCGCAATCGAATGTACGACGCCGAGAGGTAATCCTCTTTCGACTCTCAGTACGAATCGGGATCGGAGTCCGAATCAGCAGTGTAAAACGGCGGGAGATTGAATCCATCGAAATCCCGTGTCGGGCGGACGCCGATCCCGTGGAGATCGCTGTCTTCGTTGTCTCCGTCGGGCTGGACGGTCGTGACGATCTCTCGCGTTTCGGTATCGAGCACCGCGAAGCCGGGATTGACGCCGGTCGCGGCGTGGGGATCGCCGGACTGTGGTGACGGGCCGCGGAGCGTTACGAACATGAACTCGCCGTCGGGTGAGCCCCAGAGGATGTCAGGTGAGTCGCGCTGATCGGGGTCGTCGGAGACCTCGGGGCCGTAGGCGTCAATCTCGTCGATTACTTCGTCCGTTTCGGGATCGACGACGACACCGTCGTTCGTCTCGCGGTTCAGGACCCAAAGCTCCTCGCCGTCGGGAGTGAACCAAAAGCCGTGTGCGTCGACACCGTTCGTCGACGCACCGTCGACGGTCAGTTCGTCGGATTCGGTGTCCATCACGTAATAATCGCCGACGCCGTCCTCGCCGTCGATCGGTTCGCCGTCATCGTCAGTCGGGGTCGGAAGGCCGGCGGTGAGATAGAACTTGTCCTCGGTCGGGTGCGGCATCGTTCCGCAGTTCGTCGGCACCTCGTCGCCGCTGAAAGCGACGTCGACCTCGAAACCCTCGTGGTCGATAACCAGGAGCCCGGCGTTGTTGTAGCTCGGCCCCAGCGTGTGGATCGATCGACCGCTCTTATCGTAGGAGTGACAGATTGGCGCGCCTTCCTGTTCGGTGAGCCCTTCGATTTCCTCGTCGACGACGATCCGGTCGGCGATATCGAACTCCTCGTTTTCGAGGTCAGCGTCGACACGGACGATCTCGCTTTCGCCGATCACATCGACGTGGATGTACTCGTCGTCGGGGCTGAAGCCGGCGAAGTGTGAGCCGCCACCCGTTTCGAGGTTCGCGACGAGTTCGCGGTCCTCGGTCCGATAGATCAGCGTCCGGGCGCCGGAGGTACACGGGATCGCGGCGTACTCGTAATCCGACGAGTAATCGACCATGTGGGGGACGTGCCCTCCCTCGCTACCGGTGTCGATCTCGTCGAGCAGTTCGAACTCCTCGCCGCTTTCGTCCGTGAGTTCGTAAATGTAGACCGTGTCGGTTCCCTGGTCGGCGGCCCAGATCTCATAGCCCGCTTCGAAGGGCTCCTCGTCGGGCCCGTCTTCGGGCTCCGGTTCGGGTTCCGGCTCCTCCTCTTCCGGATCGTCCTGTCCACAGCCAGCGATCGCGACCGCACTTACCGCCGCGCCGGAAGCGATGAACCGGCGTCGAGTTGTTGGATTCATTCTACCTTTCCTCCCCACTACACGAGTAAAAGGCTGGCGATAATTGTCTTGAAACGTCTTCTACGTGAAGAATTTGGCTGTTTTGATGCTTCCGATCAGCGTCATCGATAAGGGCAATATTGGCAGACATCTATGACAAAACTCCCGTAGAGTTTCACCCATAACCGGGCACTAAACCGTGTGGTCGACGGTATTAACGAAAACACCGTGTCATCGAACACGGTAGTCCGTGATCCGGAAGACAGATACTTTTCGCTAGAGGGCGTACGGGCTGGCGATGGAGCCTCCGGCCCGAGAGACGCTTTCACGGCGTGATTACCTCAGAGCAGCCGTCGCCGTCGGCGGGACTGCCGGGCTATCGGCATGTCTCGAATCAGTCGACGGAGATCCGGTTCCGACCGGGGATCCGGAAGATCGGCCGGACCGACAACACGCCTGGAACGACGTCCTCCGGACCGACGGGGACGGAAACGTCCTCGCTCCGGAACACCACGTGCTCGCCCCGCTGGGCCTGACGACGACGGTCGACACAGAGGCCAGAGAGCAGGTCGAGACGGCCTTCCGTTCGATCGAGCGGGCATACGACCACACGAACGAGGGACTCCTCTTCGCCGTCGGGTACGCCCCGTCGTATTTCGGGACGCCGTCACCGATCCCCGAACCCGAGGCGCTCACGACGATGGAGTCGCCGGAGTTCGACGACTTCGACGCGTTGATCCACCTCGCGAGCGATCGTCCGGAGGTGGTTCTCGAGGCCGAGGAGGCGCTCTTCGGCGATTCTGAGGCGCCGAACGGCGTCGAAATGGACGCCACGCTCTCCGGCGTCTTCGAACGCGGAGATCCCCGACGGACCGGCTTCGTCGGCGAGGGGCTGCCGGCCGAACACACGGATCTCGACGGCGTCCCGGACTCCGTTCCCGAGGACGCGCCGTTCTTTATGGGCTTTCGATCCGGGTTCGCCGAGAGTCAGGCACCCGAAAGCCGGATCACGATCGAGGACGGGCCCTTCGCCGGCGGGACGACGATGCACGTCTCGACGCTTGATATCCAACTCGAGACGTGGTTCGAGCAGGACAACCACTTCCAGCGTGTCGCGAAGACGTTCAGTCCGGAACACGCTCGCGAGTCGCTGGTCGAGAACGTCGGCGGATCGCTCGGTTCCTCCAGCGGTGTCGCCGGCGAAATCGCCGATCGGACGGTTGAGGACGCCAAAGATGGAATGGTGGGCCACGCACAGAAGGCTGCCCGGGCCCGCGATGAGGACGGAACCCCGCCGTTGCTCCGCCGGGATTTCAACACTGTCGACGGCGACCGCCCGGGGCTTCATTTCGTCTCGTATCAACGCTCGATCGACGATTTCGTCCGCGTTCGGGACGCGATGACGGGAACCGACCTCACCGAAGAGAGCGTCGGCCAGCGATTGAACAACGGGATCTTACAGTACGTGTTCGTTCGGCGCCGCGGGAACTTCCTCGTTCCCCCGCGAGCGAAGCGGGCGCTACCTGAGACGGATCTCACTGATTAACTATGTCACGATACACGCGACGACGACTGCTCGGGGCGGGAACAGTTACGGCGATCGGATCGCTCGCCGGCTGTACGGTCGGCTGGGGCGGGGACGGACCGTCGGACGACACTGACGCCGTTCCGGACATACCGCGGGTCGAGAACCCGCCGGACGCGGTCTACGTGCCGACCCACCGCGAGTCGATGCGTCACCTCCCGACCGTCGAGGCCGGCGAGTACGCCCTCTCTCCGATGCTCACGTACCCCCACTCGTTTTGGCTCGTCACCGGGACCGAACGCGAGGCGGTCGTTCCTGAAGGCGGTCGCGGTGTTCACCTGATGGTGACGCCGTGGGACGCCGAAACCGGACAGGTGCTTCCGGTCGATGCGGGGGCGACGATGCGGGTGTTCTCCGACGGCGATCTCGTCGATCAGCGCGCCCCGTGGCCGATGATCTCTCAGACGATGGGCTTTCATTTCGGCGACAACGTCCCCCTGCCGGAGGACGGAACGTACGCGGTGGAGGTCGATCTCAACCCGATCAACGTCCGGAAAACCGGGGAGTTCGAGGGCCGGTTCGAGGAACCGACAACCGCACGGTTCGAATTCGAGTACGACGCCGAGTTCCGAGAGGAAGTAATCGGGGGCGTCGAGTATCTCGACGAATCCGACTGGGGCCGACGGGGAGCCATCGCACCGCCGATGGACGACGAACACAGCGACGACCACGACGAACACGACGAACACGACGGCCACCACATGCCCTTCTCGGCGCTTCCGGAGGCCGGCCGCTATCCGGGAACCGATCTCGGCGAGCACGAGAGCGGCGACGCCCGTTTCGTGGTTCGGTACCTGCCCGATTCGCGCTTTGCCGACGGCGGATATCTCCTCGCCTCTCCCCGGACGCCGTACAACCGGGTCCCGCTCGCGGACGTGTCGCTTTCGATCGAGGGGGGTGTAGACGCCGACCTCGTTCAGACCCTCGACAGCGAACTCGGGCTCCACTACGGGGCCGAGATCGATCTCTCCGGTGGAGAGACGTTCGACCTCGTCGTCGACGGGCCGCCGCAGGTCTCCCGGCACGGCGGCTACGAGACGGCGTTCATCGAGATGCCCTCCATGCGGGTGGAGGTTCCCGAATGAGGGGGTTCGGCCCCTCTGTCGGCTGTCTTTTGATCGCGCTCTGTGTCGTCTCGGGCGGGGCGGTCGCCGCCGATAATCCGGGGGTCGCCGGATTCGAACCGGACGAAGCCGAGGTCGAAGCGGGCGAGACGATCGAGACCGATCTGACGATCCGGGTAATCAGCGCGAACGAAGACGAGGCGGTCGAATCGGTCGCCTACACAGTCGTCTACGATCCGGAGATCCTCTCGGTCGTCGACGTCGAACAGGGACCGTGGCTACAGGGCGGGACGGGGACGGACGTCTCCTTCGAGACCGCGATCGATGACGGCGCCGGGCGACTCACGGTCGAGCAGGCGAGAGAGCCGCCGGCCGGCGGCGTAATCGGCGAAGGGGTGACGGCGACCGTCACGTTCGAAGTCGCGGCGGACGCACCACCTTCGAGCCCGATCGTCCGATACGAGGAGTACGACACACAGATGCTCGAGTACCCGTTACCGATGCATCGAGTCACCGAGATGGGAAGCACCATCCACATCGAGGGGGGCGGCGAGGAGCGCGATCCGCTCGCCGAGGCGGCCGACGACTCGCCGGAGATCATCACGCCCGAGTCGAGCGACGGGCGGACGGAGAACACATCGACGGAAGGCGAAGGCGAACTCTCCGAGACGGACACCGAAGACCAAGCTGGCTTCGGAGCCGTACTCACACTCGTTGCGTTGCTCTCCGCCGCCGCGCTCTCGGTTCGGGACCGTCAGACGACGTAATCGTCCTCGAGTATCTGTGCGTATCGGTTTCGTCGGTAACCGAACTTCTTCCAGCGGTACTCAGTATAGAGCTTCGCGCCGTGTGCCCCCGCGTACACCGCGTCGCGCATGCTGAACCCGCCGCCGTCTTTGATATCGTTGACGAGCCCGAACAGCCGGTCCCAATCGTCGGGGCCGTACCCGCGGACCATATCCGCGAAGACGCAGTTACGGCGGATCTCGTCCCCGATCGCCCTGTGCCACTCGGCGTTGTACGCACGCAGCGCGCCGAGCCCGGTGAGACGGCCGGCGATCGAGCCGGTCCGGATCGCGACGTGGTCGCCGCCCTCGTGAAACGCCGAGGTCGCTCCCATCGCGCCGCCGACGATCGCGACGTTGGCGGCAGTCGGCGACTCGATCGGGCGCGTCGAGGAGATCGGGTACGTCTCGGTGCCGCCCGATTTACCGCGGTCGGTCACGAGCGGGAACTCATCGAGCTCGTACTCGGGGTAAAGCCGTTTCAACAGCCGCTCGATGTAGGTCGCCCCCTGCGGGATCCGTTCGTCCGTCGGCTCCAAAAGCCGGTACTTCCGGCGGTCCGCGACGGCGTCGATGTCGAGCCCGATCGGCATCGTCAACCCGATCCGGGCGACCGTCCCGTCGTTCGGGAAGATCCACGGATAGGCGGTGTGTCCGGGCATATACCCCCACCAGAACTTGATTCGGTCGCCCTCGAAGAGCTCCTCGGGAAGCCGGCGATACTCCTGATAGGCGATGTGGTTGGTCTTGCGGGCGTCGAGTCGATCCATCGCCGCTCCGGGGAGCCACTGTTCGAGAACGCGTCCGGTGACGGTCCGCTGGGGACCGTCGGCGAGGATCAGATACTCGGCTTCGATCTCGGTTCCGTCCCGGAGCTTCAACGCGTGAGAAGGTGTGCCAGTCAGCTCGGATTCGATGTCCGCCACGGCGGATCCGACCCGGTACTCCGCGCCGGCGTCTTCGGCCCGCTCGCGGAGCCAATCGTCGAAGCGAGCCCGATGCATCGTAAATCCGAAGTTCGGGTACGTCGCGTCGAGACCGGTGTCGGTCAACTCGAGCGTCTCCGTGGGCCCGACGAACTCCGCCGCCGCGAGCTCTCGGTGTTTGACGTGTTCGGGGATCGGCTCGTCGAGGTCCATGATGTCGACCCAGT
>CAZWZX010000126.1:0-7540 GCA_964638655.1 uncultured Natronomonas sp.
GAGCGTGTTCGCACCCCATCCGCGAACGACCGATCGCTACTACGTCTTCGGCGCCCGCACCGTCGACGGCGAAAAACTCGACGTGTACAACCACCGTCCGTTCGCGTGGGACCGACCCCACGACGGGGCCCTCCAGCGCCAGCACGGCACCTACCGACACCGGTTTCTCATGAACAGCGTCCGTCGTTCCGATCCCGGCGACGAACTCCCGGCGAACCTCGGCGAGCACATCTGTCGGAGCTACGCCGATCGCGGCGTCGAACTCCGGCATATCAGCATGTTCGAGGTGACAGAGCGGATCACCGAGGACACGGTCACCGATCCCGGAAGCCGCGATACGGAACGAACGCACATCGACCGGCACGTCTGTGGCGAGTGAACGAAGCGAGCATGCGGTTTGCCGGCGGCGCCGATCCGGGGATTATTTGCACGCCCGAACCGGACGAACACGTGGATGGTTACGGTATCGGGTATCTTCGACGCCGAACGTGTCGCTGTCGTCGGTGCGACCGAACGGGACGGCTCCGTCGGCCGGGCGATCACGCGGAACCTCCTCGCCGACTTCGAGGGTGAGGTGATCCCGGTGAACCCGAACGTCGACCGGGTGTTCGATCGGCCCTGTCCGGACGACCTCTCCGAGACGGAGGCCGATATGGCGGTGATCGTCGTTCCTCCCGAACCGGCGCTCGAAGCCGTCGAGACTGCCGGTCGGAACGGGATCGACGACCTCGTCGTCATCACGGCCGGGTTCGGCGAAACCGGAAGCGAAGGAGCGCGACGCGAGAGGGATCTGAGATCACTCGCGAGGGAGTACGACCTCGATGTCGTCGGACCGAACTCCCTCGGCGTCATTTCGACGCCATCGGGCCTGAACGCGACGTTCGCGCCGAGAAACGCTCGTCCCGGATCGACGTCGTTTATGAGTCAGTCCGGCGCGCTCGTGACGGCGATCCTCGAGTGGGCCGACGACCGTTCGATCGGGTTCAAAGACATCGTCTCTCTGGGGAACAAGGCGATCCTCGACGAGGCCGATTTCGTCGAAACGTGGGGAACGGATCCCGGCACGGACGTCGTTTTGGGGTACCTCGAGGGGATCAAGGACGGCCAAAGCTTCATCGAAACGACCCGCGAGGTCACCCGGGAGACCCCGGTCGTCGTTCTCAAATCTGGACGGACCGAGGCCGGATCCCGAGCCGCCTCTTCACACACCGGTGCGATCGCCGGCAGCCAACGCGCTTACCAGGCCGGATTGCGAAAGGCGGGCGCGATCCGGGTCGAATCCACCGAGGCGCTCTTCGATGCCGGTGCGATGCTTGCCGGGGGGTCGCTCCCCGACACCGATGGCGTTGCTGTCGTGACGAACGCCGGCGGTCCGGGCGTGCTCGCGACTGACGCTATCGGCGATTCGGCAACCGAGATGGCGTCGTTCGAAGCCGAAACCCGACGCCGCCTCGCCGAGGCGCTCCCGGAGACGGCGAACGTTCACAACCCGATCGACGTCATCGGCGACGCCTCGGCCGAACGGTTCCGCGACGCGCTCGAAATCGTCCTCTCGGACCCCTCGGTCGGCAGCGCGGTCGTCATCGCGTGTCCGTCGGCCGTGCTCTCGTTCGATGCCCTCGCGGAGACGCTCGCTGCGATCCGTCGCGAGCGGTCGATTCCGCTTGCGGTCTGTCTGATGGGCGGCTCCTCCGTCGAGGCCCCGACCGAGACGCTCGCGGAAACGAACACACCGACGTATTTCGACCCGGCCCGCGCCGTTGAGGCTCTCGGTTCACTCTATCGGTATCGGGAGATCCGTACCCGCGAGAACCACTCGCCGACGACGTTCGACGTCGATACCGAGGCGGCTCGGTCGATCCTCGAACGGGTCGAAACGCGATCCGACAACAGACTCGGGATCGAGTCGATGGGCCTGCTCGAGGCCTACGGGATCTCGACCGTCGACGCCGAGATCGTCGGTTCGCCCGACGCGGCACGGAGAGCCGCCGAACGGATCGGCGGCGACGTCGTGATGAAGATCGTCTCCCCGGATATCCTTCACAAGACGGATATCGGCGGCGTCGAGGTCGGGATCGCCCCGACGGACGTCAGGGATGTCTACGAATCGCTGCTCACGCGTGCGAAGAACTACCAGCCCGACGCGGAGATCCTCGGCGTGCAGATACAGGAACTCGTCGACCTCGATCGCGGCGTCGAGACGATCGTCGGGATGAACCGCGACCCACAGTTCGGACCGGTGGTGCTTTTCGGCCTCGGCGGCGTGTTCGTCGAGGTGCTCGAGGACACGACGGTCCGGATCGCGCCGGTCTCGAAAGCCGAAGCCGAAGGGATGATAGACGACGTCGATTCGGCCCCGCTGTTGCGAGGTGCCCGCGGCCGCGAGCCGGTCGATGAGGAGGCCATCGCCGAGACGATCCAGCGGCTCTCACAGCTCGTTACTGACTTCCCCGCGATCCTCGAACTGGACATTAACCCGCTCGTCGCGACGCCCGACGGCGTCGCCGCGATCGATCTCCGTCTCACCGTCGACCCCGAAACACTATGACCGTACTCGTCACGTCACTCGAAGAGAGCACAGGGAAGACCGCCGTCGCGCTGGCGTTAGCGCTGGCCGCACGCGAACGCGGCGAGCGCGTCGGATACATGAAACCGAAGGGGACCCGGCTCCAGTCGGCCGTCGGCAAGACCGTCGACGAGGACCCGAAACTCGCCCGCGAGGTCCTCGGGCTCGAGGCCGAGATGCACGAGATGGAGCCGATCGTCTACTCGCCAACGTTCATCCACGAAGCGATCCGCGGTCGGGAAGATTCCGAGGCCCTCCGCGAACAGGTAACGTCCCAGTTCGACGCCCTTTCGGCCGGAACCGATCGAATGATCCTCGAGGGCGGCGGTTCGCTCACCACTGGCGGGATCGTCGACCTGACCGACGGCGATCTCGCCGAACTGCTCGATGCGACCGTCGTCCTCGTCGCACCGTTCTCCGAACCGGGAGACGTCGACGAACTCCTCGCGGCCGCCGATCTGCTCGGAGAGCGCCTCGGTGGAATCCTCTTCAACGCCGTCTCGGATTCGGCCTTCGATACGCTCGCGAGCGACGTCGTGCCGTTCCTCGAGACGAGAGGGGTGCGAGTTTACGGGACGGTCCCCCGCGACAGGGAACTCGCCGGGGTTACCGTCGCGGAACTGGCGGCGGAGCTCGGCGCGGAGCCGCTGACGACGGTCCCCGAGGACGGCCGTGTCCATCGGTTCGTCGTCGGTTCGATGTCGGCGGCCGAGGCCCACAGCCGGCTTCGACAGGTTCGGGACGCCGCGCTCGTCACCGGCGGGGACAGAGCGGACATGCAGACGGTCGCACTGGAAGCGTCCGGCGTCGAGTGTCTCGTCTTGACCGGCGGTATCAGGCCGTCGGACGCCGTCATCGGACGCGCAGAGTCGGCCGGCGTTCCGCTGATTTCGGTCGGGACCGACACCAGAACGACGATCGAGCGCGTCGAGCGGGTGATACGATCGGGCAGAACCCGCGACTCGAGGACGGTCGAGCGGATGGGCGAACTGCTCGCCGATTACGCCGACGTCGACGCGATGCTGCCGCCGGAACGGGCGGACTAGGCGGCCGCTTCGATCTTCCGAACGAGCGTTCCCTTGTCCTGAACGCCGACCATCCGTTCGGCGACCTCGCCGTCCCGGAACAGATACAGCGTCGGGACGCCCTGGACCTGATACTCCGCCGCGAGGTCCTGATGGGCGTCGATATCGATCTTCAGCACGGCCGTGTCGGTTTCCGCCGCGATTTCGGCGACCGTCGGCGCGAGCATCTTGCACGGTCCGCACCAATCAGCGTAGAAGTCGACGAGAACGCTCGCGTGTTTCTCGAGTAGCTCCTCGAGGTGTGCTTTCCCCTCTACGTCGATCGGATCGTCCGGCGAGCCGGCTTTTTCGGCCAACTGTTCCAGTTTTTGTTCTCGGATCTCCTCTATGTCTTCGGCATCGCTCATGCTTCACGCTACGACTCACACGAGATTAATACCTTCGGGAGTGTACGAACAGTACATTTCCGCGGTGTCGGCGTGTCACGTTTCGAACGGACGAGTTCTTCAGCAGAACGATTTACAAGGTTTCGGCGAATACTCGGGGTATGTCTACCGACGGCGATTTCGACGGCTACGGTGGTCGGTACGTTCCGGAACCGCTCGAGGAACCGCTCGAGGAACTGGCCGAGACGTTCGACGCCGAGATCGAATCGGAGGCGTTCACCGGCGAGTTCGAACGCCTCCTCGAACACTTCGGCGGCCGGCCGACACCCGTCTTTTACGCCCGGACGTTGAGCGAACGCTACGACACGAACATCTACCTCAAACACGAGGACCTGTTGCACGGCGGCGCTCACAAACTGAACAACACGCTCGGACAGGGGCTGCTCGCGAAACGCGCCGGCAAGGAACGGCTCATCGCGGAAACCGGCGCCGGGCAACACGGCACCGCGACGGCCATGGTCGGGGCGCTTCTCGATCTCCCCGTGACGGTGTATATGGGGACCAAAGACATCGAACGTCAGGAGATGAACGTCTTCCGGATGCGGCTCATGGGCGCCGAGGTCGAACCGGTGACCCGCGGCAAGGCGGGACTGGCTGAAGCGGTCGACGCCGCACTGGAGGATTACGCCGAGAACTTTGAGAGCACCCATTACCTGGTCGGCAGCGCAGTCGGCCCCGACCCGTTCCCCCGGATGGTCCGGGAATTTCAGTCCGTCATCGGTCGGGAGGCCCGCGAGCAGATCCTCGAGTTACACGGCGAACTCCCGGACGCCTGTGTCGCCTGCGTCGGCGGCGGATCGAACGCGATCGGGCTCTTCTCCGGATTCCTCGACGACGAGGAAGTCGCCCTCTACGGGGCCGAACCGGCGGGCAAGGGGCTCGATTCGGGCGAACACTCCGCGCCGCTCTCGGCGACCGAGCGGGACGAACCACGGATCTTCCAGGGGATGAAGACCCACGTCATCGACGAGGGGACGGAGAACCACTCCGTCAGCGCCGGCCTCGATTATCCCGCTGTCGGCCCCGAACACGCCGCCCTCCAGTCGCTCGGGCGGGCCGAGTACCACGGAATCACCGACGAGGAGGCGCTCGCGGCGTTTCGGGAACTGAGCGAGGCCGAGGGAATCATCCCCGCATTGGAACCGAGCCACGCGATCGCGCTCGCGATCAAACTCGCCGAGGAGGACCGCCACGACACGGTTCTTATAAACCTCTGTGGCCGGGGTGACAAGGATATGCAGACCGCGGCCGAGAAGTTCGACCTTCGCTGATCCGGCGTCCGGTCCCGTTTGTCTCCGTTTCGGTATTCGCCCCGGGGTTCGATCCGGTGTCGAACCGCATTCCTGTTGGCTTCGGTCGCGTTCACCGACAACAGTTAAGGGGAATCCACTCCACTCGCCGCCATGGAAAAGGACGCTACCCCCCAAGAGATCACGTCACTCGTCGGCCGCGAAGTGTATTCGAACAACGGCGTCTTCGTCGGCGAGATCGAGGACCTCCGTCTCGATCTTCAAAAGGAGGTCGTCACCGGGCTCGCGTTGGGAGACGTCAACCAGGAACTGTTCGATACTCGCGTCTCGGGCTCTCAGGGCGTCATCGTCCCGTATCGGTGGGTCCGGGCCGTCGGCGACATCGTCCTCATCAACGACATCGTCGAGCGGATCCGCGAACCGGACACCGAAGCCGAAACGGAACAGACGGTTTAGCTCTCGTTTTCGCCGCCGCTGCCCCCCTCGACACCCATCGCCTCGAAGAGCTTCGATCGGACCGCCTGCTCGGTGAGTTGCAACAGCGTCTCCCTGTTTTCGCCCGTTATTTCGAGCCCGGTGAAGATCCCGAGCGGGATCTCCGCCGAGGCGTCCGTCGAGTGCCCGCGCACCTCGCCGATCTCCTCGAAGGCGTCTTCGAGAACCGTGCCGATGTTGATCCGGATGTCCTTCGAGCGCGCGGCGAGGTAGATCGTCTCGTCGGCGATCGCGAAGACGGCCGACGTCGTGATCCCCTCGAGGTTCAACAGGTGCTGGGCGGCCTGCGAGAGGGCGTCCCTGTCGCGGATGAAGCCGGCGTTCGAGACCAGATGCGATCCCTTGACCTCGCGGTTCCGGATCGCCTCGGCGAGGACGTCGAGCGTCTCGGGGCTCATCGACGGCGACTCGACCTGTTCGAGCGTGTCGTGGTTCGCGAACGGATACAGATACGCGGCCGCCGTGAGATCCGCTGGCGTCGTGTCGCGTTTGAAATCGAGCGTTTCGGCACGGATCCCGTACAGCAGGGCCGTCGCGACCTCCTCCGGAAGGCTGAGGTCGAGTTCCTGGATGTACTTCGTGAGGATGGTCGACGTCGAGGAGACGTTCGAGCGGACGTCGGTGAACTCGGCGTTGTAATCGATCTCGGGCTCGAAGTGATCGATGAGGATATCGACTTCGACGTCGACGACCGGATCGGTCGCCTTCGCACAGTCGACGAGCGCGAGCGTGTCGTACTCCCCGATGTCGGTATCGGCCAGCGGAACCAGGTCGATGCCGAGCAGGTTGACGAACGCGCGGTTCTCCTGGTGGCCGATCTCGCCCTCATAGAGGATTTCGGCCTCGACGCCGCGCGCGTCGGCGATCGCCTGCAGCGCGACCGCGGAGGCGATCGAGTCCGGACCCGGCGACCGGTGAGCGAGAATGGCAAGCGAGTCGCCGCGATCGATGATGTCGGAGAGCTGTGTGGTCTTGTATTCGAGTTCGCCCTGTTCGAGCGCGCGAAGCGCCGAGTCGGCGATGACCGCCGAGGGGTTGATAATAACGTCCGCCCCCGACTGTTTGAGTTCGTCCGCGGTGACTGGGTCCGAGGCACGGACGATGATGAATCGCTTTCCCTCCCGCTTTCCGAGGTTCTCGACGGCGGCCTGGTTCGCTTCGATGTCCGGCGAGAGAATGAGAACGACGTCCCGGTCGGCGATGGCCTCCGCGGCGGCCTCGTCTTTAATGTCGGCCGTGCGAGCGTCGAGATCCTGATCTCTGAGGGCTTCGACGCGTCCCTCGTCGCGATCGAGAATGAGAACGTCCTTGCCCTCCTCGACGAGCTCCTCCGCGACGGCGTGGCCGACGCTCCCACAGCCGAGGATCGCGTACGTCGACATCGAGGCCATCGAGATGGCGGTGCTCATGATACCGCCGACGACGGGCGGTGGACACTTAATAGGATCGTACTATCCCACCGCGTTGGCCATTCACGATTCGGCCGGCGAACGCAACCTATTTCAAGCAACCGCGGATACGTCAACCCGCGGGGCCGATAGCTCAGTCAGGGAGAGCATCTGGCTCTTAACCAGACGGTCGGGGGTTCAAATCCCCCTCGGCCCGTACAGTGAATCCGTGAGCGTAGCGAACGGATGAATGAACCGGCAGAGCGGGATTTGAACCCTGCAAGTCGCGGCAGTGAAGCGAGCACGTCCTGCTCCGGTTCAAATCCCCCTCGGCCCGCTTTTGTGACGGTTCCGCGAACGGACGTGATAG
>CAZWZX010000127.1:0-7527 GCA_964638655.1 uncultured Natronomonas sp.
CAGCAGTCTCACCGAGCCAATCTTCGTCCTTGATGAGTGCCGGCAAAAAATCCGTCTCGGCGTACATTCACCGTCCGGCCTCGTCGAGCGCCGTCTCTCTGGCCCGTCCTTCGGGCTCCTCGGAGGACCGTTCGACACCGGCGAACTCGGCTCCGAGTGCCTCAAGGGGGTCCTCCGCGATCGGCACCAGCTTGATGCCGTCGTGAAGCGCGACGAGACGGTACCGGTCGCCGTACCGCTCGCCTAACTCTTTGAGGGAGTGTGAGCCGCCCCCGATCGTCCAGTGTCACATCGCGATGTGACACAGTACGATGGGTGAACGAAAAATACGTCCCCAGAATCGAAGCAGTACCCATCACGGCATCTCACCCTGCACAAATCGTAGGTTCGTCCCGGTGGCCGAGTTCCGGTCCACGCACCCGACGACCGCGTCCTTTTTCGCGACGGGAATCGGAGCAATCGGCATGCGAACGCTCGCTTTCGACGGTCGAACCGGCGCCGCCGGCGACATGATTCTCGCCGCCTTGCTCGCCGTCGGCGCCGACCCGGACGTCCTGACGCCGGTCGAGGACGCTCTCGGCGTCGAGTACCGGATCGGAGAGGTGACGAAAAACGGGATCCACGCGAAAACGGTGGACGTACTGCTGAAGGACGGGGACCGCGAGGACGTTCCGTCGGACGACGGTGAGAAGACCCCCCACGACCACGACGGATACACACACGCTCACGACCACGACGGACACACACACGCTCACGACGAGACGAACCACACTCACCGGCACGGCCATTCCCACGCCGAGGGGGCCGGGACGAACCGAACGTACGCCGAGTGCCGCGACATCGTCGCCGAAATGGGGCTTTCGGAACCCGTCGAATCGGACGCGAGTGCGATCTTTCGGCTGCTGGGCGAGGCCGAGGCGAGAGTCCACGGGACCGATCTCGAGGAAACGCATTTCCACGAGGTGGGCGCCGACGACGCGATCGCGGACATCGTCGGCGCGGCGCTCCTTCTGAACGATCTCGACGTCGATCGCGTCGTGACGATGCCGGTCTTCGCCGGCGGCGGCGAGGTTTCGATGAGTCACGGGCGCTACCCGGTCCCGACGCCGGCGGTCTCGTATCTGGCGGGCGAGGCCGACTGGACGCTCGCCGGCGGCCCCCTCGAAGTCGAACTGCTGACGCCGACGGGCGCGGCGATCCTCGCACACGTCGCCGAGGGGGTCGACACGCTGCCGCCGATCGATACCGACGCCGTCGGCTACGGGGCCGGCGACAACTCCTTCGAGGAGCGCCCGAACGTGCTCAAAGCGACCGTCGGCGAGGCCTCGGGCGGACTGACGCGCGATGGAATTCGAGTGCTCGAGACCAACGTCGACGACGCGACGCCGGAGACGCTCGGCGCGCTCCAGGGACGGCTCGCGGACGCTGGCGCGCGGGACGTGACGATCCTCCCCGCCACGATGAAGAAATCCCGACCCGGCCACGTTATAAAGGTCATCGTCAAACCGGACGACGTCGCCGGGGTCGCGAGACGGCTCGCCGAGGAGACGGGGACGTTAGGAATCCGGGAGACGGCCGCCGAACACCGCTGGATCGCCGAGCGGGCCTTCGAGACGGTCGAGATCGAGATCGACGGCGAAACGTACGGGATGTCGGTCAAGATCGCCTCCGACGACGCCGGCGACGTCTACGACGTGAGCGCCGAGTACGACGACGCCGTGACCGTCGCCGAACGGACCGATCTACCGGTCAGAGAGATCATGCGCCGCGCCGAGACGGCGTTCCGGGAGTGTCACCGGGACGGCTGAAACGGTCGTACCCGCCGGACAGCCGTCCCGTAGCCTTTTGTCCCCCGTCCGCGATCGTACCGAGAAGCCATGGCCGCGCTGCCGACATCGCTGCCCTTCGAGGACCCGATATTGGTGTTCGCGCTCGCGGTGGTCTGCTTTCTCGTCGCGCCGATCGTGATGGAGCGGTACCGACTGCCGGGGATCGTCGGTCTCATCCTCGCTGGCGCGCTCGTCGGGCCGAACGCCGCCGGACTCTTAGACCGCGGTGAGACGATCGTTCTCCTCGGCAACGTCGGTGTCGTGTACCTGATGTTTCTTGTCGGCCTCGAGATCAACCTCGCGGAGTTCCACGACAACCGGGCCCAAAGCATCGGGTTCGGGACCCTCTCGTTTCTGGTTCCACAGGTCGTCGGGACCGTTGTCGGTGTCTCGCTCCTCGGCTTCTCGTTTCTGACGGCGCTGCTTTTCGCCTCCGTGTTCGCCTCACATACCTTGCTCGCGTATCCCGTCATCAGCCGCCTCGGTATCGGCTCGAACCGCGCTGTGACGGCAGCGATCGGCGGCACGATTCTCACCGATACGCTGGCACTGCTCGTTCTCGCCGTGGTCGCCGCGGCCACTCACGGCGATCTGACCGTCGGCTTCTGGGTACAGCTAGTCGCGGGACTTGTGATCTTCTTCGTGGGAACGTGGGTTCTCGTGCCGCGAATCGGCCAGTGGTTCTTCCGGACCGTCCACGAGGAGAGCTATTTCGAGTACCTGTTCGTCATCGCCGTCGCGTTCGTCGCGGCCTACGCCGCCGAAATCGCCGGTATCGATGCGATCATCGGCGCGTTCGTCGCCGGGCTCGCGATCAATCCGCTCGTGCCGAACCACGGCGTCCTCATGAACCGCATCGAGTTCGTCGGTAACGCGCTATTTATCCCGTTCTTTCTTCTGTCGGTCGGGATGCTCGTCGATTTCACGCTGGTCCTCGGATCGCCCGAGACGCTCGTTCTCACCGGCGCTTTGGTGGCGATGACCGTCGGAACGAAACTCGGCGCGGCGGCGATCGCGGGCTGGCGATACGGGTATACGCCCGCGGAGGTCGGCAGTATGTTCGGACTGTCCGTCGGGCAGGCCGCCGCCGCGCTCGCCGTGACCCTCGTCGGGTTCGAACTCGGCCTCTTCGGCGACACCGTCATCAACGCGGTCATCCTCATGATTCTGGCCATCAGTGTCCTCGCACCGCTCGTGACGGACCGATACGGTCGGTCGGTAGCGCTGGCCGAAGAGCGATCCTACGAGCCGACTGAAACACCACAGCGAATACTGCTCCCGTTTTCGAACGAGTCCAGATATCGCGAAGAACTGCTCAGTATGGCGATGCTCCTCCGGAGATCGGATTCGACGGAACCGATTTACGTCGTCACGGTCGTCCGTCACGGCACAGCCGCCAGTACGGATGCAGCCGTCGCGGACGCCGAACGACGCCTCGAGGAGTCCGTCGCGTACGCCGCCGGTGCGGAGGTACCCCTCGATCTACAGACCCGTGTCACACAGAACGTCGCCAACGGCGTCGCTCGCGCCGCGACGGAGAACCGCGCCTCGACCGTGCTCATCGGCTGGGACGGTGCCGATTCGCGGACCCAGAGCGTCTTCGGTAACACCATCGATCGGGTCATCCGACAGACCGGCCAGCAGGTGGTCGTCACGCGTGTCCGGGAACCGCTCAACGTCACGAAGCGTCTGGTGCTCGTCTGTCCGCCGGATATCGACCACAACGATGGGTTCTACGAGGCCGTCCGGTCGGTCAAGACCGTGGCCAGTGAACTCGGCGCGGAACTTCACGTCCACCCCGTTGGGGGAGACCCGACACAGTACCGGACGTTGTTGGAACAGGTCGGTCCCGATACCCCCACCGTCGTCCACGAGACGGACGAGTGGGAGGCCGTCTACGACCTGCTGAGCGAACTCGAAACGAGCGCCTTCGTCGTCGCGATGAGTACCCGTCGCGGACGGCTCGGTTGGCACGCCGAACTCCGGACGCTCCCCAAACGGATCGCCACCGGGGCACGGGGGAACTTCGCGATACTCTATCTCCGAGCCGAACGCACCGGCGACGAACGGCGGTTCTTCGAGCTTTGATTCCTCCGCGTTCACGCCGAGGAGGGGGTCGATGTGCGGAGAGCGCCGCTCACCTGTCGGAGACGTTTACCTGTATATGCCGGTGGCGAACCATTCAAACCGGCTAAGACCCTCCCTGTGGGTACGCATGAGTTCCATCGTACCCTTGCTCGTCACCTCGGCCGTCATGGAGTTTTTCCCGCGTGGGATCTCCCATTACCTGCTCGGCGGCCTGCTCATCGGGCTCGGCACCGTCGCGATCTATCTCGGCACCGGGATCAGCGCCGGCGCGAGCACCTTCCTCGAGTCGACGCTGTCGTACGTCTCCAAAGGGGAGCGCTTCCAGCAGGCCCGTTTCGTTAGCTCCCGCGATTGGCGGGTCGTCTTCACGCTGAGCATCGTCGCCGGCGCGGCGCTCTATGCGGTCGCCTTCCAGGGCGGGATCTGGACCACCGAGGTCCAGTCGTGGCGACTCTTCGCCGGCGGGGTCCTCGTCGGGGTCGGCACCCGCCTCGGGAAGGGCTGTACCTCCGGGCACGGCATCTGCGGCGTCGGCTCGGGTTCCGGGACCTCGATCGTCAACGTCGCCGTCTTCATGTCGATCGCGATCGGGACCGCGCTCTTCGTCTCGGCGATGGGGGTCTCGCCATGAGCGACGACGACCGCCATCCGCTCTTTATGCCGTTGATCGCTGGCGGCGGGCTCGTCTTCGGCTTCGGGCTCGGCCTCAGCCAGATGGCCCGCCCCGAGGTCGTCCTCTCGTTTCTCCAGCTGTGGGATCTCGGATTGCTGTTCGTGATGGGCGGGGCCGCGGGGCTGGCGGCGCCGGTCTTCTTTTTCGCCTCCCGTTCGGGCCGGAACGCCCCGCTGACCGGGCGGCGGTACGTCCGACGGCTGAAATCGTTCGATCGGAACGTGTTGATCGGCGGGTCGATCTTCGGCGTCGGCTGGGGGCTCTCGGGGATCTGTCCGGGCGCGGCCTACGCCAGCCTCGGCATCGGTAACTACCCCATGCTGTGGGGCGTCGCCGGGATGTTCATCGGCGCCTACGGGCAGGGTTTCGTCCGGTCGCTGTCGGCGAAACGCGGCGAGATCGATCCCTCGACTGCGGACTGACTCGTCGGACACTCTTTTAATCCGAAACGCCGGCGTCGAGATCCGGATCCGGTCGGCTAACGTACACCCGATCGGAGTACAGCAGCCCGATGGCGACCGCCGCGAGGACGGGTCCGATCGCGAGTACGAGGAAGCCCTCCCGCATGCCGACGTCTTCGAGGACGTAACCGATGATCGCCGGCAGCGGTGCGGCGGTCATCATCGACGCCGTGAACATGTATCCGAAGGCGCGACCCTCGTACTCGGGCGGAGAGAGATCGCTGATGAGCGCGTCCCGCGGCGGGTTGACGCCGTAGAGGCCGGCGCCGAGCACGGCGACGACGACGAAAAGCGACACCGGGTGGAGATCGAACGCGACGAGCGCGACGATTCCGGCCGTCGCCAGCGCCATACAGTAGATGATGAGCTTCCGGGGGCTGTGAGTGTCGGTCAGCCCGCCGAGAAACAGCTGTGTGACCGCGCCGGACAACAGAAGCACCGAAAAGAAGACGTTCGCGACCGACTCGGCGCCGACGTGGAGCCCCCCGACCCCGAAGGAGTACGCGTAGACGGCGACGACGAACACGGGCAGGAACGTGTTGAGCCCCCGCGTCGCGACCATGCTCATGATGAAATACAGGTAGACGGCCACCATCGGGTAGAGGAACTGTCGTCGGTCCCTGTTTTGGTCTCCCGCCGGGCCGTCGTCAGCGCCGTTCTCCCCGACGGGAACCGTCTCGTATCGCTCCCGCCCGAGTACCGCGAACAGGGCGACCGAGTACAGGACGCCGGCGACGCCGAAAAGGAGGATGATCTGTTCCCAGGCGAGAACTAAAATCAGGACGGCGATGATCGCCGGCGTCGCCGCGTCGCCGAGCTTCGAGGAGGCGCCGAACACACCGAGGACCTTCCCCTTGCTCGTCTCGTCGACGTTCGCCGTGATCATCGGGTAGCCGACCGGATGGACCACCGACAGCCCGATCCCGATTATCACCATCGATAGCGACATCACGAGAAACCCGCCCTCGAAGCCGTAGCCGAACACCGAAAGCGACCGACGCGGCGCGCCGAGGACGGGGGCCGCGGCGAAGACGATGTACGCCAGCCCGGTCAACGCCAGCCCGGTCGGCAACAGATACCGCCGATCGATCCGATCCGAGAGGACGCCCAGCGGCGCCTGTGCCAGCCCCGAACTGAACTGGTAGATCGAGATCAACAGCCCGAGCTGCCAGAGCGGGTAGGCCAACGCGACCGCCAACACCGGGATCAGCGGCGGCAACAGCCGGTAGTAGACGTGCTGGGTGAAATGCGAGGAGCTGACGAGGAGGGCAAACCGCAGCTCCTTGCGCGAGAGGCCGTACACTGGTCTCGCTCCCGGGTTCGACGTCTCTCGTTATTACTCCTCCGGATCGGGCGAAAACTATCGGACGGCCTTTCTCGGTTTACACGCCCGACAGCGACCCGTCGCTTCGGTAGACGTACCGCATCGCGAGCCCCCGTTCGTCCTCCGGTGGATCGGCCGGCAGCGATCGGAGTTCGCCCCGGCCGGGACGGATTGTCAACCCGAGCGCGACGGCGTCGACGACGGCCGACACGCCGATCGGATGGCCGCTCGCCGCCTCCGCGACCGACTGCACCGTCGGCGGCGCGTCCCGATCGAACTCCGCGAGCGTCCGCATCCGCTCGGCGTAGCCGCCGGCGGTTTCGGGGGACTCGCCCATCGGTTCGCCGGCGAAGGCCAGATAGCAGATCTCGGGGTGGGCCTCGACGAACACCGGTCGGGCCTCGTCGATCGCGTCGAGGAACTCGTCCATCGCGGCCGCCCGGTCCGCCGACTGGAAGGACACTCGAGGGAGGTCGTGGCCGGTCTTCCGCTCGTGGACTCGGGCCGCCGTCCGGTAGCGCTGCTTTTTGACCGCCTCCCGGACGGGCGTCGGGACGATGGCGTCGCGTCGCTCACCCAGCAGTTCGCGCGCGACTTCCTCGTTCGGTCGCGGTGCCGTCGTCGAGCCGAGCCCGATCGGAACGTCGACGGCGATCCGGGCCGCCGACTCCTCGTAGCGCGTCCACAGCTCACCGACGCCGTCGACGACCGCCGTGTGGTCGTACCCGTCGTCGGTGTAGGCGACGGCGAGCCAGGCGTCGGTCCGAGCGACGCTGCCGACGTGGTAGTCGCTCACGGCTCCGAACTACCGCCCCGGATACGTATGTGTATCGCCGCTGTCGGACGGCTGTCGGTCGCCCGGCTGACGCGGGAACGCCGATGGGGCCCGACGCTCGATCACTCGTGGGGGTGGAACCGTTTGATAGCCTGTTTGACGCCGCCGGCGTCGCCGACGAAGGTGATGTGATCACCGTACTCGAGGACGTCGTCGACGGACGGGACGTGAGCGTTCTCTCCACGGCCGAGGACGGCGACGATCACGCCGTCCGGAATCTCGGCGTTGAGTTCGCCGATGCTCTTGCCGACGAGGTTCTCGGCGGTCACCTCGATCTCCTGAACGTCGTGGTCGTCGCCGAGTTCGTTCATCCAGTG
>CAZWZX010000128.1:0-7524 GCA_964638655.1 uncultured Natronomonas sp.
GGGCGACCTCCGGCGTCTCCCCGGAGACGAACATCCCGAAGGTGTTCTGGAAACAGCTCGATATCCTCGGCTCGACGATGGGGACGCCCGGCGAGATGGACGACGTCATGGCGAAGGTGTTCGACGGGACCTTCGAGCCGTACGTCCGGGAGGTACTGCCGATGAGCGAGATCGCCCGCGGCCACGAAATCCTCGAATCCCGGGAGGGGTTCGGCTCGGTCGTCGTGGTGCCGGACGAGGAGTACGAGGCCGAAAGCTACGAGTGATGGGTCGGGATCGAGGACGACCATCCAGTGAGGGATCACGGAAGCGATGAACGGAGGCGACGGGAAAAACGTCGGCGGGTCAGGGCGGACCGACAGCCCGGACGGTCGGTCGGGGAGCCGGGGGGCCGGATCGGACGACGATCGGACCGACGAGACGGGAGTCGTTCATCCCGAAGCGGTCGAACGGGAGTTCGACTGGCGGGGGTGGCTCCTCGTCGCCGCGATCTTCGTGGCCTTTCTCGTCGTCCCCGGATTGATATATCTCTATCCCCGCGTCCCGTCGAACTTCGGGCTCTCGTTTTGGGACGCCTATCTCGTTTTGCCGATGATCCCGGCGGTCATCTTGGGGCTGTTGGCGGTGTGGGCGACGACCCGGCCGTAAGTTGGAACCGACGAACGATCGCCCCGTCCTCCGGGGACCGCGGAACGCTTTTTTCCGTCCCACTCCGATCGGCGGTATGACTTCGACGGAGGAACTCGCCGGACACGTGGTCGATGTGACGTACGATCGGCTCCCCGACGACGTCCGGGAGGCCGCCAAACGACGGATACTCGACGCGCTCGCTGTCGGGCTCCGGAACTGCGGAACGGAACCGACAGCAGCCGTTCGTCGGGGGTCGACGGACGGGGGGCAGGACGCCGACGGAAGCCGGCTGTGGGGAGCGGAAACGACGTCCGCCTTCCGTGCCGCGCTGGGAAACGCCGTCGCCGTCGCCGCCGGAAACGGCCCGACGTTCCTGTCGCCGACCCCGGCCCCGGCCGGCGGGTCGATCGCCGCCGTTTTGGCCGTCGCGGAGGTCCACGCGGCGACCGGAGAGGAGACGCTGGCGGGGCTCGCGGCCGCCTTGGAGCTTCACGGGGAGTTAGCCAGTCACGCGCCGCTGGACGGCCTCCATCCGGCCACCCACACGGCCGTCGCCGCCTCGGCCGGCGTGGGTCGGGTCCGGGGCCTCGATAGCGTCGAGCTGAGGAACGCCCTCGGACACGCCGCAGGCCGGGTGACGCTCGGGATCGAGGGCGAGGGGTTCGCCCCGATCGCGACCGGAAACGCAGCCGCTTCGGCGGTGTATGCGGCAGGGTTCGCGGCGGAAGGACTCGAAACGCCGGACGGGATCAAGGCTCCGGGCGGGTGGTACGACACCGTCGGTCCGTTCGACCTCGATTTCGATCCGGGCTGTGAGCGCGTCCTCGATGCCGCCGTGTTGCCGTACGACGGTCATCCGTACGGGCAGACGGCGATCGAAGCCGCGATCCGCCTGGCGAACGAGAACGCTCTCGACCCGGCAGATATCGAGGCTGTCGCCGTCGAAACAGTCGAGCGAGCGATACCCGAGATCGATCCCGAACGGATCGCCGCGGCGTTGGTCGACAGAGAGCTCACGCTCCACCGGGACAACCGGGCGAACGTCGGACCGATCGCCGAAGCGACGACGGTTTCGGTGGCCGGCGGGGCGTCCGGGGACGGCGACGCCGAACCAACCCCGGTCCGGATCGCCGTCGAGACGCACGACGGCGACGTCCACGAAACGACGGTCCACCGGTTCGAGGGGGATCCGGCGTCCGGGGCGTCGTGGGGATTACTCGAGGAGAAGTTCCACGCGTTAGTCGAGGGAACGTACGATCGCGGGCGGCGAGAGGAGATCATCAGAACGGTTCGGGGGTTCGAAGCCGAGAGCCCGGCCGAACTCACCCGCCTGTTGGATTGAGACAAACTCTCCGGGAACGATCGTCCCGGCCAGTCAGACTGACTCCGGCCCCGAATCCGGATCCGACGCCGTAACGGGGGTGACACCGGACGTTCTGGCGTATCGTCGGAACTGTGCGCGGGAAAGTCCCGCGATCTCGGCGGCTTCCGTTTCGGTCACATCGCCGTTTGCGTACATGACGATAGCCGTTCGAAGTTTCCGATCAGTCATACTTCCCCGTGTTCGGCAACGGACCGGAGTATCTAAAATCTTTTGCCGATTATAGGAAACATACGGCCAGTTATATCAACTCTACCAACATGTAACCGGATTCTACGGCAGAAGAGTGGGTGTTTGATATAAATGGTCAGACGTCGAGTCAACTATCGGGAAAAGGCAGGTTCAATCGAAGGTCGACGGACCGAAACGGACCGTTCAGTCGTCGTCGAAATCGCGGCGCATCGCGATCTCGAACCACGGACACAGTCGGAGTTGTCGGTACCACTTGGGGTTCTCGTGGAGCCGTTCGTAGGGGACCCACATCACGCCCGCGACCTCGGTCTCGTCGGGATCGAGCGTTCGGTCCTCAAGCGTGCACTGCAGTACCGAACAGACCTCCCACTCGAGCCCCTGATCGAGGTAGTAGCGTTTGTACTCGAACTTATCGGTCACCCGGAGGTCGTCGTACTGATCCGGAGTCACGCCGAGTTCCTCCTCGAGCCGCTCCTCGGTCGCTTCCAGCTGGGTCTGTCCCTCGACCGGGTGGGAAGCGACGGTGCCGTCCCAGTGGGTGTCCCACAGACGCTTGTCCGGGGCCCGCTGTGCGAGGAGCACGTTCCCCTCGCCGTCGAAGACGAGGGCGGTGAAAGCGCGGTGGCGGATCCCGTCGCCGGTGTGCGCTTCGAGTCGGTTGACCGTTCCGGTCGCCGTATCGTCGGGGTCGACCGCGATAACGTCCTGTGCCGCGTTCTCGTGTGTTTCCGGAGCCGCCGAGCTCGATCCCTCGGGATCGATGTCGTCCGTGCTCATACGGAGCGGAACGGGCGACTACACTAAGGTCCCTTCGACTTCGGTGGCGCTCGGTGTTTCGGCCGCACGGTCGTGGGTTTCAACACCGACGGGACGAGAATCTCGAATTGATAAACGTTAATTGCGGCTGTGGCCTACGAACTTCGTAATGACGGACGCCTACGTGGCGCTGGAGGACGGCCGTGTCATCGAGGCTCGCAGCCGCGCTCCCGGCCGAACCCGCGGTGAGCTGGTGTTCACGACCGCCTACACCGGCTACGAGGAATCGCTCACCGATCCGAGCTACGAGGAGCAGATACTCACCTTCTCGTACCCCCTGATCGGCAACTACGGGGTCCGAGAGGAGCGATTCGAGTCCGATCGAGTCCACCCGCGAGGCGTCGTCTCCCGGGAGTTGACCGAGGACGTCGCCGAGTGGCTCGAAAGTGAGGGCGTGCCGGCCGTCGACGAGCTCGACACCCGCGATCTCGTGACGGGGATCCGGGAGGGCGGCGCGATGAAATGCGGAATCGCAGCCGGTCCGAACGCGACGATCGAGGACGCGGAGGCCGAACTCGCCGACTGTAAGCCAATGAGCGATCACACCGACATCGGATCGCAGGTCTCGATCGAGGAGTCGGTCACGTACAACCCCGACGGTGACGGCCCCACGATCGCGCTGGTCGACTGCGGCGCGAAGGGATCTATCGCCAGTTCGCTCGTCGAGCGGGACGCGACCGTCGAGATGGTGCCCTACGACGCCACCGTCGAGGAGATCGAAGCGATCGATCCGGACGTGCTTTTCATCTCGAACGGTCCGGGCGATCCCGAGAACTACGAGGCCGCGGCGACACTCGTCGACGAGTACGTCGGGAACCTTCCACTCGCCGGGATCTGTCTCGGCCAGCAGGTCATCGCGAACGCGCTCGGCGGCGAAACCGAGAAAATGGAGTTCGGTCACCGCGGCGTCAACCAGCCGGTCCGAGATCTCCGCTCCGATCAGGTCGTCATGACGACGCAGAACCACGGCTATACGGTTTCGGATCCGGGGGAACTCGAAGTCACCCAGATCAACGTCAACGACGACACGCCCGAGGGGCTCGAAAGCGATCCGCTCGACGTCATCACGCGGCAGTACCACCCGGAAGCCAACCCGGGGCCTCACGACACCCTCGGCTTCTTCGACGACGTCCTCGCGTTGATCGAGTGACCGACGTCGACGAGCCGAGAGCCTCGAGCGCCGCGGTCGAGTTCCGCTCCGTTTTGAGTCTCGATTCCGGTTCAGGTTTTTAAATACGGTAAGCCGTATCGACTGACAGCGTATGTCATTGAACGCATCGAGGCTGCTTCTTCCGTCCCGTGTACGGGAGAGTTACACCGGACGGATGGGAGCAGTGTTCGTTTTTGTGGGTGTGATCACGGCAGTTTTCGGTGCCGTCGCCTACGCCGAGGTCACGGCGGTAACCGGAGATCCCGAAGCGACGCAGGAGGTCGCGGTGTCGGCGATCCTCGGTCTCATCGTCCTCATGGTGATCAACCTCGGGTTCGTTGCGGCGACGCTCGGGGGGGACACCGCGACGTCGCTGTCGATCCTCTCCTCGAAGGCGAGCCGGATGGGAGACGGCGATCTCGACGTGAACCTCGACACCGACCGAGAGGACGAGATCGGCGATCTGTACGCCTCCTTCGAGGGGATGCGACAGTCGGTTCAACAGTCGATCGAGGAGGCCGAAACCGCGCGGACGGACGCCGAATCGGCCAGAGAGCGCGCCGAGCGATTGAACCGGGAGCTACAGGCGGAGGCCGAGCGCTTCGGTGAGACGATGGATCGGTGTGCCGAGGGCGATTTCACTCGGCGGCTCGAGGCGGAAACGGACAACGAGGCGATGAAGTCGATCGAATCCTCGTTCAACGGGATGATGGACGGTATCGAAGCGCTCGTCGGTCGGATCGAAGGGTTCGCGATCGAAGTCTCGGAGAACGCCGAGGCGGTGCGCGAAAACGCCCAGGAAGTCATGGACGCGAGCGAGGACGTCAACGAGTCGGTTCAGGGTATATCGGCCGGAGCGACCGAACAGACCGAGACCATACAGGAGATCGCCCTGAAGATGGACGACGTCTCGGCGACGACTCAACAGGTCGCAGCCAGCGCCGACGAGATCGCCCAAAGAGTTCAGAGAGCCGCTGAGACTGGTCGAACCGGGCGGGAGACGGGCGAGACTGCCATCGAAGAGATGAACGCTGTCGAGTCCCGAACACAGGAGGCCGTCGAATCCATGGAGACGCTCAACGAGGACGTCCGTGAGGTCGGCGAGATCTCCGAGATGATCGCCGAGATCGCCGAGCAGACGAACATCCTCGCGTTGAACGCCTCGATCGAGGCCGCCCGCGCGGACGGCAACAGCGACGGGTTCGCAGTCGTCGCCGACGAGGTCAAACAGCTGGCGGCGGAGACGAAGGAAGCGACCGAGGAGATCGACGATCTCGTCGGGACCGTCCAAGAGCGAACCCGAACGACCGTCGAGGACATCAGAGAAACGAGCGACCGAGTCTCCGAGGGCGTCGAAACCGTCGAGGAGACGGTCGCCGCCCTCGAGGAGATCGTCGACAGCGTCGAACGGACGAACGAGGATATCCAAGAGATCAACCGATCGACCGACAGCCAAGCGGAGGCCGCGGGCGAGGCGACGACGATGGTCGAAGACGTCGCGGCGACCTCCCAACAGACCGCCGCGGACGCCGAAACGGTCGCCGAAACGACCGAAGCTCAATCGGCGGCCGTCGGGGAAGTGTTCAGTCTGATCGACGGGCTCTCCGAGCAAGCCGATACGCTTTCGGCGACACTACAGCGAACCGATGTCGACGAAGCGTCGGATATCCGTGGCGAAACGGACGGGTTCGCGTCGGCCGGTGAGAAAGCGTGATCGACGTCACCACGCTCTTTTGGGTCGGCGCGGTCGGAATGTTCGTCGGAACTGCAGCCTTCATGTGGTCGGGCCGGAGCGCGTCGCGAAACGAGCGCCGGTATTACCTGACCCTCATCGGAATAAGCGGTATCGCCGCCATCGCGTACGCCGCCATGGCACTGGGGTTCGGCTGGCTCGAAGTCGGTGATAGGACCGTCTTCGTGCCCCGTTATATCGATTGGATCCTCACGACGCCGCTGATAGTGCTGTTTTTGGGTTTTCTGGCGGGGTTGAGCCGACGGGAGTTCGCCGTCGTGATCGGGCTCAACACGGTCGTGATGGTACTGGGGTTCGTCGCGGCGACACTCCCCGGAACTGAGCGGTTCGCGCTGTTCGGCGCCGCTACGTTCGTCTTCGTCGGACTGATCTATTACCTCATGGGTCCGGCGACCGAGCGGGCGAGCGCACAGCCCGACGGGATCGAGAAACTCTACGTCCGACTGCGGAACCTGACGGTCGCCCTCTGGTCGGTCTATCCGGTTATCTGGGTGCTCGGCCCGCCGGGACTGGACCTGTTGACGATGAGTATCGACATCGCGCTCATCACGTATCTCGATCTCGTCACGAAGGTCGGGTTCGGCCTGATCGCCATCGACGCGAGCTCGTCGCTGCGATCGGAACTCGGTGAATCGTCAATGCAAGCGGAAAGCGAAGCGCCGGCCCCGGCCGACTGAACCGGGTGACGGTCGGCGAAAGAATCGGATATCAGTCGACGAAACGGTATTTCCGCTCGCCCATCCGCCCCCAGCCGTCGAAGGCGAACTCCGAGTCGGGCGCCGTGAACTCCTCGACGGGCGACTCCTCGTCGAAGTTGTGGGCGTCGTGGACGTCCTCGTACTCCTCGAACGTGAGTTCGTACCGGGCTTCGAGCTGTTCGTCGATGTTCAGCGCCTCGATCTCATCGAGCCAGTTCTCCCGGATCGTCTCGACGTGGATCTCCGCCTGTGCACCGGAGCCGTAGGAGCCGACGAGTAGCTTCTCGCCGACGGCGTCCTCGCCGGCCTCGGCGAGGGATTTCAGCCCGGAGACGCGGGCGACGTGAACCGAGCCGGTGTACCAGTTGCCGACGTGTCGGGCGATATCCAGCGTCGGATCGATCGTCCGGTCGTACCAGGTCTGATACCGTTCGGTCCCCTGTAGGGCGTCGGTGTAGGCCGACAGCGCCTCCATGTACGCCTCGTCGTCCTCGAAATCCTCCTGACGGGGCTGACGGCCGATCTCCGCCTCGAGTTCGTCCTCGATGCCCGTATCGCGGGTGATATGTCGATACGCGAGGAGGGCCGCCTTCCGGACCATCCCCGGGAACGGCGTGTGGAACGGCCCGAGCCGGAAGTCGTCGGCGTGGATCGTCCCGCCGACGCGCTGATAATCGATGAGCGCCTCCCGCATCCGTGCGAGATAGACGTTGACCGACCGTTTGCCGTCGACGCTCGGAAACTGCTGTTGGGGTTTCAGGAAGTCGGTCTCGTCGGCCGAGCCGTACCCCTGCTCGGTCGAGAGCTCGACCAGGTCCGGCTCCTCGTCGATCAACATCGCCACGGCACCCGCACCCTGTGTCGCCTCGCCGGGGTCGTCGCGGGCGTACAGCGCCGTGTCGGT
>CAZWZX010000129.1:0-7515 GCA_964638655.1 uncultured Natronomonas sp.
ATCCGATGGTCATCGAGGGCCAGATTCACGGTGGCCTCGCCCAGGGGATCGGCAGCGCGATGATGGAACACGTCACCTACGATGATAACGGTAACGTCACCGGCGGCGACTTCATGAACTACCTGCTCCCCACGTCCATGGAGATCCCGAACTTCGAGACGGGTCACACCGTCACGCCGTCGCCGCACCACCCGATCGGCGCGAAGGGGGTCGGCGAATCGCCGCTCGTCGGCTCGCCGCCGGCGATCGTCAACGCCGTCGTCGACGCGATGAGCCACGCCGGCGTCAGCCACATCGAGATGCCCATGACCCCCGACAGGGTCTGGGAAACGCTCGATGGCGCCGGTCTGGACCACAGCCCGGCACACAACCTCGAGTTCGACGTCGAGGACAGTCCGGCCGACGACTGAGTTCCGGCCACTCGGCCGGAGCCGTTCGGCATCCACTACAGATATTATCGATGACATACGACGAGACAGAACACGGGCGTTCCGGGCCGACCGACGGGCAACGTGCCGACAGTGGTATCGACGACGGCGACGTTTCCGCCCTCGAGGCAGAACTGAGACGGCGCCGTGAACCGTACGCGAAGGCGACAGTCGTCAGACGGAAAGCGCCCGCCTCGGCCAACGTCGGCGATTCGGCGATCGTGACCGCCGACGGCGAACTCCACGGCTGGATCGGCGGCGCGGCCTGCGCGCAGTCGATCGTTTCGGGACAGGGCCGTGAGGCGATCGAATCGGAGACGCCGCGTCTGATCGGCATCGCGCCCGACCCGGAGACAGTCGACCGTCCCGGGCTCGAGGCTTTCCCGATGACCTGCCACAGCGACGGCGTGTTGGAGCTTTTCGTCGAGCCGGTGACGCCGGCGACCGAACTCGTGATCGTCGGCCATTCGCCGGTGGCCGGATCGCTGGCTCGCCTCGCCTCCGAGCTGACGCTCGATATCACGGTCGTTTCGTCCGACGAGGACCGCCCGTCCGATCTCCCCGACGATATCGAGGTCGTCGACGAACTCGATCCGGCGTCGGTTGCCGACAGTCTCGGCCCCGATCCGCTCGTCGTCGTCGCCTCGATGGGCGAGTACGACGCCCGGGGGATCGCCATCGGGCTGCTCGCGGACGCGCCGTACGTCGGGTTGATCGCGAGCGACGAACGGGCACGGACCGAAACCGAACTCGCCGCCGGCATCGCCGACGTCGACGTCGAGACCGTCGAAGCGGCGGTGACGGCCCCGGCCGGCGTCGATATCGCCGCACGCACGCCGGCTGAGATCGCGGCGAGTCTCCTAGCGGAGCTCGTCGATATTCGCAACGCGACATCGGGCGCCGACACGCCGGCCGCCGGCCTCGAGAAGCCGGCTGACGGCGGTGACACGACCGTTAGCGAGGCCGACGCGACCGACGGTGACGGCCACGAGCGCGAGGACGGGTCGGTCGTCGACCCGGTCTGTGGGATGGACGTCGATCCGGCGAGTTCGGCGGCGACCGTCGAACACGGCGGCGAGACGTACCATTTCTGCTGTCACGGCTGTGCGGATTCGTTCGAAAACGACCCCGAGTCGTATCTCGAAAGCCCGGGGGGTCACGCGTGAGCGAACAGATCGAACGGGAGTCGTTCGACTCGCTGACCGAAGCGGAGCTCAGAGACCGGTTCGACCGGACCGACTACGTCGCCGACGATCGGACCGTGACGACGGTCAACCTCGCCTTGCGGCTCGGCCGTCCGCTG
Source organism: uncultured Natronomonas sp. (assembly GCA_964638655.1). GTDB lineage: Archaea > Halobacteriota > Halobacteria > Halobacteriales > Haloarculaceae > Natronomonas. The sequence goes on from CAZWZX010000129.1 coordinate 1,732, forward strand.
CTCGTCGAGGGACCGCCGGGAAGCGGCAAGACGGAGCTCGCAAAGACGCTCGCCGACGGGTTCGACACCGAACTCATCCGACTGCAGTGTTACGAGGGGTTGACCGCTGAGAACGCCCTCTACGAGTGGAACTACACGAAACAGCTGCTCGCCGTCCAGGCCGAGGAGGGTTCGGTCGCCGCCTCGGAGGACCGATCCGGCTCGGTCTTCGACGAGGAGTATCTCCTCGAGCGACCGCTTTTGCGTGCGCTCCGGGCCGACGGCGATCGGCCACCCGTGCTCCTCATCGACGAGATCGACCGGGCCGACGAGGCGTTCGAGGCGTTTCTGCTCGAACTCCTCTCGGACTTTCAGGTTTCCATCCCGGAGTTCGGAACCGTCCGGGCGAGTGTCCCGCCGGTCGTGATCCTCACATCGAACCGGACGCGGGGACTCAGTGACGCGCTCAAACGGCGCTGTCTTTACCTCCACGTCGAGCCGCCGTCGTTCGAAACCGAGTACGAGATCGTCCGTCGGAAGGTGCCCGAACTCGACGCCGCGATCGCCGCCGAGGTGTGCGCCGTCGCCGGACGGCTCAGAGAGGAGTCCTTCCTCAAACGCCCCGGCGTCGCCGAGACGCTCGATTGGGCCCGCGCGGTCGCACAGCTCCGCCACGGTGACCGCGAGAGACCGCTGTCGACGGACGAGATCGAGCGCACGCTCGGCTGTCTGCTGAAGGAAGCCGAGGACGTAACGCGTGTCGATACCGAACTACTCGAACGGCTCCAGGAAGCCGCCTCGGCCGCAACGGATCGGGTCGAGTGAGGATGGCTCCGGAGAACCCAACCGAGGCGAACGGGCCCCACGGCGACAGCCGCAGGGGGTATCTCGGCGCCGGCGGGGGCGACGGGCTCCCCGATTTCGGCGGCGCGCGGAAACACCTGCTCACGGAACTCGTTCGGTTCGTCGCGGCACTCAGAGACGAGGGGGTCGACGTCCCGGCCTCGGGGACTCTCGAGGCCGCGAGGGCGCTCGCGACGGTCGGCCTCGACGACGAGGCGCACGTCTCGGCCGCGCTGCGGGCGACGCTGCTCTCGGAGAGGGCGGATTCGGCGGCGTTCGAGGAGGCGTTTCCGGACTTTTGGCACCGGTTGCGCGGCGGTCTCGATCGGATCGTCACGGCCAGCGATGGCCCGGAGGTGACCGACGAATCCGAGGGCGGAACGGACGCGGATCTCATGGACGACACCGACGACGGCGATCCCGAAACGTTGGCCGAGGCCGATCCGCCCGAGACGGACGGAACGGGTGATGGGGACGTCGCCGCCCGGATCCCGACCGACCGACGCCACGCGTCCGGTGATCGCCCGGCCTCGTCCGGTGATTCGGACAGCCGCCGATACAGCGCCCGGGGTGAGCGGGAACCGGTCGACACCGCGATCCCGGTGCCGTCGGACGGGGAGTTGGCGGCGATCGACCGGTTCGTCGACGCCCTGGCGACGCGGCCCGGCCGGCGCCGCCGACGCTCGGTTCGGGGATCGGCGATCGACGCCCGGGGCGCGCTCCGTGAGAGTCTCGAGACCGGGGGCGCGCCGCTGGAGTTGCCCCACACCGCCCCCGTGACGAGCGAACTCCGCTGCTGTCTGTTGGTCGACGTCAGCGGCTCCGTCCTCGATACGATCGACCGCGGTGCGTTACTCGCGCTCGCCGAGCGCCTCGTGGCCCGGGCCCTCGACGTCCGGGTGTTCTTTTTCGACACCGAGTTGCTCGAGGTGACCGAGACGTTCACTCGGACCGGCGGCGATCCGGCCGCCGCGCTTCGGGCCGCCGAGATCGAGTGGGGCGGCGGTACGAGAATCGGGGACGCCTTCAGCACGCTCCGGCAAACCGCCCCCCACGCGGTCGATCGCCGAACGGCCGTCGTGGTGGTGAGCGACGGGCTCGACGTCGGCGATCCGGGGCGCCTCGCCGATGGTATCACGTGGCTCGCCCACCGGTCCCACAGTGTCGTCTGGCTCAATCCGCTGGCCGTCTCGCCCGCGTTCGAGCCCGAATCCCGCGGCATGTCGACCGTCGAGCCCTATGTCGACGGGTTGTTCGGCTTCGCGGAGGCGGCCGATCTCGCGGAGGCGGCCGGGCAGATCGAGCGCCGCGGGCTCTCCGGTCGGATCGGGTACGAACACGACAGCCGCCGCACCGGCGGGGGGAGATCCGCGTGACCGGCGGCGTTCTGGAGGCGGTGCTCGAAACGCTCGGGGAACGGAACGCGCTCTCTGGTGTTCGACTCGACCGGGTCTCTGTGGGCTCTTCGGCCGTACTCGTTGAACTCCTCGCGAAGGACGGGCGACGGCTCGCCGGCCTCGCCCACCGACCGTCGGCGGCGGCCGACGCCGTAGCCGGGGACGATCTCGAGGCGTTGCTCGCCCCGGTCCGACACCCCGAAACCGGTTCGGGGCCCGGATCGATCCACCGATCTGTGGCCGTGGCGACGCTGAATGCGCTATCGGTCCCGCACCTCGAGTGGCGGACGGGCGATCCGATGGCCCTTCTGGCCGCCTCGGTCGAGACGGTCGTTACCGTCGGGCTCTTCCGTCCCGCCTTCCGGAAGTTCGACGCGATCGAGGTCCGCGTCATCGAGCGCGAGGCGTCCGGACCGATCGCGGCGCCGGAAACCGTCACCGTCGAACAGTTCGATCCCTCGGAAACCGGCGCGGCGATGCGTGACGCCGACGTCGTCTTCGTGACGGGGTCGACGCTCGTCTACGGCGGTCTCGAGGCGTATCTCGAGACGACCCCCGCCTCGGCCACGCTCGTCGTCGTCGGCGCGACCGCGTCGATGCTCCCGGAGCCGTTTTTCGACCGGGGCGTCGACGTCGTCGCCGGCGCCGAGATCGCCGATCCGGATCGGGTCAGAGCGGCCGTCGTCGAGGGGGCCTGCGGCACCGACCTTCACGATCGGGGGGTGCGAAAAGTGTACAACGCGACCGAACGATCGACCGATATTCACCTCGCATAACATGTCAGAAAGCAACTGGAGCGTTCCGGAAACCGAAGTCGTACAGCGAATCCACGAACGGCTCGACGCCGGCGGGACCGACGTCCTCGCCACGATCGTCGACGTCGAGGGCAACGCCTACCGCCGTCCGGGAGCGAAGATGCTCCTCGACGATTCGGGGCTGGGTGTCGGTTCGATCACCGCCGGCTGTCTGGAGGACGAACTCCTGTCGGCAGCCGACTCCGTCCGAGAAAGCGCTCGTCCGAAGCTCGTCACCTACGACCTGATGGAAGACGACGAGGACGTCTGGGGGTTGGGCGTCGGCTGCAACGGCGTCATCGACGTGCTCCTCGAACCGCTCGACGAAACGTACCGACCAGCCGTCGAGGCCTTCGAGACGGGAACCGACATCGCCGTTTTGACCGTCCTCTCCGGGGACGGATCGGGACTCGAGATGGGTGATCGGGCGTACTACACCCCGAGCGAGGACCGATTCCGCGACTCGGACGGCTCGGAGGCCGACGGATGGCCGACGGAAGCGCTCTCGGATGCGGCCGGCGACCTCGCCGAACGCGGCCGTGCGGGAACGCTCTCGATCGACCGGGACGGAGCGACGATCGAACTCTTCGTCGACGGGCTCGCCGCGCCGGCGGAACTCGTCGTCTTCGGCACCGGCCACGACGTCGGGCCCGTGACCGAACTCGCCGAACGGAACGATTTCCGCGTCACGGTCGTCGGGTTCCGAGGGGCGCTCGATCTCGAATCGCGGTTCCCCGCCGCCCACCGGACCGTGACCACGTCTCCCGGAACGATCGGCGAGGCGCTCGATCTCGACGAACGCACCTACGCAGTCGTGATGACACACAACTTCGTCGACGACCGGTTGACTGTCGAGGCTTTGCTCGATTCGCAGGCCCCTTACGTCGGGTTGATGGGGCCGAACGAACGCTTCGGTGAGATGCTCGAAGAGTTCGAGGCCGAAGGGAGAACCTTCGAGGAGTCTGAACTCGGCTCGCTGTACACGCCGATCGGGCTCGATCTGGGCGGCGGTTCGCCGTATCAGATCGCCCACAGCATCGTCGCGGAGGTGCTCGCGGTCAAAAACGGTCGAACGCCTCGCCATCTCACCGAACGGGAGGGCCACATCCACGAACGGATCGAAGTGGCCTCCGAGCCCCGGTGAACCGCGATTCGACCCGCGATCGTCGATAGCCCCTCCGGACCCTCGGCGCCACGGTTTATTATCGCCCGCGTCGAACTGTCGGACGACAGCCACGGACGATGAATACGACACCCCTCCCCCCTCGGCCATGAGCGACGCGCAACTGGAGTTCCGGTACGAGCAAAGCCCGACCGTTCGGGAGCTGAGGGCGCGTCTCATCGCCTGTTGTGAGGGGATCAGCCTCGAGTTCGAGAGGTACGGCGAGGAACACACCCGAGGACCGGGGCTCTATTTCGCGATCGCCTCCGGCCGATCGGTCGCCCCCTTCGCCGAGCCGATGGGATCGAACGCCTGGCCGATCGACACCGCCGCACACGCGAGCGACGACTGTGACGCCTTTTATGCGGCCGCTTCGGCCGTCGCTCGATCGTGTGACGGCGGCGTCTGTCTCGGCGTCGACGGGACGATCCTCGAACAGATGGTGCGGTTTCGGAACGTCCGCGACGACGAGCTCCCCGACGGCGTGAGCGTGAGCGGTCTCGAGTACGCCGACTGGATGGGCGCCAGACACATGAGCGCCGTCGAGATCTCGCTCCGTCCGGAGGTACTCGCCACCGTCACGCTGAGCGAGGAGACCGGTCGGGTCACCGCGTTCGATGGCGGCCGTTACGTCACGACGTCCCGGGAGGAACTCGGATCGCCTTGGCGAGAAGACGACGCTTGAGTGCCCCGGAGATCGACAGACAGTTCTCACAACCTCACGTCGCTTCGTTCGTCACCGCGCCGCCGGAGCACGTCAGCGTATCCCCGAAACGCCTTCAGCTGTATCTGCGGTCTTCAGGGTCGAAATCGAACGCACCGATACGGCCGACCGCTCGGATCCGTTTCGAAACCCCGTACGGAAACGGACCGACTGTTACTCGAGATCGAACCGATCGAGCTTCATCACTTTGCTCCAGGTATCGGTGAAGTCCTCGACGAGTTTCTCTTCGCCGCCGGCACTCGCATAGACCTCCGCGAGGGCCCGAAGCCTGGAGTTCGAGCCGAATACGAGATCGGCACGCGAGGCCGTCCACTCGATTTCGCCCGTCTCTCGGTCGCGTCCCTCGAAGACCATATCCGATTCCTCGGCCTGCTCCCACTCCGTACCCATATCGAGCAGGTTCGCGAAGAAGTCGTTGTTCAGCGCTTCCGGCTGATCGGTGAAGACACCGAGATCGGAGTCTTGGTAGTTCGCTCCCAGTGTGCGCATCCCGCCGACGAGCGCCGTCATCTCGTGCGCTGTCATATCGAGCAGATCCGCCTTATCGACCAGTGCTTCCTCCGGCGGCCGCTCGAGTTCATCGCTCCGGTAGTTGCGGAACCCGTCCGCTTTCGGTCTGAGCGCCTCGAAGGACTCGACGTCGGTCTGCTCCCGTGTGGCGTCCGTTCGCCCCGGATCGAAGGGGATCTCGACGTCGTAGCCGGCCTCGGCGGCCGCCTCTTCGATCGCCGCGTTGCCGCCCAGCACGATCAGATCGGCCAGCGAAACCCGGACGTCGTCGGATCGGGAGCCGTTGAACTCCTCTTTAATCCTCTCGTAGGTCGAAAGCACCGTCTCCAGCTCCTCGGGTTCGTTGACCTCCCAGCTCCGCTGGGGTTCGAGCCG
>CAZWZX010000130.1:0-7295 GCA_964638655.1 uncultured Natronomonas sp.
CGGTCCCTGGCTCCGCAAGCCAAGAGGATAGTCCACTACCCTACCAGGACTCACCTACCAGTACCCGTGTTCGACGTATAGGGGTTACGGTTCGGGTGACGAAGGTATTTATTCGATGACGGGACCACAGCGCGTATGCTGGATCGAAACCGATCTGAATCGCACCGACACCGACAACGCTTTTCGGGAGGCCGTGTTTGCTCTCCGTAGCAATGGGCGCCATCGAGGATATCTATGCGGACCTCGACGCCGACGTCTCCGAGGAGGAGTTCCGTGCGGCGGTCGAGGAGAAAGTCGAACAGATGGGCGGGTTGGCGGACGAAGAGACCGCCGCGATGCTCATCGCCCACGAGCTCGACGGCGGCGAAGTCGAGACGGTATCCGACATCGAGCCGGGGTTAGAGGAGGTGAAGTTCCTCGGTAAGGTCATGAGCGTCGGGGAGCTCCGGACCTTCGAGCGAGACGACGACGACGAGGACGGTCACGTGTTGAACCTCGAGGTCGCCGACGAGTCGGGGAGCGTCCGGGTGGCGGTGTGGGGGGAGGACGCCGTCGCGGCCGACGAGGAGATCGCCGCGGGCGACGTCTTCCGGATCAAAGGCCGGCCGAAGGACGGTTACACCGGCGTGGAGGTCAGCGCCGACCGACTCGAGCCCGACGAGGAGGCCGAGATCGAAGTCGAGGTAGGTGGCCGGGTCACCGCGGGCTCGCTGTCGATGGGCCAATCCGACGTGAACCTCCGGGGCGTCGTCCTCGATACGGATTCGGTCCGGACGTTCGACCGCGACGACGGCAGCGAGGGGAAGGTCTCGAACGTGACCCTGGGCGATGAGACCGGCCGGGTCCGGGTGACGCTGTGGGACGAACAGGCCGACAGAGCCGAAGCGCTCACCGCCGGACAGAGCGTCGAAGTCGTCGACGGCTACGTTCGCGAACGGGACGGGAGCCTCGAGCTTCACGTCGGCTCCAGAGGCGAGATCGACGAACTCGAGGAGTCCGTCGAGTTCGTTCCCGAAGCCGACGATATCGGTTCGGTCGAGATCGATCGGACGGTCGATATCTCCGGGGTCGTCCGCTCGGCGGACCCCAAACGCACGTTCGATCGTGACGACGGCAGCGAAGGGCAGGTCCGGAACGTCCGCGTACAGGATCACACAGGCGATATCCGGGTCGCGCTGTGGGGCGGAAAGGCGGACCTCGATCTCGGGCCCGGCGACGAGGTGTTCTGTGCCGACGTCGAGATTCAGGAGGGCTGGCAGGACGATCTCGAGGCCTCCGCCGGCTGGCGGTCGACGGTGGTCGTCCTCGACGGCTCCGAGCCCGATCGCGGGGGCGAATCGGCCGGGCTGGACCAGTTCGCCGACGGATCGGCGCCCGACGGAAACGCGGCGGGGGATGTCACTGAGCGCGAGTCGGAGGAAACCGAGGTGGGGACGGCCGACGAGCCCGAAACGTTCACCGGGACGGTCGTTCAGCCCGGCGATCCGGTCATCCTCGACAGCGGCGAGGAGACCGTCCGCGTCGAGACGGACACCGACGTCCACCTCGGGCAGGAGATCACCGTCCGCGGCCATCGCGAGGGCGAGACGTTCCACGCCGAGGACGTCTTCTAGCGCGGCACGGCCTCGCAAAGATTAAGGCCGACTCGGTCCCCGTGTGGAGTATGAGCGTCGAGTTACCGTTCGCCCCCGTCGACACGGTCATCCGGCGGAACGCCGGTCGACTGCGGGTCAGTGCCGAAGCAGCCGAAGAGCTCGCCCGCCGGATCCAGACTCGTGGAGCGGCCCTGGCGGCCGAGGCGGCCGAAGCGGCGACTTCGGACGGCCGCAAGACGCTGATGGCGGACGATTTCGACGCACCAGCCGTCGACAAGGATCGCCTCGAGTTGCCGGTCGCACCCATAGACCGTATCGCTCGGCTCGACATCGACGATCGGTATCGGGTATCGATGGACGCTCGGATCGCGCTCGCGGGCGAGCTCGAATCGTACGCAGACACCGTCTCGACGGCCGCCGCGATCTTGGCCCGGCACGCGGACCGCCGGACGATCAAAGCGGAGGACATCGAGACGTACTACGAACTCGAACCGTACTTCGAATGAGGTTTGGCCACCGCGAGATCTGTCTGGAACACGATACAGGCCCCCGTCACCCGGAGAACCCCGACCGGATCCGGGCGATCCGTCAGGGACTCTCGAAGCGACACGGGGTCGAGTATCGGGAGGGAGATCTCGCGAGCCGACCGTCGATCGACGCGGTCCACGACTCGGGGTACGTCGACGACGTCGAAGCGTTCTGCGCCGACGGCGGCGGGACCTGGGACGCCGACACCGTCGCCGTCGAGGAGACGTGGGAGGCGGCGCTCGCCTCGGCCGGGCTGGCCGTCTGGGCCGTCGAGGAGGCGATCGAGGGGGCTGACGGTCGACAGACGCCGTTCTCGATCGGCCGACCGCCGGGACACCACGCAGAGATCGACGAGGCGATGGGGTTCTGTTTCTTTAACAACGCCGCGGTCGCCGTCGAGGAGGCGATCGAACGACCCGAAAACGGCGTCGAGCGCGCCGTGGTTTTCGATTGGGACGTCCACCACGGCAACGGAACGCAGGACATCTTCTACGATCGCGAGGACGTCTACTACGTGTCAGTTCACGAGCAGGGGCTGTTCCCCGGCACCGGCGACGTGCTCGAAACCGGCGGACCGAACGCCAGACGGACGAACCTCAACGTGCCGCTCCCGGGCGGGAGCGGCGACGGGGAGTATGCGGCGTTCATCGACGAACTCCTCGACCCGGCGATGGAACGGTTCGATCCGGACCTGTTCGTCGTCAGCGCCGGCTTCGACGCCCATCGACACGATCCGATCTCCCGGATGCGGGTCTCGACGGAAGGATACGGGCATCTGACGGCACGGGTCCGGGAGATCGCCGACCGTCACGAGGCCCCGCTGGCGTTCGTCCTCGAGGGCGGCTACGGGCTCGACGCGCTTTCGGACTCGGTGGGGATGGTACACGAGGTGTTCGACGGCAGGGAGCCGGTCGTGCCGGACGGCGAAATCGCTTCGAAGGCCGAGCGCGTCCTCCGAGACGTCCGTGACGCACACGACCTGTGAAGATCAGGGCCGGGGATCGAAATACCGCGCCAGTTCGACGCCGAACGACTCCGCCAGTCGCGTCAGTTCACGCCCGGAGAGTATCCCGTGGGAATCCGAGAGCGACGATCGGACATGGGGGCCGAGCGAGACCTCGAAGAGCCGCGACCGAACGAGTTCGGTGGGCGTTCGTGCGTCCCGAGAACGCTCGACGACGTATCGACCCTCGGCGTCGATGAACGGCCCGGTCACGTCGTCGTCGCGGTACGTCTCGTAGAACCCCTCCGCGTGCGCTTTGACGCCGACCGGTGGGCCCTCGTGTCGGACCACAGCCGAAAGCTCCGGGACGGCGCACTCGACGAGCAGGACCGCCTCGTCGTTCGCGAAACAGGCGCTTCGGAGCGGGTCGAATCCGGCTCTTTCGAGGGCACCCTCCAGCCCTTCCAGTGATTTTTCCAGCTGCGGGTAGAGCTGATCGTCGACGATATCGGGCGTCTCGAACCGAACCGCGACAGGGGTCGTACCGCGGTCGTCGATCCGTCTCCGGATCTCCTCGGGCGAAAGTGGCGTCGGCGTCTGCGGTTCGAACTGTTCGAGTCCCGGATCGGATCGCAACTCCCGCGCGTAGTGTATGACCCGGGCGACGTTGCGGGGCGAACAGACGGCCGCGACGTTCCGCTCGGGGTCGGTCGGATCGATGACGACGAGCGGGTCGTCGAACGAGCGCTCGCCGTGATCGGCCGGGTCGAACCGGACCGGCGGCGTCCAGACCGCCGCGGCGTCGATGAAGTCCCGAAAGCTTCCGTACTCGAGAACGAGGAGTTCGGTCAGAAACCCCGAGAACCCCTTCGTCCGGAGATCGCTCCCGTAGGCGTCGATCGCCGAGAGGAACGCCTTGGCGACGCGGACGTCGTCGGCGATCGGTTCGATCCGGCCCTCCAGATACGCCGAGTGAAACGGCGTCCGATCGACGGCTGAACGGATCTCCGTGGCGCTCTCGACGGCGTAGCAGGGCACACAGTCGACGTCGAAGCCGCGGATATTCCCTTTGACGTAGGGGTGTTCGGCGTACTCCTCGTGACCCTCGGGCAGGACGGCGTGACCGACCTCGAGTCCGTACTGTTCGAGCTCCGAACGGTCGAGTTCTGGGGGGAACCGAACGAAGAGATCGATGTCCCGATCGCCGGCCAGCCACGTCCCACGAGCAGTCGAGCCGACGAGTTTCGTGTCGGCCTCGACCGGGAGCGATTCGATGGCCGACGCCGCGCGCTCTGTGAGCTCCTCGACGGCCGACTCGAGCGCCCGCGTTTCGGCGTCGTCGGGGACGACCCGGCGCCGGACCTCGTCGACGACCGATTCGAACGACATACCCGCGGTTGCGGCGTCGGTTTATAAAACATATCGGTGTGGGCGGGTCGCGATCTTGCCAACTGTGACCGTAGGGCGGAGGACAGCACCGAAACGAAAGCCATATGTGGCGATTCGAACTACGTGGAGACGCGAAGGGCCGCCGTAGCTCAGTTGGTAGAGCACCACGCTGTTAACGTGGTTGTCCCAGGTTCGAGACCTGGCGGCGGCGTTCACTTTTCAGGAACGTCAGTCGGGAGCGTACAGTCCGCAGTTCGTCGGTTCACGCCGCCGTCTCGTCGGCCGAGCTGCGTCTGACGAGTCCCAGCGCACGCGCCGCGTCGGCCGGTGCGGGAAAGTCGATCTCGTCGAGTTCTTCCGTAGCCGTCTCTGCCTCGGCGATCCGTTCCTGTGCCGTCGAAACGTCCCCCCGCTCGCGAGCGCTCGCGGCCTCGGCCATCCGCTCGGAACGCGTTTTCGCGGGTTCGATCCACTCGCGTATTCGCTCGAAGTGAGTCCGGAGCGCCCCCCGATCGACCGTTTCCGGACGGTTCATGCCGTCGAACCCCGTCTCGAGTTCGGCCGCCGTCTCGACGGAGGCGACGACGACACGATAGCGTTCCGCCGATGAGTCGAACCCGGACGCCGCGGCGCCGTACTCTCCGTCGTTCCAGCGTTCGACCGCTCGGTTATACCGACGGGTTCCGGCGTTTCGACCGGTCCAGGCGTTCTCGATCGAGTTGAGTATCTCCGTCCGCCGGTCGTACTCGGGGAGCCGGTCTTCGATGTCGTTGGACATGACGTACGCCGGCTCGTCGTCGTGGGTGAGCCCCAGGGCGTGCCCGAGCTCGTGTTTCGTCGTGATCCGAACCTCGCCGTGGGGTCGATCGCCCGCGACGACCTCTATCGTGACGGGGCGTTCCGGTCTGTGGCCTTCCTCGAGCAGCGGCGCACAGCCGAGGATCTCCTCGGTCGCGTGCTCGGCACAGCCCTCGAGTTCGGCCGCATCCGCGAGAAAGACCACCTCGAGATCCGGCGACGCCGAGGCGAGTTCGAACGTGACCGAAAAATCGAGGAACTTCTCGGCGTTGGCCGTCCAGTACGTCAGCGCTTCCGTCGTCAATCGCTGGAGATCGTGGCCGGAGTGGCTCCGGTCGACGATCGAGACGGACGTCGTCCCCGAGAGGGGATGACCACGCGACGATCGGATCCCGTCCGCCCGCTCTTCGATTTCCGAACAGCCGGCGAGGGCGACTGCGGCCCCGGCGAGGGCGTGTCGCCGACTCAGCTCCATACGGGAACATGGCATCGAACCGGCCTATATCTCACGGCCGTATCGGCCGGCGACTCACCACGCCCGCGAGAGGACGGCCTCCAGTTCCTCGACGGTCGGATCGAGCCCCGGCGGACAGTACGCCATGAGGCCGTCACCGTGGACGTCGGCCGCGACCGAGGGGAGATCCGATCTCTCCATGTCGTCGATCTCCCGGAGACGGCTCGGTAACCCTAAGGCGTCACCGATCCCCGCGACGGCGTCGACGATCCCCTCGGCCGTCCCGTCGGGGTCGGTCGTCTCGATCCCGAACCCCTCCGCCAGCAGCGCTCGCTTGCCGTCGATCTCTCCGAAAAGATACTCAAGCGCGTGCGGCGCGATGATCGCGTGGGCGCCGCCCTGCTGGATGTCGTACCCGCGGGCGATCCCGTGTCCGAAGGCGTGAATGAGCGACAGCGTCAGTCCGTCGACGCGCGAACAGCCGTACTGTGCGAGGATCGTCCCGACGACGACGTCGTGCATCGTCTCGTCGTCGCGCTCGCCCGCGCCGAGTTTCGGAAGACCGTCGGTGAGATGCGAGAGCGCCCTGATCGCCGTTCCGTCGGTGATCGGCGTCGCCGGGGCGCCGTAGACCGTCTCGATCGCCTTATCGAAGCCGTTCATCGCCGACGCACAGAGCACGTCGTGTGGCGTCGTCCGGAACAGCTCCGGATCGTACCACAGCGCCTCGGGCATGAGCCGCTCCTCGTAGACGCCGCCGCGCACCAACCCGTCGCGTCTGGACGTGATCCCGGCGATGATCGAGAGGTCCGCGCCGGCGAGCGTCGTCGGCACGGCGAAGACCGGTCGCAACTCGCCGTCGGCCATCGGCACCGAGCCGGTCTCCTCGAAGGTCTCGAGGATTTCCTCGTCCGATCGGTCGAGGTCGACGACGCCGGCCATGATCTTCGCGATGTCGAGGCTGCTGCCGCCGCCGACGGCGACGACGACGTCAGCGTCGGTCTCGTGGAGGCGCTCGACGCCCTCGAGTGCCGTCGAGAGCGTCTTGTCGGGCGTCGTTTCGGCGAACGTCGAGACGAGCCGATCGCCCAACCCCGCCCGAACGGGGTCCATGACGGCGTCGGTCGCCCCGACCGTCCGGCCGGTGACGACGAGGGCTCGCCTCAGGTTGCGATCGTCCATCGCCTCGCCGAGCGTCGACACGCAGTCCGGTCCGTACCGTATCGTTCCGGGGTCGTAGTCGAATTCGAACTCCATACTCCGCCGATCGATTCCCAGCGGCTTGCCTTTTGTCGTGGCCGGTCCCGGCAGACTAAAGAGGGCCGAGCGGATACCCCGAGTCGAGGGGCCCTTAGCTCAGTGGTCAGAGCGCTCGGCTCATATTTCCGCCGCCGTCGGCGTCGGGATGGGACACCGAGTGGTCGCCGGTTCGAACCCGGCAGGGCCCATGGAGCCTGCGAGCGACAGCGAGCAGTGCGGAATGGGCTGCCGGTTCGGACCCTGCCACGAGCGAGCGAAGCGAGTGAAGTGGCTCCGGTTCGAACCCGGCAGGGCCCATCCATAGACCGAACGATTCTGAGCCGACCTA
>CAZWZX010000131.1:0-7261 GCA_964638655.1 uncultured Natronomonas sp.
GAGGTCACCGGCGATCACGACATATTCGCGATCGGGAAGTTCACCGACACCGACCACATGAACGAACAGATCAAGGAACTGCTCATCGACCCCGATATCAAGCAATCGAACACGAGCGTCGTTCTCAACACCGTCACCGAGAACGAACAGTTCGATCTCGACTACTGATACCGACGAAGTCGAGCGACCTTCTCGGGCGCACAGCGGCGTACCCACCACCGCCGTGCGTCGTCTTCGGACGGTACTAATATACCGCCCTGCTACGAACGGTCACGTATGGCTACGCGCATGGAGCTCAACGCCGCCCTCTCCAGGATGTTCGGGCTCTTTCTGTTCGTGATCGCGCTCGGAAACCTGCTGGTCGGTAGCCTCGATTTCGCCATCGTCTTCGGCGTCGTCGGGTTCGTCTTCATCTCCTTTTCCGGATACGTCAGGAGCAGCCCCGAGAAGTTCTCACACCTCGATGAGCCCGTTTCGGATCGACTGATCAAGGCGGTCGTGATCGGTGGCTGGGGGCTGATACTCCTCTCGGCGTTCGTGATCGCCGGCCTGTTCTTCGGCTGACCTGTTCTCGGCGGCCGGCTCGCCCGAGTTCCGTCGCTCACTCCAGACAGTACTCGACGAAGTTCCGGAGGATCCTGAGTCCGGTTTCGCCCGACTTCTCCGGGTGAAACTGCGTGCCGAAAACGTTGCCCGCCTCGTTGGCGACGATCGCGGGAAACTCGATCCCGTAATCGGTCGTCGCGACGACCGCCTCTTCCGCTTCGGGGGCGGCATAATACGAGTGGACGAAGTAGGCGTATTCCCCGTCGACTCCCTCGACGAGGGGGTGTTCGCGCTCGACGCTGAGCTCGTTCCAGCCCATATGCGGCACTTTCTGGCCCTCGTTGAACCGCAGGTTCGTTCCCGGCACGAGATCGAGCCCCCGAACGTCTCCCTGTCCGACCGTCTCGGCCTCCTCGCTGGTGGTCAGGAGCATCTGCATCCCGAGACAGATCCCGAAAAGCGGCGTCCCCTCCTCGACGGCCTCGACGAGCGGTTCGCGGAACGGCCCGGCGTTCTCCATGCCCTCGCTGAACGCACCGACGCCGGGGAGGACGATCCCGTCGGCGTCGGCGAACTCTTCGGGGTCCGTCGAGAGCGTTACCTCGGCGCCGGCCCGTTCTAGCCCTCGCGTGACGCTCCGGAGGTTCCCGAGCCCGTAGTCGACGAGGACGACCGCTGCGGTCCGCTGGGTCGCGTTCATGCGCTCTCTCGATGCCCGTCGGCAAAGTGGGTTTCCATCCCGACAGTGTTGGCCGCCCGATCAGAACTCGCCCAGCCGGGACTGATCGCCGCTTCCCTCGAGCAGTTCGACCGCCGAGGCGATCGCCCGCTCGAAGGTCTCGCGTTGGCTCGGGTCGTACAGCGTCGCGGCGGGATGGACACAGACCAACAGTCGCCGCGTCCCTCCCCCGATCCGGGCGTCGTAGACGGAGCCGGCCTCCGAGGTCACGCCGACGGAGCGTCCGAGGAGATGCTCCGATGGCACCTTCCCGAGCGTGACGAGGACGGCCGGATCGACGGCGTCGATCTCCGCTTTCAGATGGTCCCGGCAGTTCTCGAGTTCCTCGCCCGTCGGGTCGCGGTTCTCCGGCGGCCGACACCTGACACAGTTGGTGATCCGGACGTCGCCTCTGGCCAGCCCGTTGTCCCGGAGCGCCCCGGTGAGAACGTCCCCCGAACGGCCGACGAACGGTTCACCCCCCTCGTCTTCGTTTCGGCCGGGCGCTTCGCCGACGAAAAGCAACTCGGCGTCGATCGGCCCGACGCCGTTGACGATGCGGCTCCGGGAGGCACACAGCGCGTCACAGCGAGTACAGCCCGAGACGTCGATATCGTCGGTCACGGCAGTTCGATCGACGCCACGGGAGTTAACTCCGCCGACTCACTCGGGGGCGATCGTCCCGTCCCGACGTGCGGCGTCGACTCGCCGGGCGAGCCGCTTTGCGATCCGGAGCGGTTCGGGACGCCGCCGTTCGGTGTAAGCCCCGACGACGTCGGCGGTCGCCGCTTCGAGCCCGACCGACCGGACGAAAAGCGGCCCTTTATCGTGTTCTATTCGCCGTCTGTCCGGAAGCGATCCGTACGCTTCGAGCCGCCGTCTCCGCGTTTCGCCCTCGAACGCGGCGGCGATCTCGCCTTCGAGCCCGTCGCTCGCTTCGAAGGTGACCGCGAGTACCGGTCGATCGATCGTCCGATGCAGTCGCTCGAGATCGATCACGTTGTACCACGCGAGCGCGACGCCGGCGACGAAGAGATACCGGACGTCGGGACGATCGAGGCGGTTCCAGAGCGTTTCGATCGCCGCGGTCGCGTCGTCGCCGCCGACCGTACAGCGACCGAACGCGAAGTCGTCGACGGTCCGATCGGCGGCGACCACCGCGCCGGCGAGCGTACTAGTCGCTGTCTCCTCCTCTTTTCGATACGATTCGGCGATCCCGAGCGCCCGTCGGCCGGGTTTCACCGATCGTTGAACTCCTCGTAGGCCTCCAGCAGATCCTCACTCGAGGCGTCGTCGTACTCGAAACTGACCTCGCCGTCGTGGGTCGACGCCGTCCGTCCGCTGCCCGTCTCGATCCCTTCGGTATCGATCTGTTGGTTTTCCTGTTCGGATTCGTCGTAGCTGCCAAACCCCATAGTCGTTCGTTACTTACACCCATGGGGTTGTAAATCGTTCGCCGATCGCCGATCGCCGATCGATCCGCTTCGCGCTCGTCGGGGCTCCCTCGCCCGAAATCGACGCTTGAATCCGGCGGTACCATTATCTATCGGTTCGCTGTATCTCCGCCCGATGGAGTACGGGGGTCATCCACCATGAGCGATCGGCGCGACCGGACGTCGGTCGTGGCGTACACCGGTCGTGGAACTCCGACCGATCGGCAGGGGCGGATCCGAATCGAGCGCGTCGCCCCCGACGCGGTCGCCGATTACGCGCCCTACGTCGACTGTGTGCTCTTAGAAGAGCCCGGCGGCGGCCTCAGGGCGCTCGAGTCGCTCCGTTCGGCGACCGTTCCGACGGTGCTCTACGATCGGTTCGCGGACCCGGTCGTCGCCACCGAAGCGACCCGTCTGGACGCGACCGAATACGTGACGGACCGGACGCTCGAGGAACGTTCGCTCGCCGACGTGATCGCGGCCGTCGTCGGACGACGATCGCCGGCGGCCGATCCAGCGACGACGCTGGCCGGACTGCGGTCGGCGCTTGCGGACCGTTCGCTGTCACCCCACGGGCGGATCGAACGGCTCCTCGAGGTCGGCCGTCGACGATTCGATCTCGGGTTCGGCGTGCTCGCGGCGACCGATGGCGTCGAGTACACCGTCTTTGCGGGCGACGATTTCGATCCGGTTCCCCTCTCGGAGACGATCTGTCGGGCGACACTCCGGACCGACGAACGGCTGGAGCTGCCGAACACGGCGTGGGGACCCACCGCCGACTCGCTCTCGGAACCGTTCGCGCGTCTGGGGTGTTATTTCGGTGACGTCGTCGTCGACGGCGACCGATACGGGACCGTCTGGTTCGGCGACGAACGCCCCCGAACGCCGCTTTCGACCGACGAACGGGCCCTCCTCGATCTCCTCGTCGAACTGATGGGTGCCGAACTCGAGCGCACCCGGACACGCGAACCGCACGCTTCCCGGCGGTCCTCCTTCGGCGGGGCGTTGGCCAGCGACGGAAGCGGTGACGCTCGTTTCCCGACATCCCTCTCGATGGAACGCCCCGGGGGACCGCCCGACGATCCGCGCTCGCTTTCGGGGCGTGACGGTCGGGACGGAAGCGCCAACCCCGACAGGTATCGGCACCTCTTCGAGCAGCTCCCAGACGCGGTCGTCGACGTCGAGTTCCGCGACGGTGAGCCGATCGTCCGGGACGTCAACGACGCCTTCGAGAGGGTGTTCGGCTACGACGCCTCGGACGCGCTCGGCGCGTCGTTGAACGACCTCATCGTCCCCGACGAACACCGCCCGAAGGCGGCCGAGATCGACGCTGCGATGATCGAACAGCGGTTCCGGACCGCGAAGGTCGAACGGGAAACGGCGACCGACCGTCGAACGTTCCTGTTCGGCGGCTTCAGTTACCCCGCCGAGGGATCCGAACGCGCGTTCGGCGTCTACACCGACATCACCGATCGCCTCGAACAGGAACAGCGGCTCCGGGTGTTACACCGCGTCCTCAGACACAACCTCCGAAACGAGATGACGGTGATAACCGGCTACGCCGAACTGCTCGCCAAGCACGGCCCCGATCCGGAGTATCGTTCCTTTGCGGAACGGATCCACGAGAAAGCGAGCGAGGTCTCCAAACTGGGCGAGCAGGTCAGACGGATCGAACAGGCGCTGGACGTGGACAGACAGCGGGTCGCGCTCGACCCGGAACCGCTCGTGCGTTCGATCGCCGAACGGTTCCGAGCACAGTCTCCGGGGACGACGATCCGCGTTTCGGCCGATTCGACCGCCGAAGTGATCGCCGACGAGCTACTCGAGACGGCGATCGAGAACCTCGTCGAGAACGCCATCGAACACCATCCCGACGACCCCACCGTCGAGATCCGGCTCTCGTCGGTCGGGGAGACGTGGCTCGATATCGCTGTCAGCGACGACGGCCCCGGCATCCCCGACCGGGAACGGGAGATAGTGAGCGGTGACCGAGAGATCACTCAACTCGATCACAGCCGCGGGCTCGGACTGTGGGTCTCGCGGTGGGTCGCCCGCGGCGTCGACGGGCGGCTCCTGTTCGGCGATACCGAGACGGGGGCGGAAGTGACGCTCCGCCTCCGGCTGGCGGACGGGCGGACGTCAGACTGAAGCCGTCGCCGGACGAGCCGCCTGTATGGACGTAACCAACGTGACCGCCGACGCCGAGACGTTCACCTGCAACGCCTTCCTCGTCGAGGGCGATCGCACCGTCCTCGTGGACGCGGGTGCGTACGACGGCGTCGTCGAAGCCGTCCGCGAACGCACCGAAACGCTCGATGCCGTCGTGTTGACCCACCAACACAGCGACCACGTGGCCCGGCTCGATGCCGTCCTCGACGCCTTCGACGCGGCGCTGTACGCCTACGGTGATCACCCTCGCCGCGAGACCGAACTCGAAGACGGCGATCAGGTCTTCATCGGCGACGAGCCGTTCGACGTCGTCTACACGCCGGGGCACGCCGACGACCACGTCTCGTTCGTCTCCGAGACGACGCTTTTCAGCGGCGACGTCGTCGTGCACGACGACGGCGCCTTCGATTACGGGAGCTTCGGACGGACGGACATGCCCGGCCAATCGCGCGAACGGCTCATCGAAAGTCTCCGGGCGCTACTGGACGAGACGGGCGAGGACGTCGAACACCTGTACGCCGGCCACGGAGACGAGTTCCACGGTGACGTTCGCGACGTCGTCGAGACGGCACTCGGTCGGGCCGAAAAGCGCGAGCCGAAATACCCCGAGGAGTGAGCTTCTAGTCCGACTGAACCTGCGGAGCGGCGGTGTGGAACGGTTCCCGGGCGATGATCGAGCGGAACTTCGGGATCGCCTCCCGGTCGGCCCCGTGCATCGCCTCGACGACCGCGAAGACCTCCTGTCTGGACACCTTGAGGTCCCGCTCGGTGACGGCGGCGGCGGGGCTGTCGGTCAGCTCCCTGAGCGTTCCGACCGCGAGCAGGAAGGGGACGCCCCACGCGGCGAGGGTGTTGCCGTGTCTGAGCGGCATCGCCTGGAGATACTGCTCGGCCTCGTCGAGAAACGAGCGGGCGTGGGACGCCGTCCGGTCGACCACGGCGGCGACCGAATCGCGGTGTTTCTCCTCGACGACCGCATCCTGTGGGACTCCTTCGTCGGTGAGCCACGATGCCGGCAGATAGACGTTGTGCTCCTCGGTGTAGTCGTCGTGGACGTCCTTTGCGATGTTGACGAGCTGCAAGAGCAGTCCGAACGATTCGGCGGTCTCGTATAAGGTCCGCTTTCGGTCGGCTTCGATCCCCTCCCGCGTCAGCAGGTTCGTGATCAACGTTCCGACGGTGCCGGCCGCATAATAGCAGTACTCCTCGAGTTCGGCCCGCGTGTCGATCCGGAGGCCGTCGGTCTCGGCGTGTTCGTCGACGAACATCGCCATCCCCTCGACGAGTTCGATCACGGGCGGCCTGATCGCCTCTTGGACGTCCGCCGGGAGCGTCCCGAAGGTCCCGTACACGCGGGGTGCCGCCGCGACGACTCGCCAGTCGTCCGACCGCTCGCCCTCGGGCGGGAGCCACGGATCGACCGCTTCGCGGAACGTCTCGATGGAGGCGTCCCGTTCGGGATCGATCGCCCGGGCGTAAGTTCGCAACAGTTCGGCACCGTCCTCCGGTGGGATGTGACCGGCGTCCTCGACGGTGTCCGGGATCCGACAGAGGAGATAGCCGAGACAGATATGCGTCGCCATCGGCTCCTCTAAGCTCTCCACTGTGAGCGCGAACGTCCGGGAGACGTCCTGGACGGCGTCGTGACACCACGCGACGTCGGACTGGTGGTCCGGATCGGCCGGCCGGGGGGGATCGCCGGTCATTGAGTTACCCATCATACGTAACGAGCCATAAAAAGTCTCGTGGAGCGCGAGCGTGAGGAACTGAACGGTCCGATCGACTTCTCGCCCGCGATAGCCGGTAAATTATTGGGCGAACCGGTCGTACGGCGCTCATGGTCAACTGCTCGCTCAACCACGTCGCCCTCGACGTGGACGACCTCGAGACGGCCGTCGAGTTCTATGTCGATCTCTTCGATATGGAACGGGTCCCGACGCCGGACTTCGGACGCCCCTACGCCTGGCTGGAGTTTTCCGACCAGCAGCTTCACCTCGTCGAGCGGGACGATTACCGGCCGGAGAACCAACACTTCGCGCTGATCGTCGACGACTTCGAGACGGTGTGGGACCGCGCCGCCGATCGGAACGCGATCGGCGCCGACGTCGGCTACGTGCGGGCGCTCCCGAACGGGGTCGTCCAGTGTTATATCCGCGACCCGAGCGGCAACCGCGTCGAGTTCATGTGTCCCGACGTCGAAACGCTCCCGGAACGCATCGAGTCTCACGTCGACTACGTCGAGGCCGAAGCGCCGACCGACGAACCCGCCGGGGCGACGATCGCGCCGAACGTCACCCGGTATCTGGAGTGATCGCGGGTGACCTCCTCCGCGTCCTTCAGGACGCGGCTTCCCGAACCGCACCGCAGCGTTGGGATATTTGCCGGTTTACGGTCA
>CAZWZX010000132.1:0-7199 GCA_964638655.1 uncultured Natronomonas sp.
GGTCGACACTCCGTAAAGTTCATACTGGCCCCAACGCGATTTCTCGCCGTGAGTGATGGGATATAGATCAGTTCCGTATCGACACTTCGCCGTCTCCTTTCTCGTCGTGCTCGGGCTCTGGCATCTCCTCGGCTCGTTTCATCATGCCACAGTCTTCCCGGATCTATTCGAACTCGGCGAGGCGATGTACTCGGTGTACACCGGCGCCGAGGACTACCATCCGCGCGAACACATCGGGATCACGTTCGTCCGTATCCTGTTGACGTTCGTTATCGCGATGCCGCTCGGCGTGTTGCTCGGCATCGCGATGGGGCGGAACTGGTGGTTCGAGGGGTATTTTTCGCCGTACGTCCTCTTTTCGCTCGCGTTTCCCTCTATCGTCTGGGCCTTTTTGGCCGTCATGTGGTTCGGGCTGACGACGTACTTGCTCCCCGTCTTCGTCGGCGTCCTCATCACGACGCCGTACGTGATCATCAACGTCTGGGAGGGGACGAAGGGCCTCGACCCGGAACTGCTGGAGATGGCGGATTCCTACGATGCGAGCCGGTATCTCGTCTGGCGGAACATCGTGATCCCCCATCTGACGCCGTACATCTACTCGATGATGCGGATCGTCCTCTCCGTCTCCTGGAAAGTCATGCTGGTCGCGGAGATCTTCGGCACACAGAGCGGTCTCGGGTTCGTGATAAACGAGTACTTCTTTTTGCGACAGAACGACATGATCATCGCATGGACACTTCCCGCGATGGTCGGCGTCTTCCTGCTCGAGCGGGTCCTCAAACGACAGGAGGAACGACAGTTCGAATGGCGCCCGGACGCCGGGACGGATACGGAAGCACGGATGGCTGGTGCATAACATGACGATAGAACTCATCGACATCGAGAAATCGTTCGAAGACGCCGACGGAAACGAACTCGTCGTCCTCGACGGGATCGACGTGGAGCTCGAAGACAACTCCTTTACGACGATCATGGGTCCGTCCGGCTGTGGGAAATCGACGCTTTTGAACGTCATCTCGGGGCTAGTTACCATGGACTCCGGAACGATCCGCCGCGACGGCACCGAGATCCAGCAGGGCGATCTCCCGTACGCCTACGTCTTTCAGGAACCCCGGCTTTTGAACTGGCAGACCGTCGAGGACAACATCAAGTTCGCGCTCAAATCCAAAGGGGTTCCCAAGTCAGAACACGACGAACGCGTTCGGAAGTACCTCGAAATGGTCGATCTCGCCGGCGAAGAGCGTTCGTATCCCCTCCGGCTATCCGGCGGGATGCGCCAGCGGGTCGGCCTCGCGAGGGCGCTCGCCGTCGAACAGGACATCTTACTGATGGACGAGCCGTTCAGCGCGCTCGATGAGATCACCGCCCAGAAGCTCCGAAGCGACGTCGTCGATCTCTGGGAGGAAACGGAGAAGACGATCGTCTTCGTCACGCACAACATCTCCGAGGCCGTGTATCTCTCCGATCAGATCCTCTTTATGAACACCAGCGGGGAGATCTTCAGCCGGACGACCGTCGACGTCGACCGTCCGCGGGATCAAAAGGACGAAACACTCCTCGAGATCGAGGCATCGCTGTTGGACGAGTTTTACTCCGAGATCGAACCGGATCAATGAACGTCACCCCACGCGTCCGCGCCCGGCTCACCCGTGCCGGAGTCATGGGGTTTTCCGTCGTCTCGTTCGTGCTGTTGTGGCACGTCGGATCGCTGTTTTTGCCGCGGGCGATCCCCGCGCCGCTGGAGACCGTCACCACGAGCCTCGAGCTCCTTTCGGAACCGGGGCCGCGCGGGAACACGGGGCTGACTCATCTGTGGGTGTCGCTGCGCCGCGTTCTCGTAATCCTCGGCATTAGCCTCGTCCTCAGCGTCGTTATTGGGGTCCTCATGGGGCTTTACACCGACGCTGAGAAGCTCGTGAGCCCGTGGTTGCCGATCACGATGACGGCTCCCGACGTCGTCGTCATCCTCATCGTGATGATACTGCTCGGCTTCGACGGGCGCTCGATCATGCTTGCGGTCGTGTTCACGGCGACGCCGTTCGGTGTCGTCAACATGTGGGAGGGGATGAAAGACATCGACGCCAACCTCATCGAGATGGCGAACGCCTTCGACAGCAGCGACTTCCTGATCTGGCGCTACGTCTTCGTCCCGCATCTGTTCTCGTACATCTTCGCGAGCAGCCGGTACATGCTCGGTATGATCTGGAAGATCGTGCTGGTCGGTGAAGCGTTCGGAACGAACGACGGGATGGGCGCGATCATCCGCTTTTGGTTCAATCAGGGACAGATCACGCCGATCGTCTCCTATCTCCTGTTGTTCGTCGTGACGATCTTCGCCATCGAGTATCTGATACTCAAGCCGCTCGAGTACAGGCTGTTCGCGTGGCGCGAGTGATCGATCGTCTCGAAAAAAAACCGACAGCCGTGCTATTCGCCCGCGTTCTCGGCCAGTTCGTCGTGAGAGATCATCTTCTCACGCGGCGGTGCCTCGTCTTTCAGGTCGTACTGTTCGAGCAGTTCGAGGAACTCGTGTTGGGCGTCGATGTACTCCTCGCTCCAGGCGCTCTGTTCGAGGTGATGGACTCGCCCGTCGTTGAACCGATCGACGGCGATTTCGACCTCCTCGTCGGTCTGTAACCCCGCTAACAAACCGAGCCTGCTGTATGCGTCCCCGGGGTCTTCGGCGAGCAGCTCCAAACTCTCTTCCCACGCCTGTGAGAACCGGTAGGCGACGTCCCAGTTGTCTTCGAGCCACTCCTCGCGGGCAGCGAAGTATATGACCTCGAGCGGATGGCCGGTTCGCTCTTCCCAGTACGGGCCGATATCGTAGATCGAGCGGAGTTCGTCGTTCGCGAACCCCCGGATGGTGAACCCGGTGAACTGGGCCGCCGCATCGATTTCGCCGTCCAAAAGGAGCTCCTGAAGGACCGGCGGATCCGCGGCCGTCCCGTCGGTGTCCTCTCTGAGCGAGAACCCGTACTCGTCCTGAATCGTCGCCCGCATCCCGAGCGTCGTCCCCGACTCCCAGAACGGAACGCCGACACGACGACCCTCGAGATCGGCGGGGGATTCGATGTCGGAGTCCTCGCGGACGAAGATACTGTTGAGCTGGAGCAGGTTGCTCCCGAAGGCGACCTGCTCGAAGTCGGCGGTGTGGGCGTCGACGAACATCGACTGGTCGGCGTTCCCGA
Organism: uncultured Natronomonas sp.; assembly: GCA_964638655.1. Lineage (GTDB taxonomy): Archaea > Halobacteriota > Halobacteria > Halobacteriales > Haloarculaceae > Natronomonas. The sequence goes on from CAZWZX010000132.1 coordinate 3,192, forward strand.
AATCGGAATCGCCGGTCGTGAGTGCCCGCGAGTACTCGCCGTATCCCGTGATCTCGATGTTGAGGTTGATACCGTGGTCGGCGAAGATACCTTCCTCCTGCCCGAGTTGGAACGGTATCATATCCAGCGCGTCCTCGGTGAGCACGTACGGGGCCTCGATCGTCTCGAACCCCTCATCGTCGGGTTCGCCGTCGTCGGTCGGTTCGCCGTCGTCCTCGTCACCCGCACAGCCACTGAAACTGACCATCGCTGCGGTACCCAGGCCGGCCCCGGTCGCTCGTAGCAGGTCGCGGCGCTCCATATCCTCAATGTCGGTCTTTTTCATACGAATTCAGCTTAAGATCGAAATACGAATCTAATAAAGGTTGTGGGACCCGACCGGAACAGCGCCGAGGGGAGAGGAGAGGTATTTTTAAATAGGTCTCCGTTCCCCCTCCCCACATGGACTGGATCTGTGCCTTCTGTGGCTCCGGTGACAGCGGCGCGACGGCCTACAGCGCGGCGATCGAGGAGTTCGCTGTCGCACTGGTCGATCGTGATCTCGGATTGGTGTACGGCGGCGGCACGGGTGGGGCGATGGGAACGCTCGCCGACGCGGTGCTCGAGGAAGGCGGAGACGTCGTCGGGATCATCCCGGAATCGATACGGGAGCGGGAACGACCGCACCCGGGGCTGACGGAGCTCGTGACGACGGAGACGAAACCCGAACGCAAAGAGCGGATGGTCGGATACGCCGACGGCTTCGTCGCCTTCCCGGGAGGGATCGGGACCCACGAGGAGCTGTTCGACGTGCTCGGACGGGCGAAACACGGGTTCCACTCGAAACCGTGCGGGCTGTTGAACGTCGCCGGGTATTACGACGGTCTCGTGGCGCACTTCGATCACGCGGAAACGGAAGGGTTCGTGAGTCCCACACAGCGTGAACTGCTCCTCGTCGACTCCGAGGCGGCGCCGCTTTTGGACGCATTCGGGGCGTACGAATCGCCGATCACCGGGGAACGGCCGTGACCTTCGAAGGGTGATTCTGGTGGACGAAATCAAACGAAACCGACTCACGATCCATCCGCCGTTCGCTCCGTCGAACGGCTTGATCCTCGTGAGTCGTATTTACGTTCTTTTGTCCATCAGTATGAGACGATCGCGGGACTGATCGATACCCGATCGGCGGGATACGTTCCGGAAACGACACCGCCCAGTCATACCGCCGGACAGAACGGCAGGCGCTCTCGACGACACCGCCAGCGGTCGGACGCATCGAAGCCTCCGTCCGGTGGTATATATTGACTGTTTCTTGGAACGACATATGTAATATCATGCACACTACGAACGTCCCGTAGACGTTCCCACGGCCGTCTCGGTTGTTATTTTGGAGAATCTGTATTTATATCGGCAACCTTTTCGATCGAAAGCGAACACCATCGGCGACCCTGCCCTGTTCTTTTTTACCTTTACCCCTCGAATTCCGCCGGACTTCGGTATCGGAGCATCACATGTTTTTATTTTTATATTTAATATGTACTTATACGTACACTCTACCTTCGATCGTCCCCACCTGCCCGTCGACAGCGTGTGATACTGGGTCGATGAAGCCGAACTGAACAGACTCGCGTGGACGCTACCGTCCGCTCCGTCGAAGGGCTTTCGTCTCGGCGAGTCGTGTGGACGTCCCCTCGTCTCCGAGTATGACTCCCGACCGACGGGGCGGATGCGATATTTTAATCGTAATAAGATCACAGGTACGTATGCACTGTTAAAACAATTATAACGACACTACTACTGTTATTCTATTGTGGTTCACGTGAGATTTCGGAGCACCTCACTCCCCGAGACCACGAAACGTTCGGGATCCGCCCCGGTACTCGCTTAAGGCCGGTCGAACGCCGCCGCCATTCGACCGGCGGCGAGCGCCACGATCGTTCGAATTCGAGTCTTCTGGAGGTTCAGATCTGAAAAGTACGCGTCGAGCTCCTGCAGCGTCGAGTGACTTCCCGGGAAGTCGTACGTGTTCCGACCCAACCGCCCCTCCGGACACCGGGTCGTCGCGACGAGCGGCACCCCCGCCTCCCGGAGGGCACGTAGCTTCGGGAGTATCGCCGGCGGAAAACCGCCGGTCCCGGTGGCCGCCAGACACACGGCGTCGGCGTCGGCCGGGTCCGGAACCTGCACTTCGGGCGTATCGACCGTGACCCAGAGCGTGAGGATCTCGTTCGTCAGCGCTTCGGGGTCCGGATCGAACGTCGGATCCGGGTTCACCGGCCGTCGACGCCACGTGACGCGATCCTCCTCGACCGTCGCGAGGTGGCCGAACTCCGGTTCGCGGAACGTATCGAGCGTCGACGAGTGCGTTTTCGTCACTTCGCGGGCGGTGTGGACCCGGTCGTTGAGCGCGACGAGGACGCCCATCCCGCGGGCGCGGTCGTCGGCCGCCGTTCTGACGCTCGCGAGCACGTTCCCCGGACCGTCCGGGCTTACCAACGACGGGTTGCGCATCGCGCCGGTAAACACCACGGGCGTCTCGCCGTCGTAACACAGATACAGAAAGTACGCCGACTCCTCGAGCGTGCTCGTTCCGTGAGTTACGACGATCCCCTCGACATCGCTGTGGGTGTCCAGCGTCCGGATCCGTTCGGTCAGCTTCCACATGTCCCCGACGGTGAGATGCGGACTCGGAACGGTCGCGAAGTCCTCGACGTCGATCTCGGCGATCGTTTCGATCCCCGGGACCGACGCGACGAGCTCCTCGCCGCCGAGTGAGGGTGTCGCGTCGCCGCCGGCCGTCTCCGTCGACGCGATCGTTCCGCCGGTCGAGACCACCTTGATAACCATACTCGTTTCACCGAGCCCGCGTATTTCAATCTTCGTCCCGATGGAACGGTCGATCCGGTCCCGGCGGGTTCCGAGAGCGCCGTAGAGCTGCGATTTACGGCGCGATCACGTCTTCGATGCTCGCGGCGGTCGCCAAGAGCGCCGCCTCCTCGAAGTGATCCGCCACGAGTTGGAATCCTACGGGTAGTCCGTCCTTCGTTCCGCTCGGCAGCGTGATCGCCGGCTGGCCGGTCACGTTCGCCGGTCGCGTGTTCCGCGAGTAGCTCAGTCCGGGATCGGCGGCCTCGTCGATCTCCGAAGGGGGCCCGGCGACCGTCGGCGTCGCGAGGACGTCGACACCCGCCAGCGCGTCGCGGAGGTCCGTCTCGATAACACGTCTGGCCGCCTGCGCACGGGTGTACGGACGGCCGTTCTTTTCGGACAGCAAGAACGCACCCGTGATCATCCGGGCCCGGTAGTACGCCCCCGTCCGTCCGCTGTTCGAGCGGGCTCGAGCGGCGAATCCGGCCTGATATCCCTCGTCGACCGATCCGCCGCGACGGATCGGCGCGCCCCCGTCACGCCAGTGAGCGGCCAGTTCGGTGTAGCTCAGCGTCCGTTTGATCGCGCTGGCGGCCTCCCACGAGTCGATCGAGATCTCCTCGACGGTACAGCCGGCGTCGGCCAGTCGGTCGACCGTCGCCTTCGTGTGCTCGACGACGCCCGGATCGACGGCCTGCTCGGCGGTCCCCTCGCCCAACCCCTCGGCGACGACGCCGATCGTGAGCTCCGAAGGCGACGGCGCGTCCTCGACGGCGGCGACGTAGGAACCGATCTCGTACTCGTCCCGTCCGGCAGCCCCCATGCTCGCCGGATCGCCCCGGTCCTTGCCGGCGATGGCGTCCAGTACGGTCGCGGCGTCCGCGACCGAGGCGGTCATCGGACCGACGTGATCGAGCGTGTAGGTGTTCTCGACGACACCCGACAGCGGCACGAGCCCGTAGGTCCCCTTCAGCCCGACGATCCCACAGTACGCGCTGGGGATCCGGACGGAACCCCCGGTATCGGTTCCGAGAGCGACGTCGACCGCTCCGGTGGCGACGGCGATCGCGCTGCCGCCCGAGGAGCCGCCGGGGATCCGCGACGGGGCCCGGGGGTTGCTCATCTGCCCGTGATAGGAGATCCCGCGGGCGCCGCCGGCGA
>CAZWZX010000133.1:0-7146 GCA_964638655.1 uncultured Natronomonas sp.
TGTCCGTGTGGCTTTGAGGGCCACGCCGACCTTACAGCCTCAGAAACGTTCCTGAGACGTCATCAGAACTCGGAGAGTTCTGATTGGCGAACGAGACGCGGAGCGTCTCGTCAACGGCAGACAGAACAGGCAGTCAGGCCGATGGCACGGCCCGTGTCCTCGGAAATCTGTGATTTCCGGGATGCGGAAAACGCACAGCGTTTTCCAGCACGGTTCAAGTGGGACGACCACAACTGGTCGGAGGTATCATACTCTCCCATGAGGGAAAGTCCCAACGAACAGCGCACAGACCCGAGTACCGTCCAGCGTGACGGGAATGTTGCCTCCGGGGACTCGTAGACCGGTTGAGACTCCCACGGAGGAAACCCCGTCGTCGTCGGGCTTCGCCCGACTGCTTGAGGGACGTAGTCCCTCTCCGTTCACGACGGGGAGGATGTCATCCCAGTCCGCCTTTATACACGATCCCACTGACGCCCGGCCCGTGTCGGCTCTCGCCGACGATCTTCCGGCAGTCGTACTCCTCGGTCAGATCCGTCCAGAACCGCGGTACTCCCGTTCCGCTCGTCTCGACGTCGTGTAGCCCGACGATCCCGTCGTCGGCCACGAGCGGTTCGTACGTCTCGAAATCGGCTTTGACACCCTCATAAGAGTGGTCACCGTCTATATAGAGGAAGTCGATCCGATCCCCGTCGAGCGTCTCCCGGACGGCTCGTCCGGTTCGGTCGCCGTGTGAGTCCCCTTCGATACAGCGTAGCGAACAGCCCGATTCGGCCGCGAAATACTCGTAGAGCTCCTCCCGCCCCCGGTAGTCCAGATCCGCGCTCAGTAGCGTCTCGACGCTCTCAAGCGTGCGTGCCCAGACGTACAGCGTTCCGCCGTTCGCGCTGCCGATCTCCATGACCGTCGCCGGTTCGTGTTCGGCCACCTCCCGGACCAGTTCCGTGACCTCCGATCGGTGTTGGAGGGCCCTGAGCGATCGGTACGGACCGTACCCCCGATACTCCCCCCTCGGTTCGAAGTACGTCCCGGTCGTATCGAGGACGTCCCCGATCGTCCGCTCCGTCCGCATCCGCCCGTCGAGCTCCCGCTTCGAGCGTTCGAGCGAGCGCTCACGGAGGGGGGAAACCGAGCCGACGGCGTGTTCGATCTCGCGGGAGACGTGGCTCACGGCTCGCTCGAAAAGCGTCGTGTACCGTCTGTCCTTCCGGATCTGTTTCGCCCGCTCGAACATGCGACGTTCTTCGACCCGTGTGTTCAAAGGTCGCACGTTCGGCGAGGATCTCTCACGGCCTGTCGGATCCGAGCCGTCGGCTCAGTCCGCCGGTAGTCTGATTGTGAGTCGGCGAATACGGTCGGCCATGACACGCGTCGTCGCCGTCAGACACGGCGAAACCGACTGGAACCTCGAGGGCCGGATGCAGGGGTGGGCGCCCGTCCCGCTGAACGAGACTGGCCGAGAACAGGCCCGGGCCGCCGGGGCGTGGCTGGCCGACGAATACGAGTTCGATCGGGTCGTCTCTTCGGATCTGTTGCGGACCGAACAGACGACTGAGCTGCTCCTGGAGTCGATCGGCGATCCGCCAGTTTCGTTCGACTCGGCGTTCAGAGAGCGGGATCTCGGCGTCTATCAGGGGCTTTCCTACGCCGACGTCGAACGCCGCTTTCCGACCTTCGGTCTCGGTGAGGCCGCCTACGAGGCGACCGAAACCGTCCCCGAAGGCGGCGAGTCGTTCAGCGACGTCGAAACCCGTGTCATCTGGCGGTTCGACGAACTCGCGACGGCCGAAACCGGGACGGTCCTGCTCGTCACTCACGGCGGACCGCTCTGTATCCTGTCGGGCTATGCGAAGGGGCTCGAGTTGACCGCCTCGCTGTCGACGCACAGTCCCGACAACTGCTCGGCGACGGAGTTCCGTCTCGCCGACGGCGTGACACTCCTCCGCGAAAACGTCCCGGCGTGGCGCTCGGAACCCGCCACCGAGTCGGGCTGACCGTTCCGATCCCGGTCCGGAGGCGAACGGGAACGTTATGCCCGATGCGCGCCATCTGACGTCCATGTCCGACCAGTTGCCCGGCCCGACGCCCGAAGAGCAACGGGACAACTTGCAGCTCCTCAATCAGGTCATGCGTCACGACATTCGGAACGATCTGCAGTTGATCGGCGCCTACGCCGAACTGCTCGAGAGACACGTCGACGAGGAGGGCCGGGAGTACCTCAAAATAATCAAAGAGAACACCGAGAGCGCGGTCGATCTGACGGCAACGGCGCGGGATCTCTCACAGGTCATGCTCGGTGGCGGCGTCGAAGAACGGGCCGTTTCGCTCGCGCCCGCGCTCAACCAGCAGATCGAGGAGACGCGATCGGGCTACCCGAAGGCGGTGGTGACCGTCGAGGGGTCGATCTCCGACGCCGACGTCATCGGGAACGACATGCTCGGGTCGGTGTTCCGGAACGTACTCCAGAACGCGATCCAGCACAACGACAAGACACCGCCGAAGGTCGTCGTCTCGACGGCCCAAACCGACGACCGGATCGAGGTCCGAATCGCCGACAACGGCCCCGGCGTTCCCGACGCGCAAAAGGAGGATATCTTCGGCAAGGGCGAGAAAGGGCTGGGAAGCGCCGGCGCGGGCATCGGTCTCTATCTGGTTCGCTCGCTCGTCGACGGCTACGGCGGCGACGTGTGGGTCGAGGACAACGACCCAGAGGGCGCCGTCTTCGTCATCAGTCTCCCGATCGTCGGGTGATCACGGAAGCCTCCGGTTCGCGAAAGGCTCCTCAAGGACGGGGGAGTGAGGCCGTCCCGTTCAGCTAAGTTAAAAAGGCACACACGAGAAGTGACGCTATGTATCTCGCAGAGAAGGCCTGGCCGGATCTCGAAACGTATTTTCAGAACGAATCGCTGGCGCTCGTTCCGGTGGGATCGACCGAACAGCACGGGCCGCATCTACCTCTCGCGACTGACCACCTGATCGCGGAGGGCTTCGCGAGGGGAGTCGCCGAAGAGACCGGCTATCTCTGCACGCCGACGATCGACATCGGGGTCAGCCCACACCACAAGCAGTTTCACGGGACGATGTGGGTCGACCCGCCGGCGTTTCGACAGTACGTCGAATCGTTCAGCCGGAACCTCGCCTATCACGGGATCGATCGGATCGTCTACGTCAACGCCCACGGGGGGAACGTAGAGCATCTCCGCGAAGTCGGTCGGAGGCTTCGGGACGAGGAAACGATGTACGCGATCGAGTGGATGTGGAACGATAGTATACCGGACCTCGTCGACGATCTCTTCGAGCGGAACGGCCCACACGGCGGGCCGAAGGAGACGGCGATGATCCAGCATTTCAAAAACGAGTGGGTCGCCGAAGACCGGCTCGCCGAAGCGCGGGACGGCGGATTGGCCAACTTCGATAGCGATACCGGACGGAAGTTCGGAAGCAGAGTGTACTATGACGCCATCGAGAACGCGGACAACGGCGTTTTCGGCGATCAGACCGATGCGACAGCGGAAAAAGGCGAGGAGATGTATAACGCCGCGAGCGAGCAGCTAGTTCGACTGTGTGAGTGGCTCACGGCGCAGGACTTTCGGGATCTCATGCCCGAAGATCACATTTGAGTGAGTCACCCGGAAGCGAGCGATTCGGGAATCGAAACGTCGTGTTTCCGCGGATCCGGGAGATCGGGACGTTCAGCTCTCCTCGGACGACGAAGCGGAAGAAGCGGACGTCGTACGGTCCAGTTGCTCCGCGATCGACGCCTCCGTGACGTCGATCTGGACGCCTCGGTCCTTGCTTTCACCGAAGCCGGCGCTGAGAATTCGCGTGAGGGCGTCCTCGACGGTCTCGTCGATCTCGGTGTAGCGATCCTGTTCGACCTCGACGACGAACCCGGTCGTGATGTTCGGCGCGGTCGGCAAAAAGAGCACGTCACGGCCGTCTTCGGTCGACTTCCCGGTCTTGAACGCGGTCATTCGCATCCCGTTCCACGTCTCGAGTTTGACCGGCGTCTGCAGTTCGTCGGGGCCGCTGACGGCGGTCTCGACCGCCATCTTCGAGGCGTTGTAGACGACCCGGAGCCCGGGGAGGTGGTTCATGATGTCGTCGAGCGCCGCCTCGAGCAGATCCCCGACGGTCGTCCGCATCAGATAGCCGACCGCGAGGACGAGCAGTCCGAACAGCACGAGCGTGATGAGCACCCGGACCGCGACCGGAAGTCCGCCGAGTGTCGTCTCGAGAAACGGGAGGTTCGCGATGGCCTGGTAGATGAACGCGACGACGTAGGCCGTAACGAGTAGCGGTACGAGCACGACGAGGCCGCTCGCGATATCCCGTTTCCACGAGGACGAAAGCATTCGTCCGTACCTCACACCGGCAGGTAATCAGCGCTTCGACCGAGGAAGGGGTCGGCCGAGTTGCGACGACGGGACAGAGCTATCAACGTCGGCGACAACAGTCGAACGGTATCCGAATGGGCCCCACGAGCGACCCCGGCGCGATCCGGTCGATCGCCGCGTTTCTCGTCCACAGCAACCTGTTCATCTCGATGGCCGCCACCGGGGTCGCGCTCTCGACGATGCTCCTGTCGGGGCTGCGGCCCGATCCGCTCGCGCTGTTCATCGTCTTCGCGGCGACGCTTTTCGTCTACAGCCTCAACCGGCTCACCGATATCGAGGAGGACCTCCGAAACGTCCCGGGCCGGGCGGCGTTCACCGATCGCCACGGCGTTTTCCTTTTTGTCGTCGGCGTGACGCTGTATCTCGGTGCGATCGTCGTCGCCTTTCTCCTCGGGATCGCCGGTGCCCCGCTTTTGTTTTTGCCGGCCGTCGCCGCCGGCCTGTACTCGTTCGCCCGGGTGAAACAGCTTCTGTTGATCAAGAACCTGATCGTCGGGCTCTCGTGGGGCGTCATTCCGCTCGGGGTCGGCGTCTACTACGGCGTCGTTCGATCGCCCGAGATCCTCCTCTCGTTCGGCTTTTTCACCGTCATGCTGACCGTCGCGGCGGCCGTCTTCGATATCAAGGACATCGAGGGCGACAGAGCGGAAGGCATCCGAACGATCCCGATCGCGTTCGGGGTCCGGGCGACCAAAACCGGCGCGATGGCCGTGACAGCCGTGGTCGCGGTCGCTACTGTCGCCACCGTCGTCGCTGGGTTCGTCCCCCGCCAGTTCCTCGTTTTGCTCGGCTTTCTCGCCTACGTCGCCGGCTACATCCCCTTCGCGACCGAGAACCGAGGGCCGCTCTTTTATGGGTTCGTCATCGACGGCGAACACGTCTTTTTGACCGGGCTCGTGATCGCGATGGAGCTTCTCTGAATCGTGGCGCCTCGGTTCCGCCGCGATACAGTTATACGCCCATCGGATCCATACGCACGTGATGCGAACTGCAGCATTCAGCGAGCTGATCGGGCCTGATGGCGTCTCGATCGTCGATCGACCGATGCCGGAGCCGGAGCGCGGGGAGGCGCTCGTCGACGTCGAGGCGTGTTCGATCAACCGGCACGATCTGTGGATCCTCGAGGGGGACTCGGCGATGGTGGACACCGACGATCTGCCGTTCGTGAGCGGTCTCGACGTCGCCGGGACGGTACGTGCCGTCGGCGACGGCGTCGACGCCGTCGAGGCCGGCGATCGCGTCGTTCTGTGTCCGAACCAGACCTGCGGTCACTGTGAGTTCTGCCGGGAGGGTCCGGAGAACCTCTGTGAATCGTTCTCGATGTTCCACGGCGGGCTGGCCGAGGTCGCCTGCGTCGACGCCGACCGCCTCGTACCGCTTCCCGACTCGGTCGAAACGACGGCCGCCGCCGCGCTCCCGACGGCGTATCTGACCGCCCACCACATGCTCCGGCGGGCCGAGGTCGGTTCGGGAGATCTCGTCTTCGTCCCCGGCTCGACCGGCGGCGTCGGCGTCGCGAGCGTCCAGCTTTCGGACGTCCTCGGCGCGCGAACGATCGGCACTTCCTCGTCGGCGAAAAAGCTCGATCGACTCGAAACGCTGGGGCTCGATCACGCCGTCGAGGGGACCGATCCCGACGAACTCAAAACAGCGGTCGAAGGGATCGGAACGCCGGACGCGGTGTTGAACCACCTCGGTGGCCCCTACACCGGTCTCGGTCTCGAGCTCCTGCGTCGCGGCGGCCGGATGGTCGTCTGTGGCCGGACGACGGGCAACGAAAGCGAGATCGACATCCCGGATCTCTTTTTGGGTCACAAGCGCGTGATCGGCAGCACGATGGGGACACAGCCGGAACTCCGGCGACTCGTCGACCTCGTCGCCGGGGGCGAACTCGACCCCGAAATCGAGTCGACCCATCCGCTCGAGGAGACCGCCGCGGCGTTCGCCGAGATGCGAGAGCGGGACGCGGTCGGGAAGATCGTCGTCACGCCGTAGCTCCCGCCGCGACAGTCAGTACCTGAGGACGGCATCGAGGATACCGGCCGTCTGGCCGACCGCGACCGCGACCAACCCCAGAACGGACAGAACCTCGGAGCCGAGGAGCGATCCGAGCGCGTACAGCGCCACGGCGACCGCACAGAGAGCCGCCCCCGCTTGATAAATCCAGACACCGTCGGAAACCTGCCGAGCGGTATCGAGAAAGCCCGCCGCGGGGAGAAGCATCCAACCGACGAGCGCCGCGGCGAAAAGCGGCGTCGATCCGGTCGGAACCAGAAAGCCGGCAACTCCGGCGAGCGCGAACGGCGTGCCGGCGACGATGACGCGCCGCCAGGTTCCCAATACGCCGGCTTCCATCTCGTTCCACGAGAGCACGGCGAAGGCGACGAGGAGCACGGACATCACGATGTGCATCACGAACACCGGGTGTGTGGTGACGGCTCCGAGCGACTCCGCGATCACGACGCCCCACGCGGCCGGAACGAGAAAGCCCGGGCCGACCTCCCGCAGTCGGCGGAACATGGCCGCCGGTTCGGGACGACCCCTAATCAGCGTATCCCTGGTGTTCGGTCACTCGCCGTGAATCGCCTCGGGGTCAAGTGGTTCGAGAATCGAAGATTCTCGTCATCACGAGAGAGCTCCCCTCTCTCGAACGACCCCGAGGCTTCCTGTTTCAACGATGCGCTTTGCAGACACCGTAGTGGTGTCCGTAGGGAGCGCAGTCTCCACAGGCGTGTCTTCGGGCCATCCCAGC
>CAZWZX010000134.1:0-7144 GCA_964638655.1 uncultured Natronomonas sp.
CCGTGACCGACGTGTTCGACTCGTCGTGAAACTTCTTTTTCAATCGAAAGAACGACCGCCACGCTTCGCTGTTTGCTCGCCGGACAGTTTGAGCGGTAGACGCACCGAGAACGCCTTTGTATTTGCCTTCGAGAGCGCCGGTATCGGCGTCCCACACGTCACCGTCGAAGCCGTCTTCGTCGTTGTAGCGCATGAGACGCTGGTAATTGATCTCGTTCCAGAGAGCAGCGGAAGCGTCCAACAAGTCCCGTAACACCTGCTCATCGTCGTCGGTGAGCGGTCGCACGGCAAACGTGTTGGCACGCTTCACGACGACAGATTGTTAGGTTTTCGTGCATAAAAGACTGTTGGACCATGCGACCAAACGTAGAAATAACTCACACGTTACAGGGACGTATCAAAGACTTCGCAGAGGAACGCGACCTGACGCTATCAGAAGCCTATACAGAGTTGTTAGAAGCCGGACTCGACACGTTGGAGACTCAAGACCAGCAGTAACTCGGCGGCTTCTCACCAGAGCTTACGCGATTCACTCCCGCCCTGCTCAGTCCTCGGTTCCGACTGAGCGTCGGAACACTCGTCCTTCGCGGGAAGGGCGGGATTCTCTCGCTGAATCAAGATAGTATCCGGTCCCAACGACCCGTTCAACAACAGAAGATGAACGGGTACATAAGCGAAACCCGGTCGCCGTCGGCGAGTTCGGTGTCGAGCCCATCCAGGTGCTCGTTGAACCGGCCGTTGATCGCGACGCGTGCGAACGCCCGGGTCTGTTCTCCCTCCTGGTTCTTTTCCCACGCCCCGGGCGGGTCGCCGTCGGTCGGTGCCCAGCCGCTCGCCGTCGCCTCGGCTTCCGTTTCGGCGATGAGAAGCTCCTCGACGCCGTATTCCTCGAAGAACGCCTCGAGAAACTCCCGAAGCGTCTCCCCGCCGAAGCCGAATTCGAAGCTGTGTTCGCCGATCTCGGTTCGAACGTGGCCCGTACAGCGGACGTCGACTGTCGTGGTGGCCGCTTTGGTCCGGGAAGTCGTCTGCGTACCGCTCATGTTTGACGGTACGGTGGCCTCGCCGAAACAGATCTCCCCGAACATATTCGCTCATCGGCAAGCGCCGACCGGCTATCCGAAACGCTTCGCCGCCGATCAGTCGGCGTCCATCGTCGGTCGAGTACCGCCGCGTTCGGACGGTTCGAGATAACATTGCGGATCGGGGCCGAACAGACCGTTTCCGGCCGCGATCGCACGCAGCCGCGAGCCGCCGCGACAGATCTCCCGATACCGACAGTCGGCGCATTTGCCGGTCAGGTTCTCCGGGCGGTTCCGGACGGCCGAGAGCAACGGGTTCGAGTCGTCCTCCCAGATGTCGCCGAACGAGCGGTCCCGGACGTTGCCGAGACTGTACGTGCGCCAGAACTGCGTCGGGTGGACGTTGCCGAGACAGTCGACGGCGGCGACGCGCTCGCCGGTCGGGTCGCCGCCGTTGCGTTCGAGCCGCTCGTACACGCGGCGGGCGGCGTCCTCGCCGAACTCCCGGCGGGCGTACTCGACGATGTAGGCCGCGTCGGCGTAGTTGCCGACGAGCAATGTTTCGATCTCCTCTCCCTCCCGGTGGGCGCGGACGGTCCGATCGCAGATGCGCTTCACCACGGATCGCCGTTCGGCCGTATCGAGATCGACCGAATCCAGCGTCTCACCGCGGCCGCTGTAGGAGAGGTGATAGAAGCAGAACCGATCGAGGCCCACGTCGGTCAACAGATCGACGACGCCGTCGAGGTCCTCGACGTTCTGTTGAGTGACCGTATACCGAAGTCCGGTTTTGAGGCCGACGTCGAGGCAGGTTTCGATGCCCTCGACGGCCGCCCGAAAGGCGCCGTCGACGCCGCGGAACTCGTCGTTTCGCTCCGCGAGCCCGTCGACGGAGACGCCGGCGTAGGCCAGTCCGGCGTCTTTCAGCTCGCGGGCCCGCGCTTCGGTCAGGAGCGTCCCGTTCGTCGAGAGCACCGGCCGGATCCCCACGTCCGCCGCGTGGGCGACGAGTTCGGCGAGGTCCTCGCGAACCATCGGCTCGCCTCCCGAAAAGAGGACGACGGGGGCGCCGTAGTCGGCCAAGTCGTCGAGCAGCCGTTTGCCCTCCGTCGTCGTCAACTCGCCCGCCTTCGCCCCGGATTCGGCGCCGGCATAACAGTGGACGCACTTCAGGTTACAGCGGTTCGTCGTGTTCCAGACGACGACCGGCCGCCGCTGTGGGCGGTCCGAAACCGGGTCGTCGGTTCCCGTGTCGACGTCGTACCGGAGTCGGTTCCCGTCGGCGGCGTGATCGCACAGAAGCGTGCTGACGGAGATCACGTCAGGACCACTCCCGGTTGCGGGGCTCCTCGGCGTCGACCGGACGGTCGGCTGTCGGGGCGTCCTCGGCGAAATCGTGGGTCGTATACCGGGACATCGCCGAACTCGGACAGACCCACACGTCGTCGGCGTGCCAGGCGAAAAGCCGCGTCGCGAGCTCGTAGGCGCCCTCGGTGTCGGCGGCGCGGACGCTGCCGACGTGACGCATCGGGTCGTCGGTTTCGCTCCGGACGAACAGTTCGAACTCGCGGCCGTTCGGCGCCCGGTCGCCGTCATCGATCCGCCGTCGTTCCGTCGGTTCGACCATACGCGGCGTAGCGGTTCCGAAATAAAAGTCGCTTCCCCGAATCTCACGTCACGGGAGTTCGCCCTCGTACCCGTCCGGTACGTACGCACAGAGCGGGTCGCTCTCGAGGGGATCGCCGGTCGTCGCGAACGCCCGCGAACGGCTGCCGCCACAGGCGTGTCGGAACTCGCAGGCGCCGCATTTGCCCTTCAGCCGGCCGCGGTCCCGGAGCGATTCGAACAGTTCGGAGTTCCGGTATAGCGAGACGAGCGACCCGTCGGCGACGTTGCCGGCCGATTTCGGCAGGAAACCGGAGGGATACAGTTCCCCGGTATGGGAAACGAACGCGAAGCCGTCGCCGGCGATGATCCCGCCCCGACGGCCGATCCGGTCCGAAGACGGCGTCTCCGTGGCCGACCCCTGCCGCTGGAGGGCGACCCGCCGGTAGCTCGGCGCTTCGGTCGTCTTGATGCCGAACGGGACCGACTCGGAGGTCTCGTGGAGCCACTCGAGGACGGACTCGGCGCGCTGTGGCGAAATCGACTCAAGTAGCTGTCCACGACCGACGGGGACCAAGAAGAATACCGACCAAAGCACCGCGCCGAGATCGGCGACGAGATCGCGGATCTCGGGGAGCGTCTCGACGGTCGAGCCACAGACGGTCGTGTTGATCTGAATCGGGATCCCCACCGCCTTCGCCGCTTCCGCGGCCTCGACCGTCCGCTCGAAGCTCCCTGCCTCACCGCGGAACCGGTCGTGTGCCGCCCCGGGGGCGTCGATACTGAGCGCCATCCGCTTGAGGCCGGCGTCGGCGAGCGCCGCGATGTGTTCGGCCGTCAGTGCCTCGGTTCCGCTCGGCGTCAGCGTCATTCGAAGTCCCCGTTCGGTGCCGTATTCGACGAGTTCGACGAGGTCGCCGCGTTTCATCGGATCGCCGCCCGAGAGGACGACGAGTTGTCCCTCGCCGAACTCGGCGGCCGAGTCCAGCAGTCGTTTGCCTTCGGCCGTCGTCAACTCTTCGGGGTGTCGGCTCGGATCGGCGTTCGCCCGGCAGTGATCGCAGGCGAGCTCGCACGCCTGTGTCACCTCCCAGATGAGGACGAAGGGCCGTTCGTCGGTGTCGATGGCACGCGGGTTCGGCGGCGCGTGTTCGGCGCGCATTGTCTTTTCTTACGAACCCCTACCTCGTGAATCCTCTCCCGAATCGGTTCGGAAAACGCGGTGGTGAAAAGCCGGGGTGGCGATGCGGGGCGCTCACCGTTTCGGAAACCGAGCCCGATTCTAACGAGCTGAGATTCACCCGATCTATTATGGACACGTCCCACCAGCGGTCGAATGTGAGCCGAGTATGACAGACGGTTCGAGCGGCTTCGAACGGAACGACGCGGCCCGTCATCCGCACACGCTCGAGATCCTCGAGAACGAACCGGAGGGCGAGTACACGTTCGTTCCACGCGGTGCGGACGAACGCGAGCGTCAGACGGCGTGGATCACTGTCGATGCCGAGGGGATCGTCGAACTTTCCGGATGGCGGTAGCGGATCGCATCGGCGGAAACGGTGAACGATAAGTACGCAGGGACGTTTCTCCGCGTATGGCAATCGATCGCCGGGTCGAGATGTCGGCCGACGAGACGGACGCCTTTCTCGGTGCCCACGAGACGGGTGTCCTCTCGCTTGCCCGAACGGACGAACCGTACGCGATCCCGATCTCGTACGGATACGATCCCTCGAAACGGCAGTTCTACATGCGACTGGTATCCTCGACCGACAGCGAAAAACGGCGGTTCCTCTCGTCGGATCCCGACGCGCGGCTCGTCGTCTACGACGAGGACGGCGACACCTATCGGAGCGTCGTCGCGAAGGGGACGCTCGTTCGCATCGATCCCGACGAGTTGACCGTCGGAGAGATCGAACAGTACGGTTCGGCGAAGCGGCCGCTCTTCGAGATCTGGCCGAGCGAAAAGAACGAGCTGGAGATCGAGCTGTACAGACTCGAGCCGGAGACGGTAAGCGGACGACTAATAACGGTTTCCCGCGGAGGGTAGCCGGCTACGTCGGCTCGAAATACGCCGACTCGGCGGGTTCGGTACACACCGGACAGCCGCTCGCGAGGATCGCCTCGCGCATCGAGGCGTTGACTTCGATCTCCTGTTCACAGCCCGGGCAGACGAAGATGTGTGTGCTCATTATCGTCGGGAGGTCGTCGGTCGTTCGGCCGGTTTACTCCGGGAGAATATATACGAACTGATCCCGGAACGCGCGATCAATCGGCCGCTCCGGACGACGTGATCGCTTGCGAGAGACCGACGGTGATCCCCTCGGACTCGCACAGCGAGACGGTGACGTCCTCGAACGTGCGTCGGTACTCGCTTGCGTGTTTGCCGTCCGAACTGAGGCGGACCGCCTCCTCGAGAAGTCCGGCCTCGGTCAACTGTTCGACCTTCCGGTAGGTCGTCGAGCGTGGGATCTCACAGCGCTCGGTGAGTTCGCCCGCAGTCAGTGCCTCTTCGGCCGTCGCCTCCAGAAGTGCCCGACAGTCCGGGTCTTCGAGCGCGGTGAGGACGGCCTCCGTATCGAGCGAACGACCCGCCGTTCGGTTCCCCTTCGGATCCCGCATGGCGCCGTTCGGATGGAGTTGTGCTGACATCTGCTTGTCTTCGGAGAGGGTCCCGATAGTCGGGAAACCCATCCCTCAGTATACAGGGTGATTTATATAGGGGCAGCTGTTTCCGGATCGGATTCGGAGCCGTCGGGGATCCGAAGCGATCGCTGGCCGGTGGGAGACAGACTTACTTGCCGGAGGCCGAAAGCACAGTCGATGGACTCTGGGATCCGTGCGGAAGTCCGGGTCGATCCGGACGGCACCTGTCCTGTCGTCGAGGGATCGGTATCCGCCGGATCGCCGTCGTACTCGGTCGCGAGGGGGACGACCGCCAGCGAACCCGATCGGGTCACCGAGGAGTTCATGATCGGCGGCGAGAAGGCGCCGACGGCGAGCGTTGAACTCACCGAGGTGTTCGATTACGGCTCGAAGACGATGTATCGGTTTCAGCGCGAGCGCGGTCGGGGGTGTCCCTGTGAATCGATCGAGGAGTTCGACAGTCCGATCGTCGATCTCCACACCCGGGACGGGTCGCTCTATCTCGTCTTTCACGCGATCGACATGGAGGCCCTCCAGAGCGTGATCACGACGCTTCGCGATCGGTATCCGGCGGTCGACGTCCGGCGACTGCTCCGAAGCGAACACGACCCACAGGAGGACAACCTGATCTTTCTCGATCGAAGTCGGCTGACCGACAGACAGCGAGAAGTGCTCGAAACCGCCCACAGGATGGGATACTTCGAACACCCGAAGGACGCCAACGCGGGCGAAGTCGCCGACGCACTCGGAATCACGACGGCGACGTTCTCCGAGCATCTGGCCGCGGCCCAGTCGAAACTGCTCGATGCGATCCTCGACGTTTGAGACGACCGACCTCCCTCAGGACGCCTCGAAGGCGCCCTGAGAGACCGCCGTCCCACACAGCACACAGCCGTGTTCGACGAGCGCCCGTCGAACGGGTGGATCGACGGCGATCGTCCCGTGGCACTCGGGACAGACGAACCGTCCCCGCGTGCTATCGTTGACCATGGATGGGCCGACGCGGCGTAACCGTTTATATAATGCCGTTTTTCTCACCGGCCGGGAAACACACGGGGCGGACCGGACGAACGGACAGCACACCGCAGAACGGAACCTTGCTGTCAACACAGGGCTTAAAACATCGAGTCTCGAACCGTCGGCTATGCCAGAAGTCGAAGTGTCCCTGCCGGACCGCATCGACAGCGAGATCGCCCGGCTCGTCGAACAGGGCGAGTTCCTCAACCGCGAGCAGGCCGTCGAGGAGCTCCTCTCGATGGGCGTGTCGGCGTACGCCCCGACCGAAACGACGAACGAACCCGATCAGGACCTGTTCACGCAGATGACCGACGACCAGCAGGATCCGGCCGCCCGCGGCGACGAGGGCGACGAATACACGCTCTGAAGACGCCGTCGAACCACGTCTCGACCGGCCGGGACCGGAGACCGTCGGCTTCTCCGTACCAGAATCTTCTTTGTCCGCCTCACCGGACGTTGGTGTATGATCCCGATCGACGACACCCCGCTGTGTCGGAACGGAAAGGTGCTCATCCTCGCGTACGACCACGGCCTCGAACACGGACCGGTCGACTTCGAGGACGTCCCCGAAAGCGCCGACCCCGAACGGACCTTCGAGGCGGCGACGCATCCGGCGGTCACCTCCGTCGCGGTCCAGAAGGGGGTCGCCGAGGCGTATTACCCGAGCTACGAGGACGACGTCGACCTGCTTTTGAAACTCAACGGGACGTCGAACCTCTGGATGGGCGAGCCCGACTCCGCCGTCAACTGTTCGGTCGAGTACGCCGCCAAACTCGGCGCCTCCTCGGTCGGGTTCACCGTCTACGGCGGCTCGAACAACGAGATCGAGATGGTCGAGGAGTTCCGCGACGCACAGG
>CAZWZX010000135.1:0-7126 GCA_964638655.1 uncultured Natronomonas sp.
AACGTACATACGACTCACGAGGATCAAGCCGTTCGACGGAGCGAACGGCGGATGGCTCGTGAGCCGGTTTCGTTTGATTTCGTCCACCAGTATGAGGGCGGGCACCGATCACGTCCAGTGGCCGAGGACGTGGATCCCACCCACGAGCGCCGCGCCGCCGACCGCGTGGCGCGTGCCGACCGGGACCCCACCGAAGCCGAGGTCGTCATCTCCCTCTTCGGGACCCTCTTCGCGCTCGGCCGGCTCCGTCGGTTCGGCCTCGGATGGCCCTCCCTCGCCGGAGTCGTCCGAACCCGTATCGGTCGCCGGCGAATCGCCGTCGGACGGTTCGGCCTCGGCAGGCTCCTCGACGATCAACAGCCCGTTCGCCTCGCCGTCGGCCGTCGCGATGGTGTAGTTGTAGACGCCCGGCTCAAGCTCGGCCGTCCCGTCGAACTCGATACTCCGGGCCGTTCCGCCGTCGAGTTCCAGCGCGCGGTCGCTCTCGGTCGTGTTCTCGATCGTCAGTTCGACCGCCCCGTCGCCGGGGACGTGGCCGGCGTTTTCGACCGTCGCCGAGACGACGGCCAGGGAGTCGCCGCGTCCGAGTGTCACGTTCCCGTCGTAATCGACGATCCGGTAGTCGACGAGCGGCTCGTCCGCCCCGATGACGGTCCCCGATCGGCTCTCGAGAAGCCGCTGGTCGGCGTAGAACTCGACGTCGATCGCTTCGCCGGGGGCGAACGCGGAGAGATCGCGCGTCAGCTCGAAACGTCCGTCGTCGTCGATCTCGACGGGCTCTTCGATCAGAAACCGGTCACCCTCGATCCGCTCGGCCGAGGAGAGCTGTATCGAGGCGTTCGTCGCGGGCGCGAGGTTCGTCCGTCCCGAGACCGTTCCGTTCTCCCCGTTCCGGACGATCGGCCGGCCGTCGCTGTCGACCGTTTCGTACTCGACGCTCCGTTCCTCGATCCTGACGAGCCGCGACTCGGTGACGTTGTCCGCGTCGGCGTCGAAATACGGGAAGTGGGGCTCGGCGTCGTTCGGGTCGATCGCGTCGTGATCGACGGTGTCGAACCAGTCCGTCTCGCCCGGCGACTCGTAGCCGAATCGGAACCGGAACTCGTCGCCGGGATCGATCTCACGGTCGAACGGCCCCGATTCGCGCGTATCCACCACGAGGTAGTACCGATCGATCGCGGCGCGGTCGTCGTCATCGGCGATCGGCTCATAGAGGAGGGAGGCGTCGCCGTCCGTCGCCCCTCCGAGATCGAGTTCCGTCACGCGTTCGTTCTGATCCGGGTTGGTCTGTTCGGCCTCGAGCACGAACCCGTCGGGGAACGAACGCAACGTCGACAGGGCGGCAGGATCGAGGCCGGTCGAGTCCGGGGCCGTCCGACCGTCGAGCCACGTGACGAGCCCGGAGAGGCCGTCCGCTTCGATCTCGAAGACGAGTCGGTCGCCTTTGGTGACGTTTCCACGCTCCGTGAGCGTCTCTTCGAACGCCTCGAAGTCCTCCTCCGCGTCGAACTCGGTCGCGCTCCCTTCCGGTGCGACGTGCGTCGTCACGTTCCCGAACCCGTCGGTGTCGGTGAGCACGAGGTTCGATCTGGCCAGCGGCCGTTCGAAATCGGGGACCCCGTCGTCGCGGACGACGACGGATCCCGAGCCGCCCGCGACGAGTCGGAGCCGGTCCGCCTGGAACGGTCGCGGGAGCGACCCGATACCGAGCTCCGAGCGGAACGCCGAGAGATCGTCCGCCCCGCCCTCGAAGGCGACGTCGTCGAACCCCTCGTGGTCCGGCTCGTGCAGGTAGCTTGTCACCTCGGCGTCCTCGGCCCGATAGACCTCATCGGAAGGGACGTTCGTTCCGAGCAGACGGGTGTTGATCCGGATCGTCGCGTCACCCTCGACGTGGAGGATATCGAAGTAGTTCGTCAGTATGCCGTCGTTACCGCTCCGATCGCCGCCGATCATGAGGTACGTCTCGTCGGTGTCCTCGAGTTCGAGGTCGATCTCGGGGAGGCTCCCGACCGGCGCGGTGTAGTGGTCGCTCCCGAACGCCGCGTCGACCTCGCGTGCCTTGACGGCGACGCTCGCGTCGTCTGTCGCTCCCGTGTCGGTCGCCTCGAACTCGAAGCCGTAGGTGGCCTCCAGGACCGACTCGAAGTTCATCGGGATCTCCTCGCCGGCCTCGACGTCGCGGATCACGATCGACCCGCCGTCCGCGTGCTCGATATCGCCGTTCGTCTCGCCGTCGAAGACGTCGAACAGGTCTCCGGCTTCCAGATCCGCCGACGTGACGTTGACGTCGAATGCCGTCGACCGGATCGGCGAGTCGATCGTCACCGCCGTTTCCGACCCGTCACCGTCGACCGTGTCGTCGGCCGGTGTCGCATCGAGTTCGTGACGCTGTATCCGGAAGGCGTTCTCGGTCGTCGGAACGATCTCGTCCGCATCGTAGACGAGATACCAGCCCGGTTCGAACTCTTCGTCGGCGGTGTCGACGGTCGCGGTCGCCCCCGAACCGGGGGTTACGGATTCAACCGGTCCGCCGAGCGTCCCCTCCTCCGGATCGAACTCGAAGAGCGTGTACTCGGTTCCGGGTTCGAGGTGGGCCACGGTCACCGTCTGGTTCCGGTAGACGAACTCCGTCGACGGCGGGAACCGCTCGTCGCCGTCGACGAGATACGAGAGTCGCTCGATCGTGACCTCCGTGTTCGCCTCCCCAGTGCCGTTGGAAGCCTCGGTTTCGACGTTTACACCGTATTCGGCGCCGTCGAACGACGATTCGAAGGGGTGTTCGAGCGTCACGTCGATTCCCGCCTCGAGATCGATCACCGCCTCGGACGTGTCGTTGATATCGAAAGAGACGGTCGTACCGTCCGTCTCGACGTCACTCTGGACGCCGACGCCGGAGGTGAGGATCTCGACGTCGGGATCACCGACGAGGGCGTCGTCGGACCACCCGGCCAGTTCGACTGTGACGGTCGCCGGGCCGTCGCTCGTGTCGATCCCTGCGGCCTCGATCGCGATTTCGTGGTCGTCCTCGAGGCCGACCCAGGATTCGTCATCGTCGATCGTCACGTTCTCCATCGTCGGCGCGCCGGCGACCGGCGAACTCAAAAGAACTGCGGCGCCGGCGAACAGACAACAGACCACGAGAAGAAAGCGGACGCTCCGCGCCGTGAACCGGGGAGGACGACCGAGGAGATGGGTGACGAGAGACATCGTCGATATACGGCTGCCTGCGGGTACGTATTCGCGGTTCCGTTATCAACCGTCGGCGCGGTTCAGTTTCCGATACTGAGTCGGAGCGAAGCTTGATTTATACCGGCCGGGTAGTTCCGTTCGATCATGCCGTCCTGTCGGAACTGTGGAACGGAGGTGGGGAAGTCGTACAATTTCTGCCCCACCTGTGCGACCCCACAGACCGACGAGGCCGACCGACGGCTCGAGGCCTACATCGACAAGCGGGCGAAACAGCGAACGGGGGGCGACGATCTCCGGCGTCGCCTCCAGTACGCCGTCGGCTACGTCGCGATCGTGGCGGGACTGGCGACGCTGTCCGCCGGCGCGGGGCTGTTTTTCCTCCTCGCCGGCCTGGTCGTCCTTCCGCCGGTCCGGGGAGCCGTCGAGTCGCGGCTGGGGCGATCGCTCCCGGAACGGCCCACTGCGGCCGCCGCGGGCGCCCTGTTCGTCGTCGGGGCCGCGGCGTTCGTGATCGTGTAGCAGCGGTCGATCCGCCCCGCGATCGTTTTCCGCCGAATCGGCCTCCAAACTTATCCCGTTGGCTGATAAGTGACCGGTATGGAACTCGTCAGTATCGGGCTAGTCCTCATCGGGCTGGCGCTCGTCTTCTTCGGGGCCGCGCTGTCGGTGTATGCGACCGCGCTGTTGGGCTTTCTGATCGGGGCCGGTGGCGGATACGTCATCGCGCCGCAGGTGCTGGGCACGTTCGGGGCGGCCGGACCGGTCGGGTTCGCCGTCGCGGTCGTCGGCGGCGGAGCGTTGGGGGCCGCCCTCGCCTACGTCGCGCTGTCGTTCGCGACCGCGATACCCGCCTTCGTCGTCGGCGCCTACATCGGGCTGTACGTGGTCACACCGATCTTCACCGAGGGCGGGCTCGTCCGGTATCTCGTGATGATCGTCGCCGGGTTCGTCGGCGCGTTGCTCGGCTTTACCCTCACGAAGTTCGCGCTGATGTTCATCACCGCCTTCGTCGGGTCGGCGTTCGCCTCCGGCGCCGTGACCGTCGCGGATTTTACGGCCGCCCGCGACGCGTTCTCGCCGGACCCGATCCTCTTCGATCCGCTCGCGACGACACCGATCGTCGGGGTCGAAATACCGCTTTTCGGCGTGCTTTTGCTCCTCGGCGTGCTCTCACAGATCGGGCTCTTCAAGCTCGGATGGGTCGCACGCTTCGCGACGGTGCTCCCGGGCATCGGCCGGGTGCTCGGAAGCGACAGCGAGGCCTGAGCCGCCGCCGTTCGGACGGAACCGCCGACCCGATCCGAGCGAAGCGTCTCCGCGACGAGTTGCGGTGGATATTTGCCCGCTGGGGTCCCTTTTCCGTGTATGTACGACTTCCTCGTCGTGGGCGCCGGCCCGTCCGGCTCGCGGTTCGCCCGCTCGGCCGCCGAGGCCGGCCACGACGTGTTGGTGCTGGAGTCCGGCGAAATCGGTCGGCCGCTCGCCTGTTCCGGCCACGTCAGTCTCGACGTCTGGGAGTTCGTCCCCGACGGCGCTCGCGAGCGCCTCCGACAGAACGAGATCTACGGCGCTCGCTTCCATCTCGGCGGCGCCGACAGTCCGTCGCACCCATTTTATAAACAGACGGTCGTCTCGAACGCGATCGATCGGGTCGGCCTCGATCGGACGCTCGCCGAGTGCGCCCGCGGGGCCGGCGCGACGGTCCGGACGGGACATACCGTCACGAACGTCACGGAACGGACGGATCGCGTCGAGATCGAGGCCAACGGCCCGGACGGAATCGAACGCTTCGAGGCGAGGCTCGTCTGTGGCGCGGACGGCCCCCGATCGAAGGTCCGAAGCCAGCTCGGGCTTCCCGAACCCGACGAGTTGCTCCACGGCGTTCTCGGGTTCGACCCCGAGCCGGATCACGACGATTTCGTCGACGTCCACCTGACGGTGCCGCGCTTTTTCGCCTGGCGGATCCCCCGCGGCGAGGCGGGCGTCGAGTACGGGCTCGCGGTCGAACCGGGCGAGGACGCACCCGAGCGATTCGAAGCGCTCGTCGCCGATTACGACGCCGACATCGATCGACGATGTTCGGGCGCGATCCCGATCGGACCGCCTGACCGGACGAGTGGACGACGGAGCTTTCTGGTCGGCGACGCCGCCGGACAGACGAAACCGTTCACCGGCGGCGGGATCCTCTACGGGATGCGCGCGGCGGACGTCGCGGCTCGAACGATAGACCCCGAACGCCCGTCGACGACCGAGGAGTACGAACGCGCCTGGCGATCCGAACTGGGGCGCGATCAGACGATCGGGAAGGCGATCCGGGCCGGTTACTCGTTGCCGGAACCGATCCAGCGAGCCGGGATGCGGGCCTTTTCCGGCGAGATCGGCGTTCATATGGATCGCCCGACGTCGATTTTCTCGACCGAACAGCTCCGGGCGATGCTCTCGTGGAAATGACGGGCGAAGAGCGGGGAAAGACGGCCACGAGCGCCCATACCGACGGACCGTTTCGGGTGCTTCCGGGTCGGAACGACGACGAGTGGCTCCTCCTCGATGTCAACTCGGCCGATCCGGTATCCGTTCCCCGGTCGACGCTACCGGACCTGGAGGTCGGTAACCGACTCGACGGCGACCTCACGTGGGGCGGTGCGGGACCGACGCTCGAGAACGCGGCCGTCGAATCGGAGACCAGATTTCGCTTTCTGCGGACCGACGAGCCGATCTTCGAGGCCGCGAGCTCCTGTTTCGAGACCGCCCGAGCCGCCGGGGAGGGGATGAACTCACGGGTAACCTACGACACCGACCGCAATCCGAACGGGGTCGTTTACACGTTTGCGGCACAGCGGGGCCGTGATCTCCTCGCGGAGTTCGAAGACGGCACGAAGCCGCTCGATCCGCTCGTCGCCCGCGCCACGGAGCGAATCGAGCCCCCCGTTTCGGTGTGGATACTCGCCCCCGAGGAGCCGTTTGTCGTCGTCTACATCGTCCTGGAGCCGGACGGGCTTCTCGATCGGACGATGGCCGATACCTACGGTTGATCGATCGAAAGCGCCGACCGGAGCATCGAGTTGACTTCCTCGATCGCCCGATCGGCGCCGTCGAGGTGTTCATAGAGGTTCAGGAAGGCGTGGATCTGCGAATCGTACTGTAACCGCGTCACGTCGACGTCGGCCGCCTCGAGCCGGTCGGCGTAGGCGTTTCCCTCGTCGACCAGCGGATCGAATCCGGCCGTCAGGACGGTGGCGGAGGGAAGCTCCGAGAGATCCCGGGCCCGGATCGGGAACGCGTACTGGTTGCCGTGCTCGGCGCGGTCGGTGTACTGTTCGTGATACCACTCGACGCTGTCCATCTCGAGGAAATACCCCGTTCCGTTCTCGTCGTAGGAGTCGAACCACCGGAGCTCCGGATGGTTGACGGACGGATACACGAGAAGCTGGTGGGTGAGGTCGGGGCCACTCCGGTCGCGAGCGGCGAGCGTCACGGCCGCCGCGAGGTTGCCGCCGGCGCTGTCGCCGCCGACGGCGATCCGATCCGGATCGCCGTTCAGATCGTCGGCGTGTACCGCGGCCCACTCGGTCGCGGCGTAACAGTCCTCGAAGCCCGCAGGGAACGGATTCTCCGGCGCTCGGCGGTAATCGACGGAAACGACGAGACAGCCCGAACCGTTCGCCAACCGGCGACAGAGTCCGTCGTAGGCCTCGATCGAGCCGCGAACCCAGCCGCCGCCGTGAAAGAAGACGAGGACCGGAAACGGTCCCGCCCCCGACGGCGCGTAGAGTCGGAGCGGGATCGGTCCGTTGGGCCCCTGGATATCGATATCGAGCAGCTCGCCGACCGGTTCGGGGCTCTCGACGGCGAAGAGGTCCTCGAGGAGCTGCCGACCGGTCTCGACCGACAGCGTCGAGGAAGGCGGGGCGATCCCGGACTGAAAGCCCTCGAG
>CAZWZX010000136.1:0-6943 GCA_964638655.1 uncultured Natronomonas sp.
TAGATCACTTAGAAAACGTACCGCCTCACTTTTCATTCTTATCTGAACACCGCCAATCACCCGTATCCATCAGCCACATAGCGGGCCCACGTTAGCGAAATGACCCGGGCAGACGGGACAGCTCCGACCGATACCCGTCCCCTTTGCCGGTTTTTCCGAAATGTCATCTTCGCTCTGAGACGGCTTTGGCGAAGCCTTTTTATATTTCTACCACTCACATAATATATAGTCTCGGTATTTACTGTCGTGCCTGCCGTCCCGCTCGTCGTAGTGTTCAAAGATGTCGGCTTCGGCCCCAAGGTGTGGTATGGTGTGGCACGTCACATACCGTAGACGTCCGCCAGCCCGGAACCGCCGGGCGAGGCGCCCCGCGCGTCTCCGTGATAGAATGACAACCATGGAAACCCTCGAAGAACTCAGCAAGGAGTACAGAGAGTCGATACCGTCAGACCTCCGACAGCCGCGGTCCTTTCGGTGGTATCTCGAAGAGCTGTACGACGAACCGAGGATCGCTCGAAACGCACACCAGCGAGTCGCCGACATGTTCGATTACTACGGAACCTCGTACGACGAAGCGGCGGGGACCGTAGAATACGAGCTCGCCACCGAGGACCCGATCGGTGACGGCGAGAACACGTTCTACGGTCGAACCGTTCACGAGGCGATCCACGAGTTCACGAACAAAGTGAAATCCGGTGCCCGGGGACTGGGGCCCGACAAGCGTATCAAGCTCCTGCTCGGCCCCGTTGGATCCGGGAAATCAGATTTCGATCGACAGGTCCGTCGGTACTTCGAGGATTACACGAAACGCAACGAGGGGCGGATGTACACCTTCCGGTGGACGGGCCTCTGTGACATCCTCCCGGATCAGGACCCCGACGACGACGTCGTTCGCTCGCCGATGAATCAGGATCCGATCGTCCTTTTGCCCCTCCGACAGCGCAAACGCGTCATCGAGGAGCTAAACGGGACGCTCGATGCGCCGTACACCATACGGAACGAACAGTCGCTGGATCCGGCAAGCGAGTTCTACATGGACGCGCTGTTGGAGGCGTACGACGACGATCTGCAGGCGGTTCTCGAGAACCACGTCGAGGTCGTCCGGCTCGTCGCCGACGAGAACAAACGGCAGGCCATCGAGACGTTCGAGCCGAAGGACAAGAAAAACCAAGACGAGACCGAGCTCACCGGTGACGTCAACTACTCGAAGATCGCCGTCTACGGCGAGAGCGACCCGCGGGCGTTCGACTACTCCGGGGCGTTCTGTAACGCCAACCGCGGGATCTTCTCGGGCGAGGAGCTGTTGAAACTCCAGCGTGAGTTCCTCTATGACTTCCTCCATGCGACACAGGAGCGGACCATCAAACCGAAGAACAACCCCCGGATCGACATCGATCAGGTCATCGTCGGACGGACGAACATGCCCGAGTACCGCGACAAGAAGGGCGACGAGAAGATGGAGGCGTTCAACGACCGGACGAAACGGATCGACTTCCCGTACGTGCTCGAGTACGAGGAGGAAGCCAAGATCTACCGGAAGCTGCTCGATAACGCGGACGTTCCCGACGTCCACGTCGAGCCGCACACTCTCGAGATGGCCGGCCTCTTCGGGGTGTTGACCCGGATCGAGGAGCCCGCCGTCGAGACCGTCTCGATCGTCCAGAAGGCGAAAGCCTACAACGGCGAGATCGACGAAGGCGAGGACATCGACGTCAGGAAACTCCGCGAGGAGGGGGCCGAAACGGCCGATATCGGCGAGGGGATGGACGGCGTCTCGCCGCGTTTCATCGGCGACGAGATCGCGGAAGCGATCATGGAGTCGATGCACAGAGATCGGACGTTCCTCTCGGCGCTGAACGCGTTCAACCATCTCGAGGGGAACCTCGAGAATCACGGGGCGATCCCCGAAGCGAACTTCGAGACCTACCACCGGTACCTCGAGTTGGTCCGCGAGGAGTACAAAGAGCGCGCGATCGAGGACGTCAGACACGCGCTGGCGTACGATCTCGATGAGATCCAACGGCAGGGCGAGAAGTACATGGATCACGTGATGGCGTACATCGACGACGACACCGTCGAGGACGAGATCACGGGGCGCAGCCAGGAGCCGGACGAGACGTTCCTCCGCGCCGTCGAGGAGAAACTGGAGGTCCCCCCGGACCGCAAGGACGACTTCCGACAGGAGGTCGCGAACTGGGTCAGCCGTCGGGCCCGCCAGGGAGAACCCTTCGAACCACAGGACAACGACCGACTCCGCCGGGCCCTAGAGCGGAAGCTATGGGAAGACAAAAAGCACAACATCAACTTCTCCGCGCTGGTCTCCAGCGGCGAGCTCGACGACGACGAGCGGAACGCCTGGATCGAGGCCCTCGAGGAGCGGGGCTACAGCACGGAGGGCGCAAAGGAAGTCCTCGAGTTCGCCGGCGCCGAGGTCGCCAAGGCGGAGATGGAGTCCGAATGACGACCGACGAGTACGTCGCCCGCGCCGACGAGACGCTCGAAGAGACGTACGAGCCGCCGATGGATCTCGGGGCGTATCTCGATCGGATCTTCGAGAACCCGACGTCGGCGGCCCACGCCTCGAAGTATCTGCTGTCGGCGATCGAGTCGACCGGGACCCGAACCGTCGTCGAGGAGGGCGAACGGAAACAGCGATACCGGTTCTTCGACGACCCGCACAACGACGGCGAACACGCCATCCTCGGGAACACCGACGTGTTGAACGCCTTGGTGGACGATCTCCGGTCGATCGCCGCTCGCCGCGGCAAAGAGGAGAAGATCCTGTGGCTCGACGGCCCGACCGCTACGGGAAAATCCGAACTCAAGCGGTGTCTGATAAACGGGCTCCGGGAGTACTCGAAGACCGAATCGGGTCGACGATACACCCTCGAATGGAACGTAGACACCGCGAACAGGTCGTCCGGGATGACATACGGCGACAGGGCGCCCGTCGACGAGGACGATTGGTACGCCTCGCCGGTTCAGTCACATCCCCTTTCCGTGTTCCCGGAATCGGTGCGTCGGGAACTGCTCGCGGAACTGAACGCCGAGTTGGACGACCACATCCCGGTCCATCTGGAGGCCGACCTCGATCCCTTCAGCCGGGAGGCCTACGAGCATCTCGAGCGACAGTACCGCCGGGAGGGGACCGAACGACTCTTTTCGGCGATCACGGACGAACGGCATCTGCGGGTGCGGAACTACGTCGTCGACGTCGGACGGGGGATCGGCGTCCTTCACAGCGAGGACGACGGCACGCCGAAAGAGCGGCTCGTCGGCTCGTGGATGGCCGGCATGCTACAGCGGCTCGACTCCCGCGGTCGGAAGAACCCGCAGGCGTTCAGCTACGACGGCGTCCTCTCGCAGGGCAACGGGCTGTTGACGATCGTCGAGGACGCCGCCCAGCACGCCGATCTACTCCAGAAGCTGTTGAACGTTCCCGATGAGGGTTCGGTCAAACTCGACAAGGGAATCGGGATGGACGTCGACACCCAGATGATCGTCATCTCGAACCCCGATCTGGAGGCACAGCTGAACCGCCACGCCGAGCGGGAGGGGTCGGATCCGCTGAAGGCGCTGAAGCGACGGCTCGACAGACACGAGTTTACGTACCTGACGAACCTCTCGCTGGAGGCCGAACTCCTCCGGCGGGAGCTGACGAACGAGACGACGGTCTGGACCGCCGAGAGCTACGAGGAGCTAGCGGAGAAGATCCGCGAGCCCGTTCGGATCTCGGTCCGAGACTCCGGAGGGACCGTCCGACAGCGCGAACTCGCCCCCCACGCCGTCGAGGCGGCGGCGCTGTATGCGGTCGTGACGCGACTCGACGCCGAATCGCTGCCGCCCGGCATCGATCTCGTGGACAAGGCACTCGTTTACGACCGCGGATACCTGCAGGACGGCGACGAGCGACGCCCCAGAGAGGCGTTCGACTTCGACGGATCGATCGACGGAACCGGCGGGATCCCGGTCACGTACACGCGCGATGTCGTCGCGGATCTCTTCCACGAGACGTTCGACAGACACCATCCGGAGCTGGACGTCGACGACGTCATCATGCCGCGGGACGTCCTCGACGCGATGGCCGAGGGACTCGGGGACGCGCCGGTGTTTTCGCCCGGCGAACGGGCCGAGTACGACGACCGCCTCGCGCCGGTCAAAAACCGCGTCTTCGGCCGACAGGAGTCCGACGTCATCGACGCGATCATGCGGGAGAAACACGTCGACCAGGCGACCGTAGAGGAGTATCTCGAACACGTCTACGCGTGGGTGGAGGACGGAACGGTCGAAAACGAGCGCGGCGAGTCCGTCGAACCCGACCCACTGAAGATGAAGGTGTTCGAGGTCGACCACCTCGGCCGGTTCGACGAGGGCGATTACGACGGCCGGACGCCGACGGAAGCGGTCCGGGAGTTCCGATCGGAGAAGATCATCACCGCGTTGAACCGCCACGCCTGGCGGAACCGCGACGAGGCGTTCCGCGTTTCGGACGTCGATCCCCGCGAGATCCCGGTCATCGAGGCGGTGTTGGGAAGCCACGACTGGGACGACGTCCGCCGGAGTTACGGGGATCTGGACCCGACCCAGTGGGCCGACCCGCCGGGTGGAACCGAGACGGAAACCGTCAAGAAGCGCACGATAGAGAACCTCCGAGAGCTGTTCGGGTATTCCGAGGCGTCGGCCGAGCTGACGAGCAGACACGTCATGAATCAGGTGAGCTACCGATGGGACTGAGAGAGGTGAGCCATGGGGCGTAGAGACGACCTCGAACGGTACCGCGAGGTCGGCGAAGCGAAGCGTCAGGACCTCTCGGAGTTCATCAAGTACGGCGATCTCGGTGACTCCCGTCCCGACGAGGTCAAGATTCCGATCAAGATCGTGGATCCGCCCGAGTTCGTCTACGACCGCCGGGATATGGGCGGCGTCGGACGCGGGAACGGCGACACACCCGACGTCGGGGATCCGGTCGGCGAACCGGAGCCGGCTTCGGGTGACGGTGACGAGGACGGCGACGGCGACGAGCCCGGTGAGGAGGGCGCCGAACACGAGTACTACGAGATGGATCCCGAGGAGTTCGCACAGGAACTCGACGAGGAGCTCGGTCTCGACCTCGATCCGAAGGGAAAGCGGGTGATCGAACGGAAGGAGGGCGACTTCACCGACGTCACCAGAAGCGGCCCCGCGAGCACGCTCGATTTCGAGCGGCTGTTCAAACAGGGGCTGAAACGGAAGCTGGCGACGGAGTTCGACGAGTCGTACGTCCGCGAGGCGCTCCGCGTCGACGGCTGGGGGCCTGCGGCGGTTTTCGAGTGGGCCCGCGGGGAACGGATCCCGGTCTCGCGGGCGTGGATCGACGAGGCCTACGGGGAGATCCCGCCCGAGGAGGACGCCCGATGGGAGTCGATCGAGGAGATGGAGGAAGCGATCGACCGTGAGCCGACGTCGGTTCGGATCCGCCGGGAGGGGATCGGACGGGTCCCGTTCCGTCGGGACGACGAACGGTACAGATACCCCGAGATCGTCGAGGAACGACAGAAGAACGTCGTCGTCGTCAACATCCGCGACGTGTCGGGATCGATGCGCGAACCGAAGCGAGAGCTCGTCGAGCGGACCTTCACGCCGCTGGATTGGTATCTGACCGGCAAATACGACAACGCCGAGTTCGTCTATATCGCCCACGACGCCGAGGCCTGGGAGGTCGACCGAGAGGACTTTTTCGGCATCAGAAGCGGCGGCGGTACGCGGATCTCCAGCGCCTACGAGCTGGCCGCAGAGATCTTGGAGGGGGAGTACCCCTGGAGCGAGTGGAACCGATACGTCTTCGCGGCCGGCGACTCCGAGAACTCCTCGAACGACACCGAACAGCGCGTGATCCCGTTGATCGAGAAGATCCCGGCGAACCTCCACGCGTACGTCGAGACACAGCCGTCGGGCAACGCGATCAACGCGACACACGCACGGGAACTGGAGGATCACTTCGACCGGGATTCGAACGTCGCCGTCGCCTACGTGGAGGGGCCCGACGACGTCCTCGACGCGATCGAGACCGTCCTCCGAACGGAAACAGACGACACATGAACGCGAACGATCGCATCCGCAAACGGCGAACCGCCGAGAAACTCGAGACACCGGCCCGGGAGGCGAACGAACTCGCCCGCAAGTTCGGGCTCGACCCCTACGACGTGAACTACTGGATCGTCGACCACGACGAGATGAACGAACTCATCGCCTACGGCGGGTTCCAGCGCCGATACCCCCACTGGCGGTGGGGAATGAGCTACGACCGACAGCGCAAACAGCGGCAGTTCCTCGGCGGGAAGGCCTTCGAGATCGTCAACAACGACGATCCGTCGAACGCCTTCCTCCAGGAATCGAACGACCTCGCCGACCAGAAGGCGGTCATCACCCACGTCGAGGCCCACGCGGACTTCTTCAAGAACAACGAGTGGTTCCGGATGTTCGGGGCGTCGCCGGACGCCGCCGCGATGCTCGAACGGCACGCCGAGACGATCGGCGAATATATGGCCGATCCGGAGATCTCCAGAGAGGACGTCGAGGAGTGGATCGACCACGTGCTCTGTCTGGAGGACAACATCGACCAGCATCGTCGGTTCTCGACCGCCGGAGAGTGGCGGAACGAACCGCCGGAGCCGGACGACGTCGACGAACAGCTCGAGGAGCTGGATCTCTCCGAGGAGGTCAAGCGCGAGGTGTTCGACGAGGCGTGGTTGGATTCTATGGCCGACGACGGCGACGGGCCGACGTTCCCGGCCGAACCTGAGCAGGATCTCTTGGCGTTTCTGGCGGCCCACGGAAAGGCCTACGACGACGAGTCCGGGCGGGCGACCGACTACGAGGAGTGGCAACGGGAGGTCATCGAGATCCTCCGAAAGGAGGCGTACTACTTCGCCCCCCAGAAGATGACGAAGGTGATGAACGAGGG
>CAZWZX010000137.1:0-6941 GCA_964638655.1 uncultured Natronomonas sp.
ACGTAGGCCGTCGAGACGAAAAACAGGAAGATCGCGCTCTGAAAGAGGTTCAGCCCGATGACCTTCTTGACGAGGTTCGGGCTGGCGATCATGATGTACAGCCCGATCGAGAGCAAAACGGCGAAGGCCGCGTAGGCGTAGCGGGTGGTCAGCACCTCGAGGACGAGCGGGAAACCGAGGGAAGTCATACTTCCTCACCTCCCTGGACGGCGTAGCCGGCGGCGGTGAGGAAGAAAAGCGCCATAATGACGCCGGAGACGATGGCGGCGACGCCGCCGATCTCGATGGCCTCCATTCCCCACTTCGTCGCGTCCGGGCCGAGGAACGGCTCGTAGAGGCCGTACTCGAGGAACTTCCCGCCGAGTGCGAGGGTGCCGAGTCCGACGCCGACGAAGATCACGACGCCGCCGGCGGCCAGGCCGGTCATCAGTCCGGTCCCGACCCACTCGCGGGTCGGCTGGATGCCGAAGGCGAACGCCAACATGAGGACGACGACGCCGATGAGCGCGCCGCCCTGGAACCCCCCACCCGGCGAGTCCGCGCCGTGGAACGTGATGAACAGTCCGTAGGTGAGCACGAACGGGGTGACGACCCTGACAGCGGTCATGATGATTTCGCTTTCGGTGTAGGGTCGGGAGGCGTCGGCGCCGCTCACAGGAACTCACCCCGGTGAAGGACGACGACGACGGCGACGCCCGCGGCGAAGACCACGACGGCCTCCCCGAAGGTGTCGAACCCACGGTAGGCCGCCAGAACGGCCGTGACGGCGTTCGTGACGCCGGTGTCTCGGTACGTCTCCGTGATGTAATGTCCGGTGACGGCCTCGCCGGGCGTTCCGGCCGCCCCGGTCACCGGCGTCGCTTCGCCGAGGAAGTTCTCGACGGGGATCGCGCCGACGGTGGCGAGCAACACGGCCGCGAGTCCGGCCGAGAGCACCGCGGCGGGCCAGTTGATCTTCGCGAATATCCTTTCGGCCGAGGGGCGAGAGGTCTTCGCGATCGTCACGAGCAGCAGGATCGTCGTCACGCCGGCGCCGATCGCCGCCTCGGTGAGCCCGACGTCAGGCGCGAGCAACAGGGTGTAAAACAGCGCCATACCGAGGCTGTAGGCGGCGAAGACGATGATCGCCGCGAGCGTATCGCGCAACAGCGCGGTCGCGACCGCGGTGACGACGACGAACGCGGTGAGGGCGAATCCGACGGCGCTCATCGTCTCTCGTCCCCCTCCGTCCACGGTTCGATTCCCTCCTCGTAGGCGGCGCGGGCCGCCGCGTGCGCCGCCGTCGGGTTGGTGATGAAAATGAACACGAGCAACAGGACCGCTTTGATGACTTCCGTTTCGACGCCGTAGGCGAGGACGACGGCCGTGACGACGAGTCCCGCACCGAGCGTGTCGGTCTGGGAGGCGGTGTGGGCTCTGGCGTAGACGTCCGGCAGCCGGATGACGCCGACGGCGGAGACGAACGTGAAGAAGACGCCGCCCGCGAGCAACACGAGGATGGCGCCCAGCCGGAGCTCGTTCATATAACGCCACCTCGCTTGACCGTGAACTTCGAGATGGCGACGGCCATGAGGAAGTTCAAAAGCGCGTACACCAGCGCGATGTCGAGGAACGATTCGCTGTCGAGCGCGACCGCGAGCAACGCGAGGATGACGACGGTGTTCGTCCCGAGTACGTTGACCGCGATGACGCGGTCCTGCATCGTCGGCCCCTTGATCGCCCGATAGAGGACGGCGATCGCGAGCACGACGAGGGCGGCCGCCGTGACGAGGAACGCGGTCGTCAGCGTCACGCCGACTCACCTCCCGTCGGATCCGCGTCGTCGTCGGCGTCGGGGCCCTGAAGCTCCTCGTAATCGCCCCGCTCTTCGGGCCCCGGGATCGTCGCTGCCTTCCGGCCGTAGAAGACGAACCTGACGGCGCGTTCGAGCGCCCCGTCGGCGACGCCGTCGCGGGCGCTCCCGAACAGGCCGTGGACGTACATCTGTTGACCGTCCGTCCGGACGGTGAGCGTCCCCGGCGTCAGCGTGATGCTGTTGGCGAGCGTCGTCAGGGCCGGTCCGCCCCAGACCGCCGCCCGGACGCGCGTCATCCGAGGTTCGATCGGAAGTTTCGGGTGGAGGATGATGAAGGTGATCAGGATATTCGATTTGACGATCTCGAAGACGAGATACGGGACGTACACGGCGAGTCTGACGAGCTGTTTGCCGAGCCGAAGGAACTGGACGCGCTCGGAAAAGGTCACGGTGTGGAGCGCGCCGGCGACGATGCCGGCCGTGATCGTCCCCGTGACGAGTTCGTAGAACAGATCGAAGCGATCGCCGGTGACGACGGCGAAGCCGCCGAGCAGCTGATAGAACAGAAACGAGATACCGAAGAGCAGCCCGAACTGTGCTACACCGCCGGGGCGTGTCAGCCGGGATCGGCGGACCGGCCGCCCGACCGGCGCCTCGGTCACGTCGTAGCCCCGCGCTGCGAGTGCGACCTCCATCGGGCGCAACAGGGGGACGTTCCCGCCGGGACTGTACTCGGGATCGACGACGATTCGCTCGATCCCGTTGTCGTTCGCGTACGCCGCGAGTACTTCGGCGAAGTCGTCGGGGCTGAAGAGGTACTCGTCGGCGCCGATGACCGCCGTCCGGACGGTTAACGGCGCGTCGGTGGCGTCCTCCTCGGCCCACACCGAAACCTTGTCCAACAGTGCGTTCGTCCGCTCCCTGACCGCGTCCTCGACGTCGCTGACGTCGTGCCAGGCGACCGGAGCCACGAAGTGGATCTCGGCGGCCCCGGACTCTTCGGCCGCCTCCATCGCGTAGGCGACCGTGTTCCGCAGGGTCACGGACTCACCGACAGGGACGAGTAGCGCGCTGTCGGGGGGTGGTGCCTGTGTTTGATCAGCCACGAGCGTTCACTACGGGGGCTTTCACAGACCCCTATCAAAACGGTTTATCTTTTCGACGGCGCCCGCTGGCGGACGGTACACATCGGTGACGGGATCGGCGGTCGAGGGAGGTTTGTAAGACTTAACACGGTCCGTCTCGGACGCCACGGCATGGAAAAACCGGCGTCCGCGTTCGTCCCCGGTCACGTGACCGGGTTTTTCAGCGCCCATCCGAACGACGATCCGACGAAGGCCGGATCCCGCGGGGCCGGCGTCACCGTCGCCGACGGCGTGACGGTCCGGCTCGAAGCCGGTGGCGGGGTCGAACTGAACGGTGAACCGACGACGATCGAGGCGATCGACCGCGTCCTCGACGCGCTGCGGTCGACGGCCCGCGTCGTCGTCGAGACCGATCTCCCGCTCGGTGCCGGCTTCGGCGTGTCGGGGGCGGCTGCGCTCGGTACCGCGCTCGTCACGAACGCCGTCTTCGGCCACGAGCTTTCGGAGAACGAACTCGTCACGATCGCTCACGGAGCGGAGGTACAGGCGGGAACCGGGCTCGGCGACGTCGTCGCACAGGCCCGCGGCGGCGTCCCGGTCAGGCTCGAACCCGGCGCGCCGGCCCACGGCGCGATGGACGGGGTCCCGGCGTGTGGCACGATCGAGTACGTCAGCTTCGGCGAACTCCGCACCGAGGAGATCATCTCCGGGGAGACGACGGAACTGACCGCGGCCGGCCGACGCGGGCTCGCCGGACTCGTCGAGGAACCCACCGTCGAGACCTTCATGGAAGCGTCCAGACGGTTCGGACGCGAGGCCGATCTGTTGACCCCTCGGGTTCGGGAGGTCATCGAGGACGTCTCGACTGCCGGCGGCGAGGCCGCGATGGCGATGCTCGGCGAGACGGTGTTCTCTATCGGGACCGGGCTCTCCGACGCCGGTTACGACGCCGAACGCACCGAAATCAGCCTCGCCGGGGCGCATCTCCAGTAGGCGAGAAAGCGGACGGAGGGTCGTGTGAACCGAACGGACTTCCGACTCCGGGTTTATTTTCGCTCCCGTCGAACCGCACGCCGTGTCGATCGCTTTTTCTCCGACAATCCTCGGGGTCATCATCGTCGTCGCGCTGCTCTCGGGGGCGGTGAACGGCGTCGCAGGATTCGGGTTCGCGGTCGTCGCGACGATGGCGCTGGCCTCGGTTATCGACCCGGCGACCGCCGTCGTGTTGATGATCCTCCCGATACTCGGGGTGAACCTCTCGCTCGTCTCGGGACTGTCGGGACAGGATCTCCGGACCTGCGGACGGCGCTTCGCCCCGCTCGTCGTGGCGGCGACTGTCGGGACTGTCGTCGGGATGGCTGTTCTGGACGTACTCCCGGAGGCGCCGCTCCGCGTCGGGCTCGGGGTCGTCTCGCTGGCGTTCGTGGCCACCACACAACAACTGTTCTCGCTGCCCGGACTCGGCGGCGCGAAAGAGCGATGTTTCGTCGAAACGCCGCTCGCAATGGCGGGCGTCGGGGCCGTCTCCGGTGTCCTCTTCGGGGCGACGAACGTCGGCGTCCAGCTGGTCGCGTACGTCCGAAGCTGTGACCTCTCACACGGGCTGTTCGTCGGCGTTATCGCGCTCGTCTTCGTCGGTATCAACGGACTTCGTGTCGGGGCCGCCGCCGCACTGGGGCTGTACCCCGACGCGACCGTCGTTGCGGTCTCTGTCGCCGCCGTCGTTCCGGCGGTTCTCGGCGTCGAAATCGGGAAACGGATCCAGGTACACGTCGGTGACC
Organism: uncultured Natronomonas sp.; assembly: GCA_964638655.1. Lineage (GTDB taxonomy): Archaea > Halobacteriota > Halobacteria > Halobacteriales > Haloarculaceae > Natronomonas. Next base: position 4,662 of record CAZWZX010000137.1, read on the forward strand.
GGTTCCGGCAGGGCGCGGTTTTGGGGCTGTTGACCGTCATCGGTGTCCGGCTCATCGCCGGCGGGCTGGGCGTTTTCTGAAGTGGCCGAGACACCGACAGACCACCCGTTAGGCTAGTCGAGCGTCGTCCGCTCGACCGTGTATTCGGCCTCCCTGAGGCCCTCCAGCACTCTGTCGATGTGGGCCGGGCCGTTCGTCTCGACCTCGAAGACTAAATCGGCGTCGCCGACGGGGAGGTCGGGGCGACTTCGCTCGTGTCTGACCGTTCTGATGTTCGCCTGCGCGTCGCCGATGATAGTCGAGATCTCCCCCATGTTACCGGGTCGGTCGTCGATTCGGACCGTCAGCTCGACGAGCTGTCGGCGGTCGACGAGCGCGTGTGTCAACACCTCCTGAAGCGACGTGATGTCGATGTTGCCGCCGCACAAAACCGGGACGACCGTTTCGTCGGTACAGTCGATCTCGTCGGTTAAAAGCGCCGCCGCGGCGGTCGCGCCCGCGCCCTCGACCATCTGTTTCGCACGCTCCAAGAGGAGTAAGATCACGGCGGCGACCTCGTCGTCGCTGACGACGACGACCCCGTCGACGTGTTCGCGGATGAGCGAGAACGTGAGTTCGCTCAGGCCGCCGGTCGCGATCCCGTCGGCGATGGTGTCGAGGTCGGATCGCTCGATCGGCTCGCCTTTTTCGAGGCTTTCGGCGACGGTCGAGGCGCCCTCGGTCTGGACACCGACCACCTGGACGTCGGATCGCCTCGCCTTGATCGCGGTCGCGACGCCGCCGATGAGTCCGCCGCCGCCGACCGGGACGAGGACGGTGTCGACGTCCGGAACCTGCACGATGAGCTCCAGCCCCAAGGTTCCCTGCCCGGCGACGATGTCGGGATCGTCGAACGCGTGAATGAACCTGACGTCCTCGGCGTCGGAGAGCGTCCGGGCGTGAGCCATCGACTCCGGAAACGTCGTCCCGTGAAGGACAACCTCGGCCCCGTAGTTCCGGGTGGCCTCGATCTTCGTCTGCGGGGCGGATTGGGGCATGACGACCGTCGCGTCGATGCCGGCGTTCGTGGCCGCGAGCGCGACCCCCTGGGCGTGGTTGCCGGCACTGGCGGCGACGACGTGGCTGACGTTCGTTTCGCCGCCCTCGACGAGCCGCGAGATGGCGTTGTGCGCCCCCCGCGTCTTGAACGAGCCGGTCCGCTGGAGATGCTCCATCTTCAGCCGGACGTCGCCCCCGCATCGATCGCTCAGCGAGCGACTCCGTTCGGTCGGCGTTCGCTGGACCACTCCGGTGTCCTCGATCCGCTCGGCGGCGGCCTCGATGTCGTCGATGGTAACGGGGGCCATGCCGTTCGGCTTCTCGGTGGGGGATAAAAAGTGTGAGGTGTTAGCGAGGATCGAGCGCTTCGATCGGAATCGAGCGTTTATGCGTAGTGCGACGCTATCCGAGGCATGTCCGACGTCGAAGCGGCCGACGCGAAGATCCTTCTCCCGATCGTGGTCGGTGTCTGGATCCTCGTCGCCGTGCTCCTCGAGTTCGCGTTCGCCGACGGTGACTCCCTCCGGGCGGTGGTCCGGGGATTCGTCGGCGGGATCGCGTTCGCGTTAGTGTATCTCGTCGTTCGGCGGCGGAAGGGCGATTAAAAGAAAAATAAGAGAGGCGGGACAATCGGAGATCCTTATATACTCCATCCGAAATCGGTCGTCGGGACCGTGGATCGGGGATATATCGGTATAAACGCCCCCGAGAGCCGACGGCCCCTCAGATCCTCTCTTCGTGGAGGTTCGCCTGTCCGCCGTCGCCGAACCATCGAACGACGACTCGCTGGCCGGACTCGAAACGCGGGTCCTCGAGTTCGATCCGGTCGCCCGGTTGGATCAGCTCCGTCTCGGTCTCCCAGACCGTCCCGTGGACCGTCCGGTCGGGGACGACGGGACGATCCTCGTAAACCAGGATTCGGAGCGAACCGGACGGCAACGACTCGCCGCCGGCGTGTTCGACGACGAGTTCCTCGGCCGCGACGTCACCCCCGACCTCGAAAGTCGCGTCGGGAGCCTGCTCGGCCGGCAGATCGCTCGTCGAGAACAGAAGGCCTCCCACGACGGCGGCCAACACCAACAGAAGCACCGCGACCGCGGTCCGGTCTCGCACGGCCTACTCCTCGCGGAGCAGCCGATCGACGATCTCGTCGGGATCGAACCGCGCCAAGTCGCCGTACCCCTGTCCGGTGCCGAGAAAGAGGATCGGCTTGCCGGTGACGTGGGCGATCGAGATCGCCGC
>CAZWZX010000138.1:0-6866 GCA_964638655.1 uncultured Natronomonas sp.
GGGGACGAACGGCTTCGTCTCGAAGGGGATGGTGCTCGATTCGGCCCACGCGGTCGACGTGCTCCCGCTTTTGCTCGGCGAGGACCTGCTGTGGTGGCTGCTCATCTTCGGTGCCGTCGGGACCTTCATGTCCTTCATCAAGCTCGGTTACTACATCTTCTTCCACGGCGAGGCGACGATCGAACCTCGGGACGCCACGCCCGGCCAGACCGTCGCGATGCTTTTCGTTGGGGCCTTCTGTGTCGTCTTCGGGTTCGCCCACGGAACCTTCTTCGGGCTGTTGCCGTTCACCGAGTCGGTGGCCGCGACGGCCGATCCCTTCAGCACCGGCCACCTCACCGAGGGCGTCGTCCTGCTCGTCGTCGGATTCGTCGCCTTCTTCGGGTTGAAGGGACCGATCACACGAATGGCGTGGATTCCCGACGTCGAGCGCGTGCTGTTCCCGGCTTCGTTCTACGTCGGCCGCGGGTTCGTCTGGGGCGTCACCGAGCTGTGGGCCGCGGTCGACCGGGCCGTCATGGCCACCGCCGGCGCCTCGATGCGTGTCGGCACGGATCCGGGTGGATACGCCTACCGGGCTGCCGGTCGGCTCCCCGGCGTCGAAGCCGAATCGCTACCGGCCGGTAACGAACCGGAGACCGTCCGCCTCAAAGCCTCTTCCGGAGCCAGCATCTTCCTGATCACGCTGGCGCTGTTTCTCGCGCTCGCCGTCCTGTTGCTTCTCTGAGCCGGGGCGGGCAACCATTTATATACGAACACGGACCCAGACGCCGTGGACGCCGTCCCCCGGGACGACCGCGGTCGACGTAACCGTGAGTCCGGCTACGCCCGTGGGCCCGAGCGCTCACGAGGCCGCATCAACCGAAGTACGCCGCGAGCCGATCGGCCGCCTCCGTCACACGGGGCGTGACGAGCGCGAACCGCAGCCAGTCCGTCCGCGTCTCCCCGAACGCGTTGCCGGGCATCCCCGCCACGCCCGCCTCGTCGATGAGCCGTTCCGTGTTCTCGAGGGTTCCGGGATAGCCGTCGAAGCGAGCCATCACGTAGAACCCGCCCTGCGGACGGGTGTACTCCGCCCCTGCCCGTTCGAGGGCCGCACAGAACGTCCGGGCCCGCTCCTCGAGCATCGCCCGGTTCCGCTCGTAGTACGCCTCGGGCGTCTCCTCGAGCGCGTCGAGTACCGCCCGCTGTGCCGGCCGGGAGCCGGTGACGTTGACCAGCATGTGTCGGGTCCGGATCGCGTCGACGAGATCCGGCGGAAAGACGCCGTATCCGACCCGAAACCCCGTGATCGCCATCGACTTCGAAAAGGAGTTCGTCACGGTGACGTGCTCGGAGTCGAACGACAGGGCCGTCTCGAAGGCGCCGTCGGCGTAGACGAACCGGTCGTACACCTCATCGGAGAGCAACAGCGCGTCGTGCGTCTCGACGAGGTCGACGAGTTCGCGCTTCGTCTCGCGGCCGTAGACGCCCCCGGTCGGGTTGTTCGGCGAGTTGAGGACGATCGCCGCGGTGTCGTCGCTCACCGCGTTCCGGACCGCATCCGCGTCGAGGGTTCCGTCGCTGTCGCTTTCGACGAATCTCGGGACCCCGTCCAGCATCTCCGTCCGTTTGTGGTAGTAGGGGTAGACCGGATCGGCCACGACGATCTCGTTGCCGCCGAACCGCTTCAGTGCGGCCGCCATTCCGAGGTAGTTGGCTTCCCCCGCGCCGTTCGTGATGACTACGCGCTCGATGTCGACGCCGCGACGCTCAGCGATCGCTTCGCGCAAGCCCAGCAGTCCCTCACTCGGCGGGTACTGAAACGTTCCGCTGTCGCCGTCGGCGTACCGTTTCAATCCGGCCCGCAGCGCCTCCGGCGGCTCCCAGTCGGGGGTCCCCGACACCATATCGATGACGTCACCGTCCGCCGCGGCCGCATACTCCATCAGATGGAAAAAGACCGGCCGTTCGTAATCGCCCATGGGCACTCCTCGGACGGCATCCACGTCGATCTGTCGCTTCCGGAGGAGATGGTTCAAGTTCCCGGTCCACCTCGAAGGAGTATGGGAATCGAAGCAACCGTCGGCGACGCGCTCCGCGAGCGCGGAGAGTTCCTCGCCGCGGCCGAATCCTGCACCGGCGGGTTGGTCGGATCGCTGCTCACCGACGTTCCCGGTTCGAGCGACTACTTCGATCGATCGGTCGTCACCTACAGTTACGAGGCCAAAATGGAAACGCTCGGCGTGCCCCGGGAAGTCCTCGACGACGTCGGCGCGGTCAGCTCGCCCGTCGCCGAACAGATGGCCCGCGGCGTCCGCGACGCTGCCGGTGTGAGTTGGGGCGTCGCGACGACCGGGATCGCCGGACCGACCGGCGGCACCGACGAGAAGCCCGTCGGGACGGTTTATATCGCCGTTTCCCACGCCGCTGATTGGGGGACCGGCGACTCGTGGTGTACGGTCGAGCGGTACGTCTTCGACGGCTCCAGACGCGAGATCAAACGAAAGATTGCGGAGCGAGCCTTGGAGGATCTACACACGGCCATCGAGTCCGCATGAGCCCGCGGCGACGCGGCTCCAGACGCGAATCGAACGAACCATCTTTCAACCGGGCGGTCGTCGCTCGCCCATGAACAAGGAGGGCCACGTCCTCAACGCGGCACTTTTGGGGATCGGACTCGGGTTCGTTCTCGAGCCGTCCGGGACCGCCGAGACGCTCCGGACGATCGTCGCCGTGACCATCCCCGTCACGCTCGGCGCGCTGTTTCCCGACGTCGATACCGCCTTCGGAAAACACCGCAAGACGCTGCATAACCTCCCCGTTCTCGCGATCTTCGTCGCGTTCCCCTTCGTCTTCGGTAACCTCAGTTACGTCTGGATCGGCGTGTTCACCCACTACGTCCTCGATTATCTGGGCAGTCGCCGAGGGATCGCGCTGTTTTATCCGCTTTCGTCACAGGAGTACGGCTTCCCCTCCGGCGTGACGACCTCGAGTCGGTTCGCCAACGCGGTCACGATCGTCGTCACCGCGGTCGAACTCGCGGCGGCGGCCGCCATCGTACACGTGCTTCCAACGTACGTCGACGTCGAGGTGGCCACCGCGATGTTGCCCCTCTAGTAGACGCTCACTTCGTCGAACCGACCCCCGTACGCGATATGGCTCGGATGTGTCGGTTCGGTTCCGGAGAGGAACAGCCGATCGAGCTTCCCCCAGCTGTTTTCATAAAAGAGGTGTGCGAACTCCGCCGTACATCGGAGCCGATGCTCGGCACCGCCCCGATGGAACACGCGGCGTGGTTCGCCGTCCCGTAGGGCGTCGACGACCGCCTCGTTCGTCTCCAGCGGCGCTTCGAACTCCGTCCAGACCTCCCCGACGGTACCCCGGAGATGGGCGTAGGACGATCCGAACGCCGGCAATCCGAACTCCCCGACCAGCTCCCGGGCACGATCGCGGTGTGTCTCGAAGTATTTCGGGTTGTAGACCTCGAGTCCGTGGATCCGGTCGCGGTGGGCCCGGATGTCGTGGGCCTCGAGGCTGACGGTCGCGAACTCGGGGTGGGGCGCGAGGACGGCCGCCCCCTGTCGTTCGAACTCCGCCATCGCCCCCTCCAGCGTGATGAAATCCGGGACGGGGTCGGAGAGCCCGACCGCGAGGACGTGTTTCCGGTTCCGCCAGTCGCCGGTGAACACCTCTCGACCGGGGACGACGAGCAACTCCGAGTCGCTGAACCGCTCGGCCCGCGAGTTGATATCCGGAAGCCGCGTGAAATGGGGCGCATAGACGAGCGCGTCGAGCCCACGAGTTTTCGCTCGCTCGACGACCTGTTCGTCGAGGATCTTTACGTGAGCGTCGAGGCGGAACCGGTCCATACCCGCCATTGGAGGCGCTTGGGCGTTATCCGTTCCGATGTATCACGAAGCGTTTTATATACGGACTCCGAGCGAACGGGTATGTGGGAGTGTGCCATCGGTGGCTGTGAGTACGCGACCGAGAACGCCGAGAAGCTGCTCGTACACCAGGCCACCGCACACGAAAGACATCGGTGTTCGATCTGTGGGACGACAGTCCCGGACGGTTATTTCGCGATCCGACACGCCTTCTCCGAACACTCGCGCGCCGAGTATCTTCGGAACTACGAGGCGGACACCGACGATATTCGGCTGCGCGAGGCCGTCGCTCGTGAGCTGGAGGCCGAGGCCGACGTCGAAGGCGTCGTTCGACGCCTCGAGAGCGGACACGACGCGACGGCCGAAGCGAACTGAATCAGGCGTCGTCGCTTTCCGCCGCGTCTTCGAGTTCACCGCGGAGTTCCGGGACGGTGGCCGTGAGTTCGCTCACCTGTTCGTGGGCGGTCGTGATACGGGTCAAGACGGCTTCGAGCGCCTCGATGTCGGCCTCAAGGTCGTCGGCGTCCTCGAAGGCGTCCGCCTGTCGCCCCATCGCGAACCACTTCTTGGCGTCGCGGAGGTGTTCGGCCGCGTCGCCGGTATCGAGCGCGCCTTTCAAGCCGTTTAAGACGCCGAGCGTGTTGTCGGCATCGGTGTCCCAGACGGCATCCGGATCCGGGAGTGATACTCTCGCCTCAGCGAGGCTGGCTTCGACGTCCGCCCGCATCTCGCTTGCCGCCTCGTCGAACAGTTCCTCGTCATCGAGTGTGGCCTGGCTCATACAGGCCGTTTCGTGCCGTCGAGGTTAAAAACACGCCGCAAAGCGGAAGTGAAACGGGCCCGCGGTACCGTCACGGACGCGATACGGTCACTCCCCGACACGTTGCAGTTCCATCCGCGGGTAGTCGCCGTCCATCGCCATCGTCGCGAGGACGTCGACGCCGTCGTAGTCGACGGCGATCTCGACCTCCATGAACCGCCCCGTGAGCTCGGCGTAATCGGCCGACTGGTCGGCGAGTTCCGCGGCCAACGTGTCCTCGAGGATCTCGACGGACACGGACGAACAGAACGGCTGGTTCTCGATCGCCTCCTCCATGGCTCGGGCGAGGCTCGCGGCGCTTTCCGGGGAGACAGGGGTTCCGGCGAACTGGTGATAGAGGGTTCCGAACTTGATACCGGCCTCGAAGCAGGCCTCCTGTGGGGTGGTCGGATCCATGCGGAGCGATCGGGCGGCGGACAAAAAAACCCGTTCGTCGCCCGAGCGTCGACACGGTCGTCTCGGAACGCATTTAGGGCCCTCGGACCTATCTACCCGCATGGAATACGGAGATAGTCTCGACCGGGCGCTGGATTCGGTCCCCGACATCGGGTCGGCGGGCGAGCGGCTCTCGGTCCCCGACGCCGACGCACAGACCGACGGGGCGTTCACGCGGTTTACGAACCTCGATGCGGTCGCCGACGCGTTGAACCGCGAGACCGAACACCTCCATCGGTTCGTCCAACAGACGCTCGCGACCTCGGGAAAACTCGACGATGGCGTCGGTCGGTACAACGGCGATTTCGACGACCGCGACTTCGAGCGCGTGATCGACGATTACACGGAAGAGTACGTCCGCTGTAGCGAGTGTGGGCTTCCCGACACCCGCCTCGTCCAGGAGGACCGGACACTGATGCTCCGGTGTGACGCCTGCGGCGCGTTCCGACCGGTCACGAAGAGCAACCGATCGGCGGGAACACAGCCCTCCGAAGAGGACGTCGAAGCGGGCAACACCTACACCGTAAAAGTGACCGACACCGGCCGGAAGGGCGACGGGGTCGCCCACCGCGGCGACTACACGATCTTCGTTCCGGGCGCAAGCGAGGGCGACGTCGTCGAGATCTACGTCGAAAACACCAGCGGAAACCTCGCGTTCGCTCGGCTGGCGTAACGTCGTCGCGAGAGGTATTGGGTGTTTGTTCGTTATATATCGGGTTTCAACGGGTAAAAAGCTACATCCGTCTTCTTTTAGGTCAGCCAAACCGCCGTACGAAGGGGAGAACACGCCGGATTTATATCCGTGGACAATCCACTAACGGACGATATGGGACAAACGCTCACCGAAAAGATTCTCGCCGACCACCTCGTCGAAGGGGAACTCGAGACGGGAGAGGAGATCGGAATCGAGATCGATCAGGTACTCACACAGGACACCACCGGAACGCTCGTGTGGCTCCAGTTCGAGGCGCTCGGTCTGGACGAAGTCCAGACCGAACTCGCCGCCCAGTACTGTGACCACCAGACCTACCAGTTCGACTTCAAGAACACGGACGACCACCGCTTCCTCCGCAGCGCCGCGGGGACGTTCGGTGCCTACTACAGCCGCCCCGGCAACGGTATCTGTCACAACGTCCACAAGGAGAACTTCGCCGCGCCCGGCAAGACGCTGCTCGGCTCGGACAGTCACACGCCGACGCCCGGCGGCCTCGGCCAGCTCGCGATCGGATCGGGCGGACTGGACGTCTCCGTCGCGATGGGCGGCGGCGCCTACTACATCGAGATGCCGGAGGTCGTCAACGTCCACCTCGAAGGGGAACTCCCCGAGTGGGCGACCGCCAAGGACGTCATCCTGCACATGCTGCGGGAGCTTTCGGTCAAAGGCGGCGTCGGCAAGGTGCTCGAGTACACCGGGCCCGGCGTCGAATCGCTGACCGTTCCCGAGCGGACGACGATCACGAACATGGGGACGGAACTGGGCGCGACGTCGTCGATCTTCCCGACCGACGGGGAGACGAAAGACTGGCTCTCGCGGATCGGTCGCGAGGACGACTACGTCGAGATCGGCCCCGACGAGGACGCCGAGTACGCCGACACGATCGAGGTCGACCTCTCGGATCTCGAGCCGCTCATCGCGTGTCCGAGCATGCCCGACAAGGTCGTCCCCGTCAGCGAGGTCGCCGGCGAAGACGTCGAACAGGTCATCATCGGCTCCTGTACGAACGGCGCCTACGAGGACATCC
>CAZWZX010000139.1:0-6835 GCA_964638655.1 uncultured Natronomonas sp.
ACCACGATGTGGACCTCTTTCGGACCGTGGACGCCGTAAACGAGTTCGCCCATGTCGGCCGTCGCGCTCGATCCGGTCGCGAGCACTCGCGTCGCGCCCGCGCCGCCGTTCGCCCTGGCGTCACGGGTCGCGGCTTCGAAACGCTCGAAGGCCGTCGCCGCGTCGGGAACGATGTCTTCGGCCTCGAGTACGACGACGTGGTTCGGCGGGTAGAGGCTGACGAGTTCGTCGCCGCCGGGTCGGGACTCGACGGTGATCGATCCGTAATCCGCGATCGCCGTCCCGGCCTGTGCGACGCCCGTTTCGGCGTTCGAAAGCGCTTCGACGGAGGGGTCGGTGTCGACGACGGTTCCCTCGAGACTGACCGATTCGGACGGTAGCGGGGCGCCGACGGCGGGTTCGACGAGAAACTCCGAGATCGTCTCCTCGAAGCCCTCGGGTTCGGTCCGGACACAGGTATCGACCGTCTCCAGGGCGGAGTCGGCGAACTGTGCGACGATATCTGTACTCATGACAGCAACAAAGGACCGGACCGTCTTGGTGTTTGTGTCCTCGCGGGGGGTCGGAGACGGGGCGGCGCCTCGATCCGCGGTCGACCGACGGCTATTTCTTCCGTCCGGCATAGACCACGGGTATGAGTCTCCGGACGGCGATCGCGGCCCCGTTCCGCGAGGAGGGGTGCCGCGAGATGGGCGAGAGCGCTTTCGTCGTCGCGCTCTCTTTGGACCGCGATTGGTTCTCGCCGGACCAGGCCAAACGGCTCGTCGACGTGGCCGCAAGCGAAGGGTTACTGGAGCGGGCCGACGGACAGATCGCGGCGAAGTTCGACCCACAGGAGACGGCGGTCCCTGAGGGTTTTCGACCGGACGAGTCGATCCTCCGGGAGCGCTCGACGTTCGAGCGCGTGCTGGGCGAACTCGTCGAGGCCGGCGAGGAGAAACAGGCAGCCGTCGCGGCCGTCAACGGCCTCCAGTCCGAACTCGGCGTGACCATCGAGGCGGCGGCCGTCCTCCATGCCCACAGGCAGGGTATCGACGTCGCGGAACACGCGCGGCGCGCGCGGTCGGAACTGTGAGGTGAGAAGCGCGCGGGCGCTACAACGGCCGGGCACCATTTATAAACGGCTCCGAAGTCATCCGTACGTATGCAGCGTCCGAACGCGCCGGGAGTGAACGGAGGCGGAGTGAACCACTCGATCTCAGTTATCAGTATCTCGAAGCGTCGCATGAGGCCACCGATGAACCGTTCGAACGATGCCGCGACACTCCTTATAAAGGAGCCGACCCACCGGCGGAGGGATATATAGATGGCACGCGATCGGATCGCCGACGGGAAGCGGATCGGACAACTGCTCTCCTCGGAGATCCACGGACACGAGCGGGGCGCGCTCGGACGATTGGAGGTGGTCGACGCCGACACGGACGCCGAGCCGACGTCGGAAGGGGCGTTCGCCTATCGGATCGAGAGCGACGGCGGCGGATCCATTGCGACGGTGTACGTCCACCCCGACAGGCTCCGGATCGAGTTCGAAACGGCCCCGGAGACGGCCGCCGGATCCGCCGGGGAAGCCGGACTGCGCGTCAGGCCGAAAGCAGTGGAGCCGCCGCGGACGATCGTCTTCGTCGAAAGCGGGGCCGAAGTGAAGGCCGCCCTACGCGCCGTCCGAGCCGTCGCCGAAAAACGATTCGAGACGGTCGGATAAAGACCCCAACTCTTCGCGGGGGATCACCGCCTCGGCGGCCGGGTGGGCGTCGGGACCGCCGGCATAGCATACCTGGATCGGACGGAGCCCGGCCGCCTTCGCTCCCTCGATGTCCCGTTCCGGGTCGTCCCCGACGTAGACCGTCCGTTCCGGGGGGACGCCGAGGGCGTCGGTGATCGACTCGAAGGCCCGCGGGTCGGGTTTGGGCGCCCCGATCGGACCGGTGACGACGATCGCATCGAACGTCCCCGTCCAGCCGAGCCGTCCCAGCTTGTCGCGCTGCGTCTCGCCGGGGCCGTCGGTCAAGAGGCCGATCCGGTACCGGGTTCGGAGCGTCGCGAGCAGCGGGCCGGCGCCCTCGACCGGCCGTAGCGCCTCGCCGATGACGTCGCGGTACGCCCGCGTGAGAGCGGGGGCATCGGCGTCGACGAGGGACTCGAAGACCGGCTCTCGGGTATCGGAGCCGCTGTGTGTCCGGTGGGCTTCGCGATACTCCGTCCGATCGAACGACAGTTCGAGATCGGCCCGGTCGGCGGCGGCCGACAGCAGCGTCTCCCGGGCGCGGTCGGTGACCGCGAGCGTATCGTCCAGATCGAAGGCGACGGCGTACGACACGGAACCCGATAGGGGCGGCGCGGATATATATCGTCCGCCGCCCTCGAACGGGCGGGCTTTTTGTTATCGGGGAGCGGACGGTCGGTATGGGATTTTTCGAGGAGCTGTCCGCCCGCATCGATGCGGCCGACAGCGTCGTCTCGGTCGGTCTCGACCCGGATCCGAGCCGGCTGCCGTCGTTTATCGACGCCGAACTGCCGCGGTGGGCGTTCAATCGCCGGATCATCGACGCCACGCACGAACACGCCGCCTGTTACAAGCCGAACGTCGCCTTTTATGAGGATCCCGACGGCTGGCGCGCGCTGGGGGAGACGATCGCCTACGCACACGGGAAGGGCGTCCCCGTCCTTCTGGACGCGAAACGCGGCGATATCGGCAACACGGCGCGACAGTACGCGACGGCGTTGGACGACGACGGACTCGGCGCCGACGCGATCACGGTCAATCCCTACATGGGACGGGACAGCCTCGAACCGTTCCTCTCGCGGAGCGAGAAGGGCGTCTTCGTTCTCTGTCGGACCTCCAACAGCGGGGGCGCGGACTTTCAGGACCTCGACGTCGGCAACGGCAAACCGCTGTATCAGTACGTCGCCCAGCGGTGTGCGGAGTGGAACGACCGCGACAACGTCGGTCTCGTGGTGGGCGCGACGGCGACGGCGGAACTGGAGGCGCTCAGAGACCTCGTCGACGTGCCGTTTCTGGTCCCGGGCGTCGGCGCCCAGGGCGGGGACGCCGAGGCGGCCGTCGAGTACGGCCTCGCGGACGGAACTGGCCTGATAAACTCCTCGCGAGGGATCATCTTCGCCGGGGAGGGGACAGACGACGAGGGGTCGTATTTCGGTGCGGCCGGGAACGCCGCGAAACGGCTCAAACGCCGGCTCAACGAGCACCGCTGAACGGAGAGTGCCGACCAGCGCCACACCGCGTACCGATCACGCTTTTGTGTATACGCCGGGTACCCCGGAACGATGACGGACGTCGAACTCTCCTACACCTTCGTCGTTCCCCCGGAGGACATCCGAGAGTACCTCACACCGCGCTCGATCATCGAGTATCAGGGGACGTTCGACGTCCGATCCGTCGAGGAGACGGTGGAGGGGTGGAAGATCACGGTCGAAAGCGAGCGGATGGGCCCCGGAAGCCGATCCGTTCTGGCGGTCACCGAGACCGAGAACGGATACGCCTACGAACAGCTGGAGGGCGGTGTCTTCGAGACGCTCCGGACGGAGGTCGCCCTCGAGGACAGCGCCGAAGACGAAGGGGAGACGGAGCTCGTCATCCGGTCGTCGTTCAGCTTCGGGGGACCGTTCGGATTTATCAAAGACTGGTTCGGGACCGCGCCGCGACGGCGGGAACTCGAACGGCTGGCGTTCAATCTGGCGAACGACATGCGGTCGGAAACCGACCACGGGGCCGAAAGCGGGGAAAACGAGGACGGCGGGGCCGGGACGGATGAAAGACGACCGGCGGGGAACTAGAACCGGTACTCGTCGACGCCGTCCGGGTACCCGCCGCCGTCGCGGTCGTCGTTCCCCGACCCACCGTCCAGTTCGGCGACACACACCGTACAGAGACCGGTCGGCTCGTCGTAGTGATGCGCACAGACGAGCCGCCCGCAGCGATCGCAGCTGTCCTCGACGGAATCGGCCTCACAGAGCTCACAGATTCCGGCGACGCTCATACGGGAGTCTGAGTCCGGACGGGCTAAAAACTACCCCCGAAACCGGGGGTATCGGCCGTCGGGAAGGCGAGGCGTTGATACCGTCACCGGCACAATCGGACGTATGGTTCCGCCGCTGGCCGTCGACATCGACGGCACGCTCACTCGTCGCGACAAATCGATCGACCCCCGGGTATTCGACGCGATCCGCGGCTGGGACGCGCCAGTCGTCATCGCGACGGGCAAGTCGTTCCCCTACCCGGTCGGACTGTGTGAGTTCCTCGGCATCGAGATCGCCGTCGTCGCCGAGAACGGCGGCGTCGTCTTCGTCGAATCGGCCGACGAGGTCGTCTACAACGGCGATCCGGAGGGGACGGCGGCCGTCGCTGAGGCGTACCGGGCCGCCGGCTACGATCTCGGGTGGGGTTCGGTCGACGCGATCAACCGCTGGCGGGAGACGGAGGTCGCCGTCGCGCGCGACCAGCCGTTAGAGCCGCTCGTCGAGATCGCGGCCGAGCACGGACAGACGGTCGTCGATACGGGCTACGCCTACCACGTCAAATCCCCGAACGTCGACAAGGGGACCGGATTGAAAACGGTCGCTCGACTGCTCGGGATCGAAGCCGGCGATTTCGCCGCCGTCGGCGATTCCGAGAACGACGCCGAGCTGTTCGGGGTCGCGGGGCGGTCGTTCGCGGTGGCGAACGCCGACGACACGGCGAGGGGGGCCGCCGATGCTGTGACCGAGGGAAGCTTCGCCGACGGCTTTCTGGAGGCGCTGGATCGACTCCGCGCCGGGAGGTAGACACTCCTGGGACGAGCGCCGAGACCTTCGCGTGAACTTTTATTCATCTCGGCGCCGACCAGTCGGTATGTCACTGAACGAACTCACGGATATCCACCCAGAAGCCGGATCGGTCGAGACCGCCGAACTCGTCGTCGAGGACGACGTCCTCGTGAAGCTGTTCGCGCTCGGTCCCGGCGGCGCCGTCGATCCGCACGTCCACGACGACTGCGAGAACGTCTTCCACCTGCTCGAGGGCGAGGTCGTCGTCACACAGGATGAAACTGAAGAGAGAATCGCCGCGCCGGCCGTCGTCCACAACCCACGCGGTGTCGAACACGGCGCGCGCAACGAAAGCGACGAACGGGCCCTTCTGACCGCGAGTCTCTGTCCGTTGCCCTGAACGGCTACGAGCCGGACCCCCGAGGGAGGGGACGGACGGCCGAGCCCGAACGGATCCCGCTCAGTTCCCGTTTCCGTTCGCGTCGTCCGCCCCCTCTGTGTCCGTCTCGTCGCGTTTCGCCAGCCCCGCGAGATGGGGTGCCTCCTCGACGATGATCTCCCGGGTGCCGAGTCGGACGGCGTTCTCGCTGCCGGGGAGACAGAACGCGGGGACGCCGTCGGCGATTCCCGCCGTCGCCCGCGTCCCGACGACTCTCGTCCCGATTTCGTCCACGGAGAGGCTCCGAAAGAGTTCGCCGAACCCGGGGAGCCGTTTCTCGAAGAGCGGTTGAATCGCTTCTATCGTGACGTCGTCGGGCGTGACGCCGGTCCCGCCGGTCGTGACGATACAGTCGGTGTCCTTGCGGTTCGCGAGTCGGTCGATCGTGTCCTGTAAGCCGTCGTAGTCGTCGTTGACGAGCTCCCGCACGGCGACGGTGTGGCCGGCGTCCTCGAGGAGCTCTATGATGGCGTCGCCCGACGTATCGTCGTCGTCGATCCGACGGCTCGAGGAGACGGTCACGACGGCGAACCCCAGCTGGTCGATATCGTGGTGATGGTGATCGTGTCCTGAGTCGGCCTCGTGGTCGTGATCGTGCTCGAAATCGGATCCGTGGTCGTGGTCGTGATCGCGTCCGGAGTCGGCCTTGTGGTCGTGATCCTCGCGGTGACGTGGTTCGTCGGTTTCTTCGGCCATATTACCCGTTCCGGGAGCCGTATCGAAAAAGGCCGGGACTCGGTTCGAGTAATCCGCTAACGTTTTGCACCCGCCGGACGCAGACGGAAACATGAAGGCCATTTTTTACGATGAGCACGGCTCGAGCGACGTGCTACAGTACGACGAGTTCGACGACCCCGAGATCGGCCCGGAGGAGGTTCTCGTCGAGATCAAGGCCGGTGGACTGAACCACCTCGACGTCTGGACTCGACGTGGAATGCCGAGCCCCGAGGAGATGCCGCACATTCCGGGCAGCGACGGAGCCGGGGTAGTCAGCGAGGTCGGCGAGCGGGTTTCCCGGTTCGAGGCCGGCGACCGCGTCGTCGTCGATCCCGGGCTCTACTGTGGCGACTGTGAGTTCTGCCGGAAAGGCGAGCAGTCGCTGTGTGTCGACTACAAGATGATCGGCGAGCACGTCCGCGGCGTCCACAGCGAACTCGCCGCGGTTCCCGAGGACAACCTCATCGCACTTCCGGAGGGTGTCGATTTCGTCACGGCCGCCGCCGCGCCGTTGGTCTTTCAGACCGCCTGGCGGATGTTGATGACGCGCGTCGGGATCGACCAATCGGACAGCGTCCTCGTGTTGGGCGCCTCCGGCGGCGTCGGCCACGCCTGCGTGCAGATCGCCGCCAACGAGGGGTGTGAGGTGTTCGCGACGGCCTCCAGCGACGAAAAGCTCGAGTTGGCCCGCGACTGCGGCGCCGATCACCTCATCAACTACGAGGAGGAGGACTTCGCCGACGTCACGAAGGAGCTGACCGACGGCCGCGGCGCGGACGTCGTCGTCGATCACATCGGCGAGGCGACGTGGGATACCTCGTTGAGTGCGGCCGCTCGCGGCGGTTCGATCGTCACCTGCGGGGCGACCTCCGGCGTCTCCCCGGAGACGAACATCCCGAAGGTGTTCTGGAAACA
>CAZWZX010000140.1:0-6824 GCA_964638655.1 uncultured Natronomonas sp.
CTCTCGGAAACCGGTAACTATCTCCGAGAGCTGGCCGGCGATCTCGATCAATGGCTGCTCTCGATCGCGTTCTTTTCGACGATGGGTACCATCCTGACTGTGATCGGCCTCTGGGGGGTTCCGTATCTGGTCACCGTGTACGGCCTCGACGTGACGACGGCGTCGTATTACACGCTTCTCGGCTCCGTCGGAATGCTCGTCGGCGGACCGGGCGTCGGGTGGATCTCCGATCGGATCGGTCGCCGGTTCCTCCCGATGGCCGTCGGGTTCGGGCTGTTCGCCGCCGCGCTCGCCGTGATCCCGATCTTCGGCTCACCGCCGCTTTTCGTCGTCGCGTTCCTGTATTTCGTCATCGGCGGCTGTGTCGGGGTGACGATGCTGACGCTCGCGATCATCAAGGAACGCTATCCCGCCGAGGCCAGCGGTGTCGCGACCTCGGTCGTTAACGGGGCCGGGTTCTTCGGTGCGACCGTTCTACCGACGCTCATGGGCCTCGCCGTCGACAGATACCGGACGGGCGAGGTCGTCGCGGGGACGGCCGTCTACACCGAGTTCGGCTATCGGGTCGCCTTCGGGATCACCGCCGTCGCCGTCGGGATCGCGTTCTGTAGCGCCGTCGCCTTGACCGTCAGAGACCGGCGGCGATCCGGACCGACTGACGCGTAGCTCACGCCCCGGAACCGAGTCGGTCCGCGATCGTTCGAACGGCGTCGATCCCGTAGACATCGCCGTACAGTTCTGGGACGATCGTAACCGGTCGACCGAGGCGGTCTCTGGCCTCCTGGACGCGCCGCTGTTGGCTTTCGTACTGTGACTGACAGCGCTCACAGTCCGGGGTCGGACTCTCGAGTACCTTGTTGAGGACAGCGCGACCGACGGGGACGCCGTAGCCTTCGAGCTCGGCGAGCAGGCGCTCGCTCTCCCGAACGGCCATCGTCTCGGGGACGAGAACGATCCGGAACTCGGTCCGCTCGGGGTCGCGTAACGCGTCGCCGACGCGCTCCATCCGGGCCTGCAGCGCCTCGAGGTCGACGTCAGGTGCGTCGTCTCCCTCGGCGGTCTCACCGTCGCCACCGGTGCCGAAAAGCCCTCTGACGGAGTCCGCGAGCGTCGAAACCTGCGACCGGACCGTGATGAGTTTGCCCATCGCCGACTCCATCACGTCGGGGAGTTTGAGCAGTCGAAGCGTGTGTCCGGTCGGGGCGGTGTCGAAGACGATCCGATCGAACCGGGGATCGTCCATGTAATCGACGAAGAGGTCCATCGCCGCCGCCTCGTCGGTTCCCGGGGCGACACCGGCCTCGAGGACGTCGTCGATATCGCCGTCGTCGAGCGCGATCCCGAGATCCTCGAGCTCCTCGAGGGCGGCGCTGATCCGGCCGCGATACCGCCCGATCCGTTCGGTCGGGTCGATCTCGACCGCCCACAGATCCGTCCCCTCGAGAACGCGCGTCGGTTCCGGACCGATCTCGATGTCGAACACGTCCGACAGCGAGTGGGCCGGATCGGTCGAGACGACGAGCGTCGAGGACCCCTCACGCCCGTAGCCGAGCGCCGTCGCCGCCGCACACGTCGTCTTGCCGACACCGCCTTTGCCGCCGTAGAGTACGTACTGCGTCACAGCCACACTCGGGGGAGACAGTTGATAAAAGACACCCGTCGAGAACCGGGACGTTTGTGCCGGTCGCCGAGGTGGTATCGCCATGAGCGAAACAGAGACGCCACGAGTTGTCGTCATCGGTGCCGGCGTCGCCGGACTGACCGCCGGGACGTTCACCGCACGCGCCGGGTTCGATACGATCGTCCTCTCGGGGGGCGAGTCGATCCTCAGTCGGAACGCCCACCTTGAGAACGTCCCCGGGTTCCCGGCCGGAGTCGACGCCCGCCTCTTCGCCGACCTCCTCGCCGAACAGACCGAACGGAACGGCGCCCGGATCGAGCGCGGGACGGTGACGGGACTCGATGCCGGGAATCCGTTCACACTCGAACTCGATGGGGGGCCGTCCGAACTCCGGGCGGACTACGTGATCGTCGCCTCCTGGCCGGACGCGTCGTATCTCGGCTCGGTTCCCGGCGTCGGACTCCTCGATCGCGGATCGAAGACCTACGTCGACGTCGACGAGCGGGGACGGACCGGCGTCGAGGGGCTCTACGCCGCCGGCCGGATCGCGGAAAAGCCGCACCAGACCGTCGTCTGTGCCGGCCACGGCGCGGAGGTCGCGATCGCGCTCATCGAGGACTCCGAGATCCCCTTTTATCACGACTGGGTCGTCCCGGAGGGATACTTCACGGATCGCGGACGGGAGATACCGCCGGGCTGTGAGGAGATCGACGATGCCGAACGGAAACGACGCGAGCGCGAATCGATCGCACGGATGCAGGACGCGTTCGAGGGGCCGCATCCCGGGGAGCCGACGACGCATCCGAGCCTCGAGGACGGGTCCGGGTAGTCGGTTCGGGCGTTTCGGGCCTCCGATCGCATTCAACAGAGCACTTTTGTAGATTCTCGAGAGTGGTTGTGTTATGGAAAGCGATGCGGGCAGTGTGGTAACCGTCGAGGGTCCGATTCGGCCGGAAGAGCTCGGTGTGACGATGACACACGAACACGTCTTCATGGATATGGCCAGAGGCTGGTTTGCGGAGCCCGATTCCAGCCACAAGCGGAAGATCGCCCACGAACCGGTCAGGATGGACAACATCGGGCGTGTCCGGCAGGACATGATGGCACATAAAGACAACCTTCTGATGGACTCTTTCGAGGAGGCTGTCGAAGAGATCGAGCAGTATTATTACGCGGGCGGCGATAGCGTTGTCGACGTTACGCCGAAAAATACGGGCGGGGATCCAGAACAAGTACGAAAAGTAAGTCGGGCGACCGGCGTCCAGTTCGTCCACGGGACGGCGTTTTACATCCGATCCGCGCACCCGGATCGAATCGATTCGATGGATATCGAGGATATCGAGGACGAATTTGTCGGCGACGTCCGATCGGGTATCGACGATACCGATGTGAGAGCGGGACTCATCGGTGAGATCGGAGTGAGCGGGGAGATCTACGATGCTGAAGAGAGGGTGCTCCGTGCGGCGGCTCGAGCGTCGCTACGGACCGGAGCACCGATAAACGTCCATCCACCCGGCGGGAAACCGGACATGCCGCCCGACAACGAGATCGACGGGAGCCATGCCCGCTCGCGGTGGGCTCTGGAGATCATGGATATCTTCGATGACGAGGGGCTTCCCCCGGATCGTGTCATAATGAGTCATATGGACGCGACGCTGTTCGAGGAGGTACAGTATCAGAAACGACTCGCCGACCGAGGGGCTTTCATCGAGTTCGATATCTGGGGCAACGAAAACTACAACGCGACGTACGGTGATGGATACCCCTCGGACGGGTGGCGGATCGAAACGGTGATAGAACTGATCGAAGCGGGATACGCCGACAGACTGCTGTTTTCGCAGGATATCTGTTTCAAAGTTCTCCGACAGAAGTACGGTGGGTTCGGATACAGCCATGTCCTGGAGAATATAATACCACGGTTCCGACAGCGCGGTATCGACGCGGCGACTACGGACCAAATCATCGAGGAGAACCCGCGTCGAGCGCTCACTTTTGTCGATCCAGCGTGATCCGATCGCGCATGTGAACTGAGACGAGCGGTTTGAAAACGGTCGCTGTCCGGGAGAATAACGGATCCGGGCTACTTGATCGTGACGTGGCCGCTGTCTTTGTCGAGCGCCAGGTTCGTCGCGATCTCGGCGTTCCGGATCGCGTACTGTGCGGTCTGTCCCAGGCTGACGAGGACCTCCCGGACCCGCAGGAGGTCCTCGTTCGGCATCTCCTCGAGGTCGTTGAGGATTTCCCGCTCCCGGTTCCGGATCTCGGCGAAGGATTCCCGCGTCTCGATCGCCATGTCGTAATCGCGGTTGACTGCGGCCTGCACGCCGAGTTCGGTGAGTTCGTTCACCTGGTCGGTGAACTCCCTGATCCGGCGCAGGGTCGCGCTGTCGACGTTGAGCGTGTGGCCCTCCGTTTCGAGAACGATCTCGGCGATGTCCTCGGCGTTGTCGGCGGTGAGTTCGAGGTTCTTCGCGATCGATCGGTAGCCGATGAGCGGGAACCCCGAATCCAGCCCGATCGATCGGGCGAGGTTGGGGTTCTGGTAGGCGGTGAAGATCAAGCGCAACAGGAGCACGAAGATCTTGTTCGCCTGTCGCTCGCGGTTCAGCGCGCGCTGGGCCAGATCGGGGTTCCCGTGGGCGAGCGCTTTGATCCCCTCGTTCCGCATCGTCGAGCCCGTCGATTCGAGCCGTTCGAGCAGGTTATCGAGCGTGAAGTCCTCGGGATCGACCGAACAGCGGATGGCGATCCGCTCGGGCGTCTCCTCGATGACGCCGAGCCCCATCAACTGCGTTTCGGCGTTGTAGACGGCGTTGATCTGAGAGGAGTCCAGCGTGCCGCCCTCCTCGACCTCGACGTGGATGATCCGCCGGCCGAGGACGTACTGGGCCACGATCGCGCGCTCGACCGAATCCGCGTCGAGGTTCTGCGCGTGGATGATCGCCTCGCTTTCTTCCTTTTGAACGGATTCGGGCATGACGGTGAGCGTTCCCTTGCTCCCCATCCGGAGTGACACCTCATCGCCCTTCTCGACGTCCTGTTCGCCCGCCCACTCGGCGGGTAGGGTCATCGCCAGCGTCGACGGCCCGAGCCGCTGTACCTTGCGTGTCTCCATATTTCCATTATTGTTCCCAGTGGGCTTAATATTCACTATATGCATGATAATTCGAGGGGAAACAATAATATTATATATCGCGGTCGGGGACAGACGGAACAGTGTGGGGGAAGATCACACGGACGGCTATCGTTCAAAAGACCGGGCAGAACGGGACAAAGCGATAAAAACCGGCCTCTCAGTCGTCGCCCGTCGCCGATTGCTCCGTTTCGGTTCTGGGACCGCCCGGATGGCCCTCGTGGGCGACCGCGTGCCGCAACAGCCGCTCGGAGATCGCCGGCACGTCGGCCTCGGTGACCGGACCCTGCGCTTCGATCCCCTCGACCGTGCGGGGAAACGCCCGCAGATCGTAGTGGTTCGCGATCCCGCATCGGGCGCCCTCCCCCATCGCGGTCGGGATCTGGTTGTGACCCGGCGTGACGTCGCCGACGGCGTAGACCCCGTCGACGTTCGTTCGGCCGTGGTCGTCGACCGCGATCGTCCCGTCGTCGTTCAACTCGACGCCGAGCGACTCGGCGAGTTCGGTGTTGTAATCGGAACCGTACATCGGGAACCCGCCGCGGTACTCCCGGACGGTTCCGTCCTCAAACTCGAAGGCCGACAGCCAACCGTCGTCGTCCTTCTCCAGTCCGGTGATCTCCTCGTGGACGACGTCGATCGGGTGGTTCTCCAGCATGGTCGCCGTCTCCTCGGACCACTCTGGCGCTTCGCCCCGGGTCAGAACGTCGACATCGGGCGTGAAGTTCAGCATGATCATCGCGACGTAGGCGGCCGAATCGCCGGTCCCCATCACGTAGACGGGTTCGTCGACGAACATGTAGGCGTCACAGTGGAGACACCAGTGGAGCCCCCGACCGGTCCGTGGAAGCGGCGGGTCGGGGCGTTCGTCGGAAAAGCCGGTCGCGAGGACGACGTGGTCGGTCGTCAGTTCGGTATCGCCCGCCGTCACGCGGTACCCGTCCTCGGTCGGTTCGATATCGGTGACGAACCCCTGGACATACTCCGCGCCGTACGCTTTGACCTGCTCTGTCGCCGTCGCGAGGAACTCGTTCCCGGAGACATCCTCGGTGACGCCGATGACGTTGTGTGTGTCGAGCATCATCGCGGCGCGTCCGCCGCCGCGGTTGATAACGGCGGTGTCGTGTCCGAGTCGGGTCGTGTATAGCGCCGCCGTGAGCCCGGCCGGGCCGCCGCCGACGACTGTCACTTGGTAGTGCTCCGTCATCGCTTTGATTTAGCGGGTCGAGCGGCTTAACTTCCCGGTCGGTTGTGCTACGGCGTGAAAAACCGACCGCGGAAGTCGGTCGTTTCGCTCGACGCCACGGTCGTGATAACCGGTATCATGCGGAAGGACAGGTGATATATGTGATGAGCGCGTATATCCGAGTGGACCACTTGCGCCAGGGGGACTTCCCCCTCCGTGGGACAGGGATACTATGACCAGTCGCGTATACAGACTTCATTCGACGCTGGAACTGAAACTCGACGACGTCCACGACTTTTTCGACGAATACGAACTGCCCGTCGAGATCGAGGACGTCGAGGTAACGAGACGGAACAACACGCTCATCGTGAGCGCCGTCTCCGCCGAGAACAACATCTCGAAGTACACACCGACGGCACAGTTGAAGGCGAGTATCACCGAGAACAGGCTGTACGAGACTGAGGACGGCTGGCAGGAGACGCCACCGGAGAACCAAGAAAGCGGCGCGTCCGTCGGCGACGACGACGGTCCGCAGTGGGGGAACTTCGGCGACGGCGGTCAGATGCAAGAACAGGAAGTGGAAGTGAACTCGAAGCTCGTCGAGTACGCCTGCTTCAAAGGCGACCGCGAGACGGTGCTGCAGAACACCGCGCTACAGTACCCCATGTTCGAGGTCCTGTGCGGGATCGCAAAGTACGCCGATAAAGGGACGCTCACCGCGATCGTCGCCGTGGACGGGACACTCGAGGCCATCCGAATCGTCGACGGCGAAGAGCGATCGGCCAGCGTCGAAGTCACCGACGACCCGCGGGAGCGTGAGGCCGAAAACACGGTTAACTGGCGCGACAACAAGTTCATTAGCGAATGACATCCTCCCCGTGGTG
>CAZWZX010000141.1:0-6801 GCA_964638655.1 uncultured Natronomonas sp.
CGGCCCACGGGAACGTGCCGCCGTCGATGAGGATCCCGCCGATCGTCGTGCCGGAGCCGTGGATCCACTTCGTCGTCGAGTTCCAGACCAGGTCCGCGCCGTGCTCGATCGGCTGACACAGCGCGGGCGTCGCGAAGGTGTTGTCGACGAAGAGCGGCACCCCGTTGTCGTGGGCGATATCGGCCAACCGCTCGAGATCCGGCGTCACGAGCGCCGGGTTGCCGATCGTCTCACAGTGGACGTAGGCGGTGTTCTCGTCGATCGCCTCCTCGTAGGCCTCGTAATCGAGCGTGTCGACGAACCGCGTTTCGACCCCGCGGCGCTCGACGGTGTGGGTCAGGTACGTGTAGGTCCCGCCGTACAGCGACGACGCGGAGACGATGTTGTCGCCCGCCGACGCGAGGATGAAGGTCGCGAGATCGAACGACGCCATCCCCGAGGAGGTGGCCAGCCCGGCGATCCCGCCCTCGAGGGCGGCCAGTCGCTCCTCGAGCACGGCGTTCGTCGGGTTCATGATCCGCGAGTAGATGTTGCCCGCCTCCCGGAGTCCGAACAGATCCGCCGCGTGCTCGGCGTCGTCGAACTCGTAGGCGGTCGTCTGGTAGATCGGCGGCGCCCGGGCCCCGGTCGTCGGGTCGGCTTCCTGTCCGGCGTGCAGCGAGTTCGTATAGAGATCGTCTCTGTCGTACATGTACTTACCCGGCGTTCCGGGACGTGTTAAGCCCTGTCATTAGCGGTATCTGTCGCCGGTGTCGGTGACGCGCCCGCCCTTTCGCACGTCCAACGGGAGTCGCCAGACGCCGACCGCGGCGGCCGCCCCGACCGAGTTCGCGAGTATGTCGCGCCAGCTGGCGTGTCTGTACGGCAGCGTCGACTGCAACAGCTCCATTCCGGCCCCGACACCGACCGAGATCGTCGCTGACGCTCACGATCTCGCCATGCGAGGGGAGGGATTCGAACCACGGTCAGAGCAAAGCTCTTCCCCGATTCGAATCCTCCGACGATGTTTGCGACTCGCGCAATCGCTCGTCGCAAAACATGCGAGGGGAGGGATTCGAACCGGAGCAAGACGGTCGCTCACTTCGTTCGCGCTGCGTCTTGCAGGATTCGAATCCTCCGCGCATTTTCACGGCTCTCACGTCCGTTCGAGCCAAAAAATGCGAGGGGAGGGATTCGAACCCACGGACCCCTACGGGAGCGGATCTTAAGTCCGCCGCCTTTGTCCAGACTCGGCCACCCTCGCGCGGCCGACAGTCGGATGCCGCGACGGATGGATGTTTCGGTCGATACTGGCGCCGTCGCGACTACCAATCGACGGAGAGCGTCCCGTCGCCGTTCGGATCGGGCGCGATCTCCTCGTTCGTCCGTCGATCGACGACGTGGATCACGCCGCGGTCCTTTTTCGCCGGACACTTCGCCGCGGCGTCGACGTTGTGTTCGAGATCGGACTCGCCGAAGAAGTAGACCTCTGGCTTTGCGATCCCGGTCGCGATGTCCATCTCCCAGTTCGCCGAGACCTCGGCGCACTTGCCGGCCGCGATGCATTTGTTCGCCTCGAAGATGATCTTGTAGGGGGCCTCCTCGATCGGCGGGGCGTCGCCCTCGCCGATCTCGCTCGGATCGATGGGGTCCTCGGCCATACGCTCTCTCGGTCGCCGTCGGGTTTGGATCTGACGGATATCGCTTTCGGCGGTCCGTCGTTCGCGGTTTTCGCGGTCGGTTCGACCGAGGCTCGAGCCGCGCTTTCGAGCTTTCTGAGCCGGTCGGGACGTCCGATGGCGTAGATCGTCTCGCCGGCGGCGATCGTCCGGTCACGGGTCGGAATGGCGAGCACGTCGCCGTCGAGGCTCCGAACCGCGACGACCGCGACGTCGATCGCGCCGATAGAGCTCCCGACGAGTGAGCTCCCCTCCGCGATCGTCGCGGCGCTCATCGTCTCCTCCGCGTTCCGGAGCTGGGCGGCGAACTCCCGGTCGACGCGCGCCTCGACGGGGAGCGTCACGAGCCGGTAGCGGCGGGTCGTATCGAGGGACTTCGCGTCGGACTCGTCCATCGCGAGCGTCACCAGATCGTCCGAGTTCCCCCGTATCTCGGCGTTCGTGACGCGTTTGGGGGGAGTTTCCGTCGTCGGGTCCCGCTCCGTCCAGACCTCGACGGTATCGCCCGGGCTGGCGTTGTTCGGCGGATCGGCCTTGACCGCGACCGCGGCGCTCCCCGGCGGGAGCGTCGCGCCGATCCCGGACTCGCGACCGCCCAGGGCGAGATATTCGACGGTGGCGTCGTCCGCGAAGTCCACGTCGACGTGACCGACGCCGTAATCCGTCCGAAGCCGTTCTACGAACCGCGTTCGGAGCTCCTCGACGGTCAACCGTCGCGGAAAGACGAGCGTCTGATCCGCGAGTTTCTCCTTCGTCGCGGCGTCGACGGGATCGTAGCCGTCGATATCATTGATCTCCGCCGGCACCTGGACGGTCGTCACCCGGCCGACCGTCCGGACGATCCGGCTCACGTCCCTGTTGACGGAGCCGTTACCCGAGACGGAGAACAGGCCGACGCCGACCCGGTCGCCGAGCCGGCCGCCGGCCGCGGCCGCACCGCCGGCCACGAAGAACGTCACCGTGTTGAAAATCACCGCCTCGACGGCGAGCAGTTCGATATCCCCGCCGATCACGTCCCCGAGAGCGCCCGCCGTGTTGAGATAGATCGCGACGACGCTCAGCCCGACGAGCACCGTGAGCCCCTCCGAGACGCGTTCACCGACGTACCACCGATAGAGGATCCCGGCTATCCCGCCGGCCACGGCCGAGATGACGACGAAGACGATCACTCGGGCGATATCGACGATGAAGTCCCCGAGAACGGCCGTCTGTCCGACGGTGAGGCTCATGCGATCACCCCCTCGAAGGTCTCGAGCTGATCGCGTTTGCCGACGACGAACAGCTCGTCACCGGCGCGCAGCTCGGCGTTCCCCCGCGGTGCGACGAGCCAGCCGTCCGACCGTTTGATCGCCAACACCGCGACGCCGTGGGTTTCGCGGACGTCCGAAGCGCCGAGTGTCGTCCCCGTGAGCTCGCCGGTGGGACGGACCGTCATCTTCCGGAACCGCTTGCCGGCCCGCCGGAGCATGGACACGAGCTCGTACTCGCGACGGGTCCCACGCGCCGTCACGATCAGCTTCGGTCCATCGACGCCGAGCAGTTCGTTCGCTTTCGCCCGCGGAACGGCAACAGTCACTCGACCGTCGCCGCCGGTCGTCGTCGGCGCGACGGTCGGGGCCGGTGGTTCGGCCGGCGTCCCACCGTCCGTCTTGAGTTTCTCGTCGCGCTTCAGCGACGATTTCGCGGCGATGACCGTCCCGGCGATCTCCGCCTCGCCGGCGAGAACGAGCACCTCGTCGCCGCGAGCCAGCCCGGTCGGAACGAACGTGTCGATCGAGACGGCTCGTCTCCCCGCCGGGACCCGTTTGGAGATACCGGACAGCGGCGGCGCCGCGATGACCGTCGCCCGCCCGCGCTCGTCGATACTGACGGAGAGATCCGACAGATCGAGCTCCGTCCGGAGCCGCTCTTCGAACCGCGTTTCGAGTTCCGAGATCGGTAGATCCGCCGGGAGCCGCCACTCTCTGGTTTTGATCTCCGTTCTGGTCGTCTCGGACAGCGGCGGGTACCCCTCCATGTCGATCACCTCGCCGACGACCTCGATCCGGACCTCCCCTCGCGAGCCGACCAACTCGACGACGTCGCTCGACAGCGTCCGATCCCTGAGCTTCTTCAACGAGAGCCGCTTCGGAACCGCCGAACCCATCGCGTCGCCCTTCGCGTGGGCGTACAGCGCCAACATCAACACGACGATCAGCGCGATGACGACCCGATAGCCGGAGGCCAGGACCGTCGGATCGTTCAACGCCAGCAGGCCGCCGTTGATGCCGGCGAGCGCCAACGCGAGAACGACGACACCGAAGGCGGGTATCGACACCCCAGTAACGTATTTGAACAGGAACCCGAGCCCCCACGAGACGAGCGCGGGGAACATCCCCGTCAGTATGCCCAGATAGATCCCGAAGAGGATCTCGATCGGCAACGGTTGCGTCATGGGGGTACCGATAACGTCCCGAAATAAACTACTGTCGACGTCCGCCGGGGAGCGATGCGTTATTACCCTTCCGTCGAAAAGAGGCGTTCGATGGCGACTCCGACGGCCAGAGAGGGCAACGAGAACAGCGCCCCCACGCTGTTTCGGACGCGCGCGGCGGTCTTTCTGACGGCGATCGTCGCGACCCTGTCGATCGTCACCGGGATCGTCAACATCGGTTCGGCGGAAGTCTCGGGGCCGCTCGCGATGTACGTCCCCGAGCTCGCCGCCCGGACGGCCGGGTTCACCGGAACGATAACCGGCTTTCTGATGCTTTTGAGCGTCTATGGGCTCCGACGGGGCTACCGGGCGGCGTGGTACTCGGCGGTCGTCCTGTTGCCGATCACCGGGATTCAGGGGCTGGTGCAGTCGAGTCTCCTCTCGTTGCCGCTCGTGGCGGCGTCGGTGCTGGCGATGCCCGCCGTCCTGCTCAACCGTCGGTTCTTCGATCGGGCGGCCGAACTGTCGATGACGCAGTTGGCTTCCCTCGCAGCCATCGTCGCGGTCCAGGTCTACGGCACCGTCGGCACCTACGCCCTCCGCGACGAGTTCGACGGCGTCGAGACGATCCTCGATGCCTTTTACTTCACGCTCGTGACCGCCTCGACGGTCGGCTACGGCGATCTCACCGCGACCTCGCAGTTCGGCCGGCTCTTCTCGATGTCCGTCCTCCTCACCGGCGTCGCCAGTTTCGGTGTCGCCCTCGGGACGCTTTTAGGTCCGCTCATCGAGGCCCGCCTCGCGACCGCACTCGGAAACATGAACGACAAACAACTCGACCTACTGGAGAACCACTACATCGTCACCGGATACGGCGATCTGACCGAACCGATCCTCGAGAGCCTCGACGGAACCGACACCGTCGTTATCATTCGAAACCCCGAGGACGCGAAACGGCTCCGAGATCGCGGCTACGAGGTCGTGACGGCCGACCCGAGCGACGAAGAGCCGCTCGAGCGGGTCCACATCGAACGGGCGCGGGCGCTCATCGTCGCGACGAACAACGACGCCCAGGACGCGATGGCGGTGTTGACGGCCCGAGAGCTCAATCCCGATCTCCGGATCGTCGCGGCGGCGACAGACCGCGAGAACATCCGCAAACTCCGTCGGGCCGGCGCCGACATCGTGTTGAGTCCCGCCGTGTTGGGCGGCCGGCTACTCGTCGAGTCCGCCTTCGGTAACGACAACCCCGAGCGGGTGATCGATCGGATCCTCGATATCAACGGCGACGAGCGTTCCTCGTAGTTTCAGAGCGTCGCAGCCGCTTCGAGCGCGATCTCGATCGCGCGATCGACGTTGTTCTTCGCCTTCTCCGGCAGTTCCTCGTCCTCCGTTTCGCCCTTCTGGGTTCCCTCGATCAGGTTCCCGTCGACCGTACAGATCGCGCCGGCGGCGAGACCCTTCCGACGGGCGAGGGTGAAAAGCGCCGCGGCCTCCATCTCCACACAGAGCAACCCGGCGTCGGACCACGCCTCGACGTGCTCGTCGGTCTCGGCGTAGTAGGCGTCGTCGGTCGCGATCGGACCGACGTGAACCGGCGCCGAGCGCGTTTCGGCGGCCTCGACGAGCGCCGAGAGCACGCCGTAGTCGGGGACCGCCGGGACCGTCGCGCTCTCGTAGCGCTTCGTCGTCCCCTCGTCTTTCGCGGCGCCGGTCGCGACGACCGTATCGCCGATCTCGATCCCCGACTGGAGCGCGCCGGTCGTCCCGACCCGGAGGAACGTCCCGACGCCGACCGCCGCCAGTTCCTCGGCGGCGATCGCGGCCGAGGGCGAGCCGATCCCGGTCGAACAGATCGTCACGTCGCGGCCCTCGTAACTCGCGTTGACGAGCTTGTACTCGCGGTTCTGGGCGACCGTCTCGGCGTCCGTACAGTGGCCGGCGATCCGGTCGACGCGGCCCGGATCGCCCGGAACAAGCGCGACGTCCGCCAGATCGCCCGGTTCGACGAGTAGATGCGGCTGTTTTGCCATATCCGGAGATGGCGTGGCGACCTCAAAAGTCGGTCGGCTTTCGGCCAGTTGCGGCGACGGTGGGTTCGGTCGGCCTTCACTCGGGACGATGGTATCGACGTCCCTCGAATCCTGAGGCTCTGTCGTTATCGCCGACCGAGTAGGCGAGATCTCGATATATTCCGAGATCGTGGGTCGCCGCGTTTTCGAGCCTCCGACCGTTCCGACCGTGGAACCGCACCGTCGACTCGACGACGGTCGGCTCCCCGCGTCGAACGTACGCCTCGAACGGATCCACGAACGTGCGTATCGTCTTTCCGGGCGGGAGATACCCGATCCGATCGAAGAGGGAAAGCGCCGGGATCTCTCGCCCGTCGCCGTCGTGAAACGTGGGATCGAAACGCGTCGAGACGTCGTGTGCCGAGCGCGACCCGTGGTTGCTCACGGCGAGATACAGCGCCCCGGCGTCGAACTCGAAGTCGACGACGACGTCCGGGCGGCCGAAAAGCCACGACGGCCGAAACCAGCGACGCATCTACACCGTCTCGACGGTGAGCCCCTCGTGAGCGAGCTCAAGCGTCTCCGTCGCCGGTTCCGTACCGGTCGCGTCGAGTTTCGGTCCGATCAGCCGGACCGGAAACGCGCTCTTCACTTTCCAGACCGTGAACGGCTCGTGTTCCTCGTTCAGAAGCGAGATCGTCAGGTTCCGGCGCTCGAC
>CAZWZX010000142.1:0-6794 GCA_964638655.1 uncultured Natronomonas sp.
CAGTTCGATATCGAACACCATCAGGAGGGGCACTCGAACGAGACGCTGTTCGTCACGTGGGGCGACCGAGAACTCGTGATTCGGCGGCCACCGCCGGGCGACATCGCCGAGAACGCCCACGACGTCCTTCGAGAGCACCGAGTCATCGACGCGCTCCAGGAGACGGACGTCCGCGTCCCGACGACCGTCCTCGCCTGTGACGACCACTCGATCATCGGGTCGGACTTCTACGCGATGGAACGAGCGGACGGTGACGTGCTTCGAAACGAGGAGCCAGCGCGGTTCCGGACGCCCGAGCACCGAACGCGAGTCGGCTACGAACTCGTCGACCGCC
Organism: uncultured Natronomonas sp.; assembly: GCA_964638655.1. Lineage (GTDB taxonomy): Archaea > Halobacteriota > Halobacteria > Halobacteriales > Haloarculaceae > Natronomonas. The sequence goes on from CAZWZX010000142.1 coordinate 335, forward strand.
TCGCCGAGATACACGACGTCGATTACGAAGCCGTCGGGCTCGAAGTCGGTGATTTCGGCTACCCGCCGGGATTCACCGAGCGACAGGTTCGACGCTGGTCAGAGCAGATCATGTGGGCGATGGAGGTGACCGCCGACGAACGAGAGGTGACCGAACTGTACGACGTGTTGGCCTGGCTCACCGACAACGTCCCCGACGAGGACGACATCCCGACAGCGCTGATTCACGGTGATTACAAACTCGACAACGTGATGTTTGCGCCGGGGACGCCGCCGGAGATCAACGCGATCTTCGACTGGGAGATGTCGACACTTGGCGATCCCTTCACCGACCTCGGCTGGATGCTGTCGTACTGGCGCGAGCCGAAAGACCCGCCGTCACCGACGCCGACGCTCACCTCGACGTTCATGGAACACGACGACTATCCGACGCGCCGCGAACTCGTCGCTCGATACGAGGAACACACCGGATACGAGTTCGACGACTGGAAGTTCTACTGGGTGCTGTCGGTGTACAAACTCGCCGGGCTCGGCGAGATGTTCTTCCGTCGGTACCTCGAGGGCAACTCCGCCGATCCGATGTACCCGAAGATGGAGGCGGGCGTCCCCAAGCTCGCCGAGCAGGCGCTCGCAATCATCGACGGCGAAATGACGATTTAAGTGCTATTAACGGCCTACTGAGGTTCTATCGGTCGGCTTCGCTTCTGACAGTGCTACCGATCACGAGCGCGGCGCCGATAATGACGAGATTCTTCACGATGTACTGCCCCTCGACCGTGAGTCCGTAGGGAAAGGTGGTAAACACTACCTGTGGAAGGAGAACGAGCGGCAGAAACGTCCCAGGAAGCTGTAAAAAAAGAAGTAGGATACCGAATCGGATGAGCGGCCGATAGAGCAGGCTCAGCCCGATGAGTATCTCCCAGACGCCGAGGATCGGAACGAAAAGCGTCGGTGAAACCACGTATACGGTCGCCCCGACGAGGTCGGCGGCCGGTGAGATACCGAAGAGTTTGAGCGCACCGAACCAGACGAACACGACCGAGACCGCGGCTCGTAACACCGGGACGCCCCACCGATCCATCTCCGCTGTGACTCTCGCGTCGACCTCGTTGAACCTTCGCAGATACACTCGAAGTCGACGAAAGATTGGCTCCAGTTCCATTGGTACGTTCGTAGAGGCGGGTTCTATGGACAAAAACTACCCACCGTGCCGCCTCGAACGCTCTATGGAGGCCAGCCCTTTCCCCTAACAACGACTTATTTGGTGATCCATCCCGTCGACCCCGTATGGATCTGCGGGTCGCGCTCTGGTATCTCATCCTGTCCGTGAGCGTGGCCGCCTCTCTCGCCGTCCTCGTTTATCTGGCACAGCCTCGCGGCCGTTGGCAGCGGACGCTTCGGAGGCGTTTTTATATGGGCCTCCCGTGGGGGACACTCGTCGCCGTCGCCGCCGTCGCCGCGTTCTATCTGTTCGTTCAGGACGGGCTCTCGAACCCACACAACCCGGTCGAGCTCCCGTTTCGGGCCTACAGCTACTTCTATCCGCTCGGAATGCTCACGTCGGGGTTCGCACACTCTGGGCTGGGCCACGTCACGAGCAACCTGCTTGCGACGCTCCTTTTCGGCTCTTTGGCCGAGTACGCCTGGGGGCATTACCCACAGAACCGCGGCGACCGCGTGGTGCGGCTTTCGACTCCTCTCTCCCGGATCGCGGCCTGGATCGGTGCGATCGCCGTCGTCGGGATCTCCACGTCGGTGTTCGGTCTCGGTCCGGTCATCGGCTTTTCCGGTGTCCTCTTTGCCTTCGTCGGATTCGCGCTCGTTCGGTATCCGATCGCCACGATCGTCGCCGCCCTCTCGACGCGGGTCGTCACCCAGCTGTACAACGCCGTCCGGACGCCGGAGCTCCGACAGACCGCCTCCGAGACGTTCTCCCAGCCGTGGTGGTCCGGGATCGCGATCCAGGGCCACGCGCTCGGGTTGCTCATCGGCGCCGTCGTGGGGATCGCGCTGTTGTATCTCCGCGACGTCCGTCCGAAACCGGAACACGTCTGGCTCGCCGCCCTCGCCTTCGCGGTCGACCGGGGCCTGTGGGCGATCTATCTCCCGGAGGGATCGGGTACGTTCCGGCTCTTCCGCGCGCTGGGAATGGCCGCAGTCTTCGTGTTGGCCGCCCTCCTGGCGAGCGGCGCGACGGCCACCGTCAGAGATCTCGTTCCCAGTCCCAGCGTCGAACTCACGCAGCGCGAACTCGCCTACGGACTCGTGATCGCCTCGTTGCTCGCCATCGCGTTCGTCGCGGTTCCGCTGAACTTCTACACGGTCGAGGATCCCAAAGCCGGTGTCGAAGACGTCGAACACGTCGAAATCGAGGATTACACGGTCTTTTACGCCGAAGACATCGAAAACCAGTTCGTCCCGTTGATCGAACCCCCAGGTACGGAAAACCGAACCGGTGGCGGTGTCGAATCGAGCGGGCTCATCGTCGTCTCCGAGCGCCGGAACATCTGGTGGGAAGAGGTCTCCCAGCGCCGACTCGCCTCACAGCGGGCCGCGACCGTCCGGCTCGGCGGGCTCACGTGGAACGAGGACGTCCGGGTGAACCGGACTACTTGGAACGTCGCCGGCGGCAACTCGACGTATCACGTCCGGCTCGGGCGGGCCGCCGCCGCCGACCGACCCGTGACGTTCCGTGCGGATCCAGCGGACGCGGACGCGACGATCGACGGTCGGAACGTCTCGATCGAACCGGTCGAGGACCGATTCGAAATCAGCGTCTCCAGAGACAACGAAACGATCGGAACGACGCCGGTTCCGGCGGACAACGCGACGGCGACCGCCGGCGAACTCACCTTCGTCCGCGAGGATCGAAGCCTGTTCGTCGAACGCGACGAGACGAGAGTCCGGATCGCCCAGCGTTCGCGTTGAATCCTGGGTCGATACCGGCCTCTTCGAGCGCTATCGCCACTCGATTCTGAAGACCTCGGTGTCGATCGATCTGCTCTCGTCCGTGTGGTGGTCGAACTGTCTGGGGAGATCGAACTCGGCGGCGAAGGCGTCGGTAACGGCGCCGCCGTGGTCGGCGGCGAACGACTCGACGAACGATTCGCTGCCGGCGTTGTGAACCGAGTAGGAGACCGTCGATATCTCCGCGGCGGTCTCGAGGAACCCGCGGTCGGCGCCCTCGTTACCCGACTGTGCGCCGAAGGGGGGATTCATAAGTACCGTCGTCGGCCCCGTGGGCGAAAACGGTGCGGCCGTGGCGTCGCCCCTGACCCACGCCACGTCGGTCATCGCGCCGACGCGACGTTCGTTCTCGCGGGCGGTCGAAAGCGGTGCGGGATCGATGTCGAGCCCGACGACCCGCTTCGGTCCGCGAAGCGCCGCTCCCAGCGCGAGCATCCCCGTCCCACAGCCCAAATCGAGCACGGTTCGGCCCTCGATATCGCCGCGGAGGTCAGCGACGTGAACGATATGCGCCGCGAGATCCGGCGGCGTGTGGTATTGCTCGAGCGGCGCGCGCGGATCCTCGAACCCCGCCACGACTGCGAGCTCCTGTGCCAATCGCCGTCGGGTCGCACCGGTCATCGTCCGGAATACTTCGCGAGCATACATATAAATTCATGTATTACCTGAAATAATCAGGGAGGACGGCCGACGGGCCGTAGGTTCTTTTTATCGGCCCGGTAACAGTCGAGCATGGAGTGTCCTCGCTGTGAGAGCCCTCTAGAGCGGTACACGCTCGGGGACCGCTCGGCAGTCACCTGCGGGAAGTGCGGGTACGCTTCGATCCCTGTCGATCACCACGGCGAACCACAGTCCGCCGAGACCTGGACGGAGGCGCTCTCGCGGGTACCGGACGCCGCCCGGATCGAGTCGGTGACCGTCGAGACGGCGAGCGACGATCCGACCCTCGAACTCGTTCTCCAGTCGCCGCCGGAGGCGGACGGTGAGGCTCCCGAACCGACGACGGTCCGCGTCGAGCATCCCGATCCGGCGCTGACCGCGGCGCTCGAGGCGGCCGAGGACGACGACGAGGAGTTCGTCTGTGGCGTCTGTGGCCGAATTTTCGAACAGCGCGAGCGGTTTTATAATCACCTCTCGGCTCACGCCGGCAACGACGGCGTCGAAACGTGAGTTCCCGCCGGCCGAGACCCACTCCGGTTTTTATTACGAACGGCGTCGAACATCGGACGAAACCACATGTACGACAACATACTGGTCCCGACTGACGGAAGTGACGGCGCACGGAGCGCGTTCGAACACGCTCTCGAACTCGGGGAGCTGTACGACTCGACGATCCATCTCCTCTATGTGGTCGAACCAATCCACACGGCGGACGTCGCGACCGAACAGGTCCTCGACGCGATGCGGGCGGAGGGTGAACGGTCCCTCGAGGAACTCGTCGAGGGGATCGACTCGGACGACGTCGACGCCGTCACCGAGATACGAGTCGGCACACCCCACAGAGAGATCCTCGAATACGCCGACGAGGAGGGGATGGACCTCATCGTGATGGGGACGCACGGACGCACCGGACTGAACCGTTATCTCCTGGGCAGCGTCACGGAGAAAGTCGTTCGGGCATCGGAGACGCCCGTCCTCACGGTCCGTCGCGACGAGGACGTCCCGGAGTGATCTCGGGGGCGTTCCGACGGTTTCCCCGAGGTCGAAGAGCTATCGCTTCGCTTCGGTTTCGGCCTTGCGCGCCAACATCACGGAACTCGAAGCCGACCGTCCGACACCCTCGGCGACCGATCCCACGAGTTTCCGTCTCAAGAACGGATCCCGCGTCGCCCCGAGCACGGTGAGATCGTGGTGTGCGGTCTCGTCCGTGATCGCTCCGGCGACGTGATCGCTTTGCAGCACCGACGATTCGACGTCGACGGCACTCCCTTCGAGCCGCGAGGCACGATCCGCCAGCAGCGTTTCCGCTTCCGCCTCCGCGGAATCCGATGCGTCGGAGTCGATGACGTACAGGAGCCGAACACTCGCGTTTCGCTCCGAAGCGATCCGTCCGGCCGTATCGACGGCCAACTCTGCGTGTGGGCCTTCCGAGACCGGAACGAGGATCGAGTCGATATCTCTCGAGACTCTCCTGATCCGCTTGACGATGACGTCACAGGGCGCCCCGCCGAGTATCCGGTCGAGGAAGCTCCCGAGCACGATGTCGCGCCGTCTGGGCCGCCCGCGCCAGCCGGCCAGCAACGTCTCAGCGTCGTGATCGTCGACCGCGCCGACGATCCCCGTCGCGACGTCGCGGGCGTACCGGATCCGCGAATCGACCGCCACGCCGGCGTCGCCGATCCGATCGACCGCGTCTTCGAGCAGCCGTTCCTCCGCTCCGTCGTCGTCGAGCAGGCTATCACCGTCCGAAAGCGGTAGCTGTGGTGGAACTTCGACGACGTGGAGGACGACGATCCGCATCGATCGCGCCCGCGCGATGTCGATAGCCGAATCGAGCAGGCGGTCGGCCGTCTCCGGGTTCGCGAGGGGGACGAGCAACGATCCGTCCGTTTCTGTGTCTGTCATATGTAGTTCGTCTCGAGAGCTACGGATTAACGCTTTGTCTCGGCGGACCGATACATCGACGCCCGGCGCCGATCAGTCCTCGGCCGCCGCTTCCGCGTCGGACGCTCCGGCCTCGGAGCTGTCGCCTTCCTCGGTTCGGGAAGCGACCAGCGCGCCGCGGGCGACGCTGTACAGCGGCTCGTTGGCCTTCCGGACGTCGCTGATCGAGAACGGGATGTCCGCCTTCTCGATCCGCTCTTCGAAGAGCCGTTCGAAGCCCGGCGGGCTCGACGTGCCGCCGGTGACGACGACGGGCACGTCGAGTCCCTCCTCGACGTCCTCCTCGTTGACCTCTCGGGCGATGTTCTCGATCACGTAATCGAGCAGGTTGTCGTAGTAGATCGACAGGGCCCCCTCGACGCCGCCGGCGTCGGTGGTGAAATCGAGCCGGAAGTCCTCCTCTTTGATCGAGGTGACCTTATCGACGTTCTCGCCGGTGGCCGTCGCGGTCTGTTCGTCGATCCAGTCGCCCCCGCGGGCGACGCTGAACGTCATGACGGGGACGGCGTAGTACGACAGACAGACGTTCGTCATCCCCGCGCCGAACGAGATACCGAGCCCCGTGAAGTTGTGATCGGCCAACTCGGAGTAAATGACGGCCATCCCCTCGTTGATCGGTTCGGGGTCGTAGCCGATGTCACCGAGGAACGACTCGAGCGTCTTCTGGTGGTACAGCGTCGATAGATCCGAATCGATCGGATCGGCCGGCGTCGAGAAGTACACCCGCTCGTTGTGGCGATCCGGTTCGCCGATGACCTGTTCCAGGATGAGCTTTATCATCGGGATGGCGGATTTCTCCTCCGAGGAGAGGATCCCGTGTTTCATCGGTCGGCGGGTCTCCTCGTTGAAGATGTTCGCGAAGTTCAACGCGTCGTCGCCGACGACGTAGA
>CAZWZX010000143.1:0-3337 GCA_964638655.1 uncultured Natronomonas sp.
TGGGGCCAATGATGGTCCCATAGTCGTCGGCCTCGGCACTCATAGGGCTCGTCACAGCCGGCTGCCTACACCGGCTCGGTCCGAGCGCTCGTCATCGGCCGAACGGACGCTCTCATCTGGGTTCGGGATACTATTAAATACCACGACGAGAGATATACGATCATGTCCCTCGAGACCATGACCCAGTGTATGGCGTGTGGTTTCAGAGCACCCTCCGGCGCGGACGCCTGGAGTTCGGTCCAGCATCCACCGCTCGGGAAGATGACCCAGTGTCCCGAGTGCGGCAGCACCGACACGCGACAGCTGTGACCGCGGGTGCGGTTTTTGTATCCCTATCCCCTCTCCCGGGGTATGGGAATCGACGAAGCGACCGAGGAGCTACTCGATAGCGAGCCGCTGGCGGCGTTTCTGGCGACCGCACACGACGACCGTCCGCACGTCGCGCCGGTGTGGTACCGCTACGAGTCGGGAACGATCGAGATCGCGACGACCGGGCGGAAACTCGAGAACGTACGGACGAACCCGCGTGTCGCCCTCTCAGTTCAAAAGGACTCTCGGGGCATCCCCGAGTGGACCGTCACGGCGTTCGGGACCGCGACGGTCGTAGAGGATCCGGCTGCAACCGAAGCGGCGATCGAGGCCATCAATCGGCGATACGGTGTCGAGGACGACGCGTGGGAGGGCAACACGCTCGTTCGGATCGAGGTCGGAAGCACCACTCACCGGATCTACTGAACGGCTTTCGGCCGACCGAAGTGACGGCCGCTACGTGCCGACTCGATCCAGCGCGCCGGCGACGACGAGCGGCAGGGTGGCCGAGGCGGGACTTTGGGCGCGAATGCATCGCCTCTCCCGGGTACCGGCTCACGGAAAACGTCCTGTCGACGGACGCTGGTCCGTCATTCGAGTTGGTGATAGTCGAGTTCGTATCCGACGTCGAGTGCCGCTTTGACTGGATCGCTCGGCGTCCCGACCGGCTCGGTAGACAGGTGCGGCGACCCGACGCTATCGAGCCCCAGGAGAACGTTTCGGCGCCATCCTTCGTCCGTATCGGGGTGGTCGGTCCGGAAGTGCGCGCCACGCGATTCCGTCCGCTCTCTCGCGCTGCGGAGGATCCCGTCCGCGACGATCAACGCGAAGCCGAGGTTGAGCGCGAACTCGTAGGAACGGCTTCGCCTGTCCCCGACAGCGAGGTCCGCGGCCCGCGTTCGGACGGCATCGAGACGTTCGAGGCCGTCCTCGAGTCCGGTTCCATCGCGCAGGATCCCCGTCCGCTCCCACAGCAGTGAACGGACCTCGTCGAGCAGCGTCTCCGGGTCGTTTCTGCCGCCGGTGTTTGCGAGCGCCTCGAGGTCCCGGATGTGACGCTCGGCCAGCGGGTACAGCGCCCCGCTGTCGGATCGTTCCTCGCCCGACTCGAGACGCCCGGCGATGACCTCGCCGACAGCCTCGCCGTAGGCGACTGTCTCGGCGAGGGAGTTCCCGCCGAGACGGTTCGCGCCGTGAACGCCCGCCATCGTCTCACCGATGGCGTACAACCCATCGATCCTGGTTTCGGCGTCGTCGTCGACGCTGACGCCACCCATGCCGTAATGGGCGGTCGGGGCTACCTCTACGGGTTCCTCTGCCATGTCGACGCCCAGATCCGCGAACCGCTCGTACATTCGCGGGAGTCGGGTCTCGATGAACGAGCGGTCCCGGTGTGAGATATCGAGATAGACGCCGCCGTGTTCGGTCCCGCGTCCCTCCGCGATCTCTCTGGCTATCGCCCGGGCGACGACGTCGCGCGCGTCGAGTTCCATCTGGTCGGGGGAGTATCGTTTCATGAACCGTTCGCCTTCCGCGTTGAGCAGCCGTCCACCCTCACCGCGGACGGCCTCGGTCACGAGCCGTCCGTCCCACAACGTCCCGTATCGGTCCCCGACCATGCCGGTGGGGTGGAACTGGACGAACTCCATGTCCATCAGCTCCGCTCCGGCCTCGTACGCCAGCGCCGGGCCGTCGCCGGTGTTCTCGTCGTCACGCGAGGAGTGCCGACGGTACAGCCCGGTGTATCCGCCGGCCGCGAGGATCACCACGTCGGCGTCGAAGACGACGAACTCTCCGGTGTCGAGATCGGTCCCCGCTGCCCCCAACACGCGGCCGTCGTCGGCGATGAGCCGGGAGACGAACACGTTCTCACGGTAGGGGATCGATCGTTTCTGCGCCTGGCTGACGAGCGTTTCGAGGATCGCCTCCCCGGTGTAATCGCCCGCAAACGCCGTCCGGCGGAACGACTGAGCGCCGAAGTACCGCTGGTCGATCTCGCCGTCTTCCGTCCGGCTGAACGGCATACCCCACTCCTCTAACTCGCGGAGGAGCCCCGGCATCCGTTTCGTTACCGTTTCGACTTTATCCGGATCGTTGACGTGGTGGCCCTCGTTTAGCGTGTCCGCGGCGTGGATCGTCCAGTCGTCCTCCGGATCGAGCGTCCCGAGTGCGCCGTTGATACCGCCGCGAGCCCACGTCGTGTGGGCGTCACCGTGGCCGCGCTTGCCGATAACGAGAACGTCCTCCGGGTCGACCCCCTGATCGACGAGTTCGATGGCCGCCCGGGCCCCGGCGGCCCCCGCACCGACGACGAGCGCTCGGCTCTCCACGCGCTCGTATTCGGGCGGTTCGGAGGCGATACTCCCGTCTGTTCGGTCGGTTGTGTTCACGCTGTTTCTAGGTGTTGTAGACGTTTATACTCGTCGCGGAAACGGAGTACAGAAGCATGGAAACGGCCTAATATCCGGTTTGGGGTTCGATATTTCCGGTCGGCGGCCGAGCAAACCGTCCGAGGCTCCCGTCACTTCCATACACCGGACAGCACGTTCGAACCTCCACTCCGGTGGGCGGTCGTCCGCCATCGCGTACGTACCCGCCCTCGGCGATCATCGACACGGCAGATGAGCCGCACCCTCCGCCAGATCGGGTGCTCGGACCCGAACGTTCGAGAGCTATCCGGTCACTCGGCGATATCCAGCGCGCCGGCGACGACGAGCGGCAGCGTGATCGTCGCGTCGGCGTACACCGAGACGTTCCTCGCGTCGCGCTCGAGTTTCCCCCACGAGCGGGCCTCGTCGAGCGTCGCCCCCGAGAGCCCGCCCGTCTGTGGCGGGTCCATCGTCAACTGGACGGCGTAATCGTAGGCTCCCGGCGTGACAAGCATCGTCTGGAGGACGTAGTTCTTCGGGACCCCGCCGCCGACGACGATCGCCGCGGTCGAGTCGGCCCCGTAGGCGAGATCGTTCAGCGGCGACATATCCGACAGCGCGTCCAGAGAAAAGCCCGAAACCTGCGAGCGGAGCCACGC
>CAZWZX010000143.1:3347-6744 GCA_964638655.1 uncultured Natronomonas sp.
GGGGCGTAGATCGGTACGTCGCACTCGTAGGCTGCGGCGGCGATCCCCGGATCTTCGGGCACGTCCTCTCGGTCGTTCACCTCGGCGTTGGCCCGCCCGAGTTCGCGCGTGAACTCGGCGATCGAGACGACCTCCTCTCCGATGGCGTCGAAAACCTCCTCGCGGAGGTGGTTTTCGAACAGCGTGAAATGCTCCTGTGGGAGATAGACGTTGTAGATCCGGTCGACCTCCTCCTCGCGGAGCCGTTCGTCGAACGCCCGGCCCTCGAAGTCGGCGTGTTCATCGGTTCCGTGGTGGTGCTTTCCGCCGATCGCCTCGATGGCGTCGTGGGTCAGGTTCGCCCCCGTCGTCACCAGCGCGTCGATGTGGCCCTCGCGGATGAGGTCGGTGACGATCGCCCGCATGCCCGCGGGGACCATCGCGCCCGCGAGGCCGAAAAAGACCGTCGTCTCCTCGCTGTCGAAGATCTCGCCGGTGATCTCGATCGCCTCCGAGAGGTTCGCCGCGCCGATCCCCGCGTCGCCGTACTCGCGCGTGAGCTCCGCGACCGACATCCCGGCCCTCACGCGCGCATGCGAGACCGGATCGTGATCGAAGGCTTCCCGTTCGGGTGGTTCGTGCTCGCTCTCTTCGTCGTCGCTCATACTCGTTCGGTCGGGCGGCGGCGGTTTAACGCCGTGGATCCCCCTGAAATATAGTTACTCGGCAACCAATCGGGAGCATGACCATCGAGACAGTCGTCCGAGGCGGATCGGTCGTCACCCCACAGCGGGTCCGGGAGGCAGATATCGGGATCGAAAACGGGCGGATCGTCGCTGTCGGAGATCCGGATTCGCTGCCGGGGGCGGACCGTACCGTCGACGCCGACGGCCGGATCGTCATGCCGGGCGTCGTCGATCCGCACGTACACGTCGACGACGCGTTCTCCGGCGATACCTACGAGACGGCGTCCGCGGCCGCCGCGCTCGGGGGCGTCACGACCTTCCTCGATTTCGGCTGGCAGGCGTGGACGGGCGAATCGAGCCCGTATGCGACCGAATCATCCCTCAGCGAGGGGATCGAGCGAAAACGGAAGAGAGCGGGCGGCTCGATCGTCGATTACGGCCTGCACGGCGGTATCACTCGCGAGGATCCGGCGGTTCTGGACGAGATCGAGGCGGCTATCGAGGCGGGCGTCACTTCGTTCAAACTGTACACCGCCTACGACGTCGGCGTCTCGTATGGGTTCATCGATCGGGTGTTCGAGGAGCTGTCACCGCTCGGCGCCGTGGCGGTCGTTCACACCGAGGACCCGACCATCTGTGACACGCGAACCGGGATGCTGCGCGAGCAGGGGCGCGGGGATCCGACCGATTATCCCGCTTCGCGTCCGGACTACGCGGAGGCGGTCTCGGCGGGCACTGTCGCCAGACTCGCGGCCGAACACGGGGCGAAGTTCTACGACTTTCACGTCTCCAGCCGGAAGGCGCTCGGGGAGTTGACGCGGGTCCGAGACGATGCCGGCCCCGAACACGTCCGTGCCGAAACCTGTACGCATTATCTGGCACTGACCGACGACGTGTATGCGGAACTGGGCGACTCGGCGATGATCGCGCCCCCGATCCGGACGGCGACGGACCGGGAGGCGCTCTTCGAGGATCTCCGTTCCGGTACCGGTGTCTTGGACGTCGTCTCTTCGGATCACTGTGGGTTCACGCGCGAACAGAAACGAACGGAGAACTGGTGGGACGGTACGTTCGGCGCGAACGGACTTCAGACTGAACTATCGATACTCTACGACGAGGCGATCAACGGGCGGGGGTTCTCGCTGCCGTGGCTCGCTCGGGTCAAATCCGCCTTGCCCGCGAAACTGTTCGGACTGTCGAACAAGGGGGTGATCGCGCCCGGATTCGACGCCGATCTCGTCATCTACGATCCGGAACGGACACACGAGATCAGCGCCGACGACAACGCCTCGGTGTCCGATTTCAGCCTGTTCGACGGGAGGGAAGTGACGGGCGCGGTGGAGAAGACGCTGGTCCGCGGCGAGATCGTCGCCGAAGACGGGTCGATCGTGGCTCCGTCCGGCCACGGCCGGTTCGTCGAGCGGGACCTTCCCGACTGGCGCGCCGACGGATAGTTACTCGCCTTACTCCGCGATTCGTATCTCCACGTCCCGCCCGCCGTCCTCCAGCGTCGAGACTTCGAGTTCACGGAGCGTCTCGGGGGCGGCGTCGACGGTCGCGACGTGGTTTCCGGCGAGTTCTCCCGCGGGGCTTTTGAAACACGTCGGCCCGCAGGCGAGAAGCAGTTCGGGTTCGTTCTCGAAGCCGGGATACAACAGCACGTCCCCCCGAGACGGATAGACCGTGTGATTCTCGCGTGGGACGTCCGGCAGTCCCTTCCCCTCCAAGTTGACCCACGTCGCGTACCCGCTCCAGCGGACGTGCAGAAGCGTCGTCCGTAACGGCAACAGCTCCCGAAGCGCCTCGACGCTCTCCGGCGTTTTCGCGTCGTGCAGGTCGCCGCTCAATCGCGTTCCCTCGGTCTCGAGTATCAGCTTCGGCATGTTCTAAACGCTCTACGCACGCGGGTTTAATTTTGTCTTCCGCATCGAATATCGCCAGAGCGGATCGAAAGACACCCAACGTTCTTTCCAGCGTGGCAATATAAGCGTGCCGAACTCCCGCAAACCGGCCGAGTGAGGGCGTGCCGTAGCTGATAAACCCACTTGAATGGGCAGTATTTAATACCGTTGAGTCAAAGACCCACGATGATGGCAGTGTCCGGTGCCGACTGGCGAAATCCCGCCGACGCATACCGGACGGACGGGCTCTGTGGCGCTCGTCCCGTCCGTCCAGCGATCGGCCGGGAACCCGCGGCATCAGCCCACGGGGGAGTAAACACCGCGCGGACACTCGCCGACAACACGGACAGCGATGGATGCCTTGCGGTACGGAACACGGTTACGACGGACGATCCTCCGAACCCCGCGCCTCCAGCCATCGAGAACGCAACGGGAACGCCGATCGTTACCGGGTGGCCTGATAACGGAGCCGGAATCTTTCTGCGACATCTTCCTCCCCGTCCGAGGACACGACGTCGTGCGGTGATCGTGAAATGATCCGCGACGGCGACGGACGGATCGATAGCCGTGGGTCGTCCACGGAACAAACGGTGATAATCAAATGAGTAGAGACGACTCTTCCTGTGGCCGCGACAGTTGTGGCTGCGGGGACAACGACGAACCAGCGGACGAATCGTTCCACCCGATGGGTGAGGAACACGAATCCGAGATGCGGGAGATGCTCGACGATACCGAGTACGACACGGAACTCGGTATGCAGATGGCCGAGGACTCCATGCGGCTCATCCAGGGTGAGATCTCGGAAGCGGAGTTCCACGAAAAGTACAACGA
>CAZWZX010000144.1:0-6703 GCA_964638655.1 uncultured Natronomonas sp.
TCAACTTTTTTATAATTAGTACTAACCGGAGCCTCCGTGAGTGCCGAGGCCACCGATCTACCGGTATCAATAAGCTATTAGCTCGGAGAGGTGATCGCCTCGAGGACGATACCCGCGATGACGCCGGTGTTGTACGCGGTTCAGTCCGTCGAACTCGTCGTCCGGCTGTGAAGTTCCATCGTCAGTACTTGACCGATTCGAGCATCACGGAAACAGCCGGCGGCCCCGAGAATTCCGGCTGGCCCGAGTTATCCGTGGAGAGTTATCACCGATGTGTACTTGTCGTGTTCGTTGCGATTGTGCTTAGCTACCCCGGAAAGCCGACGGTTACGGGTTCCGATCCGTGCGGATCGGAACCGCTCGGCGGGAAAGAGTCCCAGAGATCACTAGCGATCGGCGAATGTTCCTTTGTCTTCCTTTCGCAAAGTGTCCTTTGACGGTAGTATCTCGTAAGCCGAATCCGAGGAGTGTTCCTTTATGAGTCTCTCCGAAACCTGCTTCCCCGAGTTCACGATATCCTGCAGGAATGGCCCCGGGTCATCTCCGTTGAGGTAATCGAACCGGGGATTGCGAACGAGAGACGCACCGATATCGCGAGCTGTCCGTAGAAACGACGGGCGTTCGACGAGCGGGTAGTCTTCGAAGGCGACGCTGTAGAGGTGGAGTAGTTCGCCCCGCAATAGATGGCTCGCCGCCCCCACCTGATAGGTCGGATCCGTGTCGAGCGATCGACCGGTCGCTTGCCTCCAGTACAGGTGGGGGAAATCGACGCCAGCCTGTACTGTAAACGGAAGCGACGACCAGAACCGCGGGTTGACTTCCATCAGTTTGAACTCGCCAGTCCGCGGATCCCGCAAGAACTCGACCATCGCAACGCCGTGCCAGTCGAGTTCGTCAAGCAATCGCAGTCCCGCCCTCTCGAGTTCGGGAATGTCCACCGATTCGCGGTAGACGCTGTAGCCACCGTCGTACTTTCGTCCCCGTATCTGTCGGTGTTGAAACGTCGCGACTGGCGTACCGCCCTCGTACTGTGCGAAAAACCCGTATTCGTCGGTCGTGGGGACGTACTCTTGGACGATGGGAACGTGCCCGATCTCGGCGAGCAGTTCGTCGCGGTCCGGTTCGCTGCCGGGGGCGATGTATCTGGTCGATTCGTGCTGTGTCTCACTGTCGGTGAACAGATCCGCGTACTCCGGTGCGTGAACCGTGTACCGGGGCTTGACGATGAGGTTACGGTCCCAGTCGTCACAGCTATCGAACGGTTCCGTCCGCGGTACCGGAACGTCGACAGCTCTTGCAGCCTCGAACAGTTCGACGCGATCCTGAACCTGTCGTAGCGTCTCAAGCGATGGCCACGGTGCACCCACGTGCTCTTCGAGCGTTTCCCTGTTCCGGGCCAACACGTAGATATCGGGCTCGCGAAACGGCAGGATCGCTCGGACGTCCTCGCGACGAGCAAGTCTAAGCAACGCGTCCTCGTACGCTTTGAGGTCGGTTCCCGGATCCGGAACTGAGATCCGCTCGTCACAGTACCTCGAACGGAAGCCAGGTGGAGACTCGTGTTCCGAGACTGCGATCGTCTTGACGCCTCGCTTCCCCAGAGAGCGTATAGCAGCGGTGCTACTTGCGGTGTTGATAGTCGGTATGATAGCCCCCCCAGCGTTCTCGGCCTCCATGGGATAACTAAGCCACTCGATCTATTTTGTTAGCCAGTATCGAACAACGTCGAGGCGCGCCCGTATAAACGTCAGTGAACAGAGATATATCAGCAAGCAGAGAGGGTTTGAGAGACACAGATTAGGCGATCTTTGACCGATCGATAAGTACGATAACTTGGATATAACTAAACGGTCAGTGTCGACAGAAGTCCGATCCCCCCGGTGTTGGACCGACTCGAGGAGTGCGGGCTGTTTCGACATGGGAAACCTACTGAGATATAGGCCATAATTAAGCGAGCAGACGCCGATGTATCGACCTTGCCGAACGGTTATGCCCAACGGACGACCAAAACGGGGCACCGACCGATTCTCCGCATATAAGCCACTCCGGGACAATGGACGTGTATGAACGTGCTGGTCACCGGAGCGAGCGGGTTCATCGGAAGACAACTCGTCCCCTCGCTCCTCTCGTCGGGTCATCGCGTACGTGCTCTCGTTCGGGACGCGGACCGCTATGAACCACCGGACGGAGTGTCGACGTTCGAGGGGGATCTACTGGAGGGCGGAACGTTCGAGGACGCGCTAACCGACGTCGACGTGGTGTACTATTTGATTCACTCGATGGGTGCGGGCTCGGGGTTCGCTTCGCGCGATAGAAACGCCGCGAGAAACCTTTCGGAAGCCGCGAGCGCTGCGGGAGTCTCCCGCGTCGTCTATCTGAGCGGGCTGGGCGTCGATTCGGATGCCCTCTCGGCGCACCTCCGTTCGCGCCACGAGGTCGAACGCGTACTGTCACGGGGCGAGTTCGATCTAACCGTACTCAGAGCCGCGATCATCGTCGGAGAGGGGAGCGCCAGCTTTCGATTGGTCCGCCAGCTCTCGGGTCGGCTGCCCGTGATGGTGACGCCACGGTGGGTTTCGACGCGCGTTCAGCCGATCGCCATCGTGGACGTCATCGAGTATCTGGTGAGTGTTCTGGAGATTCCCGAAACGGCCGGGAAAACCTACGAGATCGGCGGACCGGAGGTGCTCACGTACAGGGAGGTACTCGTCGAGACGGGACGGCTGTTGAGTGGACGAAAGCCCATCATCGTTCCGGTTCCCTTCCTCACACCCCGGTTGTCCGCGTACTGGGTCGCACTGGTGACGGACGTTCCGACCAGCGTCGCCTACCCGTTGATCCACGGCATGACGACGGACGTCGTCGTAACGGACGATCGCATCCGTGATGTCGTCCCCATCGAGCTCACGCCGTTCGAAACGGCGGTCAGGCGAGCGTTGGACGAAGAGGTAACGCGGTAATGCACCCGAAGTACGGTGAGACGTGGGTGTACGAGAGTCTCGTTGGAACGATACCGGGAATTCGGCTCTCGCCGGGGCGGGCGATCGCCGTCCAGATAGGCGCGTTCGAGACCGCAGTGCTCGGTGTCGCCGCGTGGTTCGACCTCTGGAACGCCGTGCCGGCGGCGACGGCGGCGGTCGTCGTCGCCGGCATCGGAAGCTGGCTGATGCTCGTGTTCAGTCGGAGAGTCAGAGCGATAGACACGCCGAAACCGTACAGACGACTGCTGTTCGGCTCCAGTATCGAGGTCGCGCTGGGCGTCGTCGCGTTCGTGTTGTTCGTGACGTATCTCTTCGTCCTCGATCCGGGGGACGGAGAGCCGACGCTTCTCGCGGCGATTCTCGGTCCCGATCCGCCCGCACCCGCCGTCTTTCTCCTGCTTCTCATCTGTTGGGACGTCGTCTATCGGATCGGGACCTGTTGGTGGGCGACCCTCGTCGGGCTCTGGCGGGCGCTGAGATACGATTTCGGTCCGGAGACCGCATCGCAGTTACGGCGAGTGGACTCGCTGAACGTCGCCTTCGCCGGCGTCCAGCTACTGCTACTTCCGTTCGTCCTCACCCATCCCGCCTTGATTGTCGCGTTGTCCGGCCACCTGATCGCGGTCGTCGTCGTCGCATCGCTTTCGGTTGCGCTCCAGCGGTGATGTCCGTCCGTCGGGTGCCGGGCGCGTTTTCGTCGTTCGGTACCGCTATCGAGAACCGGCCCCGGACGACAGCACCGGGCCGACCTCCGAAAGCGCATCGAGGCCGTGAGCCTCGGTCCCGAGTTCCGGTATCACTCTGGTCGGGAGCTCGAACGTGTCGCCTATCTCTTCTAACCGTCCGGCGTGGCGCTCGGCGTCGGCGCGACACCGATCGCACGGGCAGTCCCGTTCGTTCTCGAAGCACCGGTTCACCACGAGGGACTCGAGGGGAACGGAGGCGTCCTCGAGTCGGGCGACGAGGCGTTCCGTCTCGGCGACCGCCATCCGTTCGGGCGTGAGTACGATCCGAAAGCGGGTGCGTGTCGGATCGTGCAGCAGCTCGTCCACGGCGGCTATCCGTTCGCGGAGCGACGCCATCTCGTCGGGCTCGTCGTCGGATCCCCAGTACGCCGCGGGGCCGATCACCATGCTCCGGGCCGTTTTGGCTGCCCGACGGACGCGGCGTTGGACCTCGCTGGCGACGGCGAACGTCTCGCCAAGCACTTCCGGGAGGTCGAGCAACCGAAGCGTGTGTCCGGTCGGTGCGGTGTCGAACACGACCGTATCGTATTCGCCTTGCGTGTAGCGGGCGATATACTCGAGTGCGGCGACTTCGTCCCCGCCGGGAATCAGGCCGGTATCGAACAGCCGTTCGAGATCGCTCTCGTCGATCCGTAACCCGGCGTCCCTGAACTCCTCGACGAGCGTCTCGACGACCAGCCGATAGGCCTCCTGCCCTCTGTCGGTCCCGACTTCGAGTGCGAAAAGCGAGTCTGTGACGGGCGTCGGTTCGTCCCCGAGCGAGAGCTCGAAGACGTCGCCGAGCGAGTGGGCCGGGTCCGTCGAGACGACGAGCGTCTTCGTGGCTGAATTTCCCCTCGAGAGTGCGAGCGCGTGCGCCGCCGCACAGGTGGTTTTTCCGACACCACCCTTTCCGCCGTACAGTACGATATCCGACGTCGCCTCGCTGCTTCCGTTGGATCGGTTCATCGTGTAGAGCCAGGGGCCACGCGAATACAAGTCTGCGGGCCGTGGCATCCTCCGGCCGTGAACGGAGGGGGCCGGAGACCTCGAACGGTCGGAGATACCTCACCGACGGTGGGTCCCATCGATGGACCGAGATAGTAGCAGATTTGTACGGCGGCCGGCAACCTCCGGTAGCGGCTTTCGATAATATCCATGCCCGAACCATACGAACTGGTCATCGTCGGCGGCGGAATCAGCGGGGCATCGCTTCTGTATACGGTCGCCGAGTTCACCGACATCGACAGCGTCGCGCTCGTCGAGAAGGAAGAGGAGATCGCGGCGGTCAACTCACACCACACGAACAACTCCCAGACGCTTCATTTCGGCGACATCGAGACCAACTACACGCTCGAGAAGGCCGAGAAAGTAAAGGAGGGCGCCGAGATGGTCGCCGGCTATCTCGAGGCCAACGACCCCGAACGAGAACTCCACAGCAAACGGAGCAAGATGGTGCTCGGGGTCGGTTCCGACGAGGTGGAGAAACTCGAAACTCGGTACCACGACAACGGGTTCGGCGACCTGTTCCCGAAACTCGAGGCGATCGGTCGCGAGGAGATCGCGGAGATCGAGCCGAAGGTCGTCGAGGGCCGAGGTCCCGACAGGGAGATGCTGGCGCTGCAGACGCCGGACGGCTACACCGTGGACTACGGCGCCGTCGCCGAATCGTTCATCGAACAGGTCGGCGACCGCGAGGGCGTCGACGTCTACACCGGGACGAAGGTGAAGTCGGTCAACGACGCCGACGACGAGTTCCTCATCGAGACGACCGACGGCTGGTTCAAGGCCGACGCGACGGTCGTCGCGGCGGGCTCACACAGCCTCCAGATCGCCAAGGAGATGGGATACGGCGAGGACCTCTCGCTTCTGCCGGTCGCCGGAAGCTTCTTCGTGGCCGATGAGGGGCTGTTGAACGGGAAGGTGTACACCCTCCAGATGAAAAAGCTCCCCTTCGCCGCGGTTCACGGCGACGCCGAGGTCCACGACGGGAAGACGACCCGGTTCGGTCCGACGGCGAAGGTCGTCCCGGCGTTGGAACGCGGGGAGCTCTCGACGGTACCGGATTTCTTCGACGTGTTCGGGCTGAACCCGGATTCGTTTCTCAGCTACGCGAACATTCTCGCGGACAGGGTGCTGTTGCCCTACGTGCTCGAGAACCTCATCTACGATCTGCCCGTCGTCGGCAAGCGGTCGTTCCTGCCACACGTCCGGAAAGTTGTTCCGAGCGTCGACCTCGAAGACATCGAGCGCGCCAAAGGGTTCGGCGGCGTCCGACCGCAGATCGTCGACACCGCCGAGAGATCCCTCGATATGGGTGAGGCGAAGATCACCGGCGACGGGATCGTTTTCAACGTGACCCCCTCGCCGGGCGCCTCGACCTGTCTGAAAAACGCCATGCGCGACACCCGACAGCTAGAGGAGTTCCTCGACCGGGACATCGGGTTCGACGAAGCGGCGTTCCGGGAGGCGACGATCGACAACTTCCCCCGCGAGCAGAAGGCGAAAGTCAGCGCCGACTGACTCACGAACCCGACGGGGCGAACGACGACCGTGGGTCGGTTTCAGTTGATCTCCCGTCGGTATCAGATTCCGTCCCGCAACTCCTCGTATCGGTCCTCGAACCGGGACAGACAGGATCGACAGCAGAACTCGTATCGCTCGCCGCCGATCGTCTCGCTCACCCCCTCGGCAGTAACGCTGTTACCGCACTCGACACACTCGAGTCCCAGCGTCGCCTCGCCGATCGCGGGAAACCAGTCACTCGCCACGATCGGCGTGACGGCCACCGATTCGACGGCCCCGGTGTCGAACGCGGGCGACAGCGCCGAGTCGATCGCCGCGGGATCGTCCACTGTCGCGACGACGAACAGCCGGCTGTCGGCGGTCACGAAGACGTGTTCGACGCCGTCCAGACCGTCCAACGACGACCGGACCGCCGAGGCCGAACCGGGTCCCACGTCGAGCGTTACCGCGACACGCGAGCCGCCGTGGATC
>CAZWZX010000145.1:0-6670 GCA_964638655.1 uncultured Natronomonas sp.
GTCCTCCGGTTGCTCACCGAAACCGACGCCGGGATCGAATCGATCGCCGACGCCCTCGATGTCGGTGTCGACTCCGTCGAAGCGATCGCCCGAAGACGCGACACGACCCGTCATAAACGCCGGCTTTCGCCGACCCCGTCGACCTAGATCGCACAGGTCGATTCGTATTCGACCTCCTGAATCGATTCGATGCCGCCCTCTCCACAGATCGGGCAGTCCGGACGGGCCTCGATCGAGATTTCCTCGAAGGTCATGTCGGCGGCGTCGTAGAAGATCATCCGACCGTCGAGTGTCCGCCCGTAGTCCAGACAGAGTTTGATCGCCTCCGTCGCCTGCATGCAGCCGACCGTACCGGGTAGCACACCCAGTACGCCTGCCGTCGCACAATCGGGGACGGTTCCGGGCTCGGGTGCTTCGGGGAAGAGACAGCGATAACAGGGGCCACCGTCGTTAGCCTCGAACGTCGTCACCTGTCCCTCAAAACGAAGGATCGCCCCGTGAGCGAACGGAACGCCGGCCAGCGTGCAGGCGTCGTTGACCAGATAACGGGTCGCGAAGTTGTCCGAGCCGTCGACGACGATGTCGTACGCCTCCAACAGCTGTTCGATGTTCTCCTTTTGGACCCGTGTTTCGTGGGTTCGAACCGTCACGTCGGGGTTTTGCCGTTCGATGAAATCGCGTGCCGAATCGACTTTCGGACGCCCGACGTCCGCCTCGGCGTGGACGACCTGTCGCTGGAGGTTCGAGCGCTCGACGACGTCATCGTCGGCGATGCCGATCGTTCCGACCCCGGCGGCGGCCAGATACTGCAGTATCGGCGAGCCGAGGCCGCCGGCCCCGAGACAGAGAACCTTCGAGTCGAGCAGCCGTTTCTGTCCCTCCGGGCCGATATCGTCCATGATGATGTGTCTGGAGTAGCGGTCGAGTTGCGCCGCGTCGAGCGAGAGATCGGACATGGGGCCGTGTTGGGTGCCCACGTATAAATCCACGGGGGTGTCGGTGGAGGTACGACTCCTCGCGAGTAGTGATTTGCGCACAGGCGGTGCAGTCTATCGACGATCCGTTCACCGCGCTCCCGCCCCGGCGGACCGCCGTCGATCGGTCAGCTCACGGGCGGTCTGGTTCCGTACTAGTATATAAATAGAGGGTAAGCCCGAAACTCACTTGTCGTCGAACTCGAGGGAGACGGAATTCATACAGAACCGCTTCCCGGTCGGGTCGGGGCCGTCATCGAAGACGTGGCCGAGATGACCCTCACACCGGGCACAGACGACCTCGGTTCGGACCATCCCGTGGCTTCGATCCTCGCGGAGTTCGACTGCGCCGTCCTTTGCGTCGTAGAAGGATGGCCACCCCGAGTTCGAGTCGAACTTGGTCCCCGAGTCGAAGAGTTCGGCACCGCAGCCCGCACAGCGGTAGATCCCGTCGTCGTCTTTGCCCAGATACTCCCCGGAGAACTTCGGTTCGGTCCCTCGCTCTCGGAGGATCCGGTACTCCTCGTCGGTGAGTACCTCGCGCCACTCCTCGTCGGTCCTCGGGGGTTCGTTCGTTTCGGACATACACACGCTTGGGCTTCGAGGGGCTTTGTCGTTGCGGCGCCGGAGATGCCGGGCGAGCCAGTGATCGGACGGCGGCGAACGCGGCGGTCCCGCAAAGTCAAAGAGCGTTCCGACGAATCCTCCTGTATGCGCACCGAAGAAGAGATCAGAGAGCGAATCGCCGAACTCGAAGCGCAGTACGACGACTACGACCCGCCGTCCTCGGAGTTCGAGGACACCGCCGAGGTCGCCATCCTCCGGGCGATCGAGGAGCTAGAGTGGGTCATCGAGGAGTACGAGGGAACGGCCGGTTTCACCACGTCCTGAGCTGTATCAGGTTCGCAGAGCGGGAACGTCGGGATCGAATCAACGATGATCCACGAACGACCGATTCTCAGGAGCCGTCACCCTCCGTGTCTTCCCCGTTGTCCGTACTGGGCTCCGAGCCGTCGGCTTTCGATCGTCGAGCGAAGAGACGCTGTCGGAGCGATCGTTTCGCGGGACGCTCCGAGAGCAGTACGGAGGTGTCGATCGTGTTGACGACATCGAAGACGAGCGAGCCGCTGAGCAGCCTCGAAAGTAACCCCTGTCCGGTCGCACCGATGAGCACGAGCGAATGGTCGGTGGCGGCTTCCTCGATCGCTTTCTCTACGTTACCGTCCGTTCTGACGAGGAGCTCGGCGTCCCCGAGGTCGTGATCGTCGGCCCATCCCCCGATGAAGCTCATCGCCTTCGCTCTGTCGGTGTCCTCGTCGACGACGTGGAGTACGGAGACTGTCGAGCCGTGCACGTCGCGGAACGCCTTGGCGGCCTCGGCGCTGAGATCGGAGTCGGGACCGCCAGCCGTCGGAAGGAGGACCTTCGACGGATCGAACCCGCGATCTTTGAACACTAAGAAGTCACACGGGAGATTCATCGTGAGTTCCTCTATTGCGCCCCCGGTTCGACCCGTCGTCCACGCACGGCGCGGGCTCCATCCCATCACGACGGTGTCGACGTCGAGACGCTCCGCGGCGTCGAAGATCTCCTCGAACGAGCGGTGGGAAACGACGGTGTGTGTTTCCAGTTCGACGTCGTATTCGGCGGCGGTTTCACGGGCACTCTCCATGAGCCGGTCAGACTCGGATCCGATCCGATCCAACTGTTTCGAACCGGGTTCGAGCGCCGTCTGGTCCGGTAACTGGACGATGTGGATGGCGTGGACGATGCCGTTTTCACGTTGCTGTGCCATCGTGGCCCCGATAGAGATCAGTTCGTCCTCAGTTCGGGGGTTGGATATCGGCACCATCACGTTGTACGGCGCCGTCGCGTCGGGGGAAGCCGCCTCGGCCGCCGAGACGGCGAACTCGGGCATCTCGTCGGGCCGGTCTCGAACGTACTCACCGAGGGCGCCCTCGATCGGTGTCTCGTGGCGGGCGTACACGAAGTACCAGCCGACCGCGCCGACGACGAAAACCACCGCGAGGATCCGGGCGGCAGGCTCCATGAAATAGATCAATCCGAGCGAGAGAACGATCCCGAGAATCGGAACGATGGGATACATCGGTACCGTGAACTCGGGGTCGTAGCTCGGATGGTCGGTTTCTCTGAAAACGATCAACGCGGCGTTCAAAAGCGCATAGACGATCAGATGGAGAACGCTTGCGGCTTCGGCGAGTAACGCGATGTCGGTCCCAAGTAGAATCACGAAACCGACGATGAGGCCGCCCGTCACGAGGCTCGATCGATACGGCGTCGCGGAGGGCGGATGGAGCTCGTTGAGCCAGTCGCTGACGATCCTGTCACGACCCATCGCGAAGTTGATCCGGGCCGACGCCAGAATCGAGGCGTTTGCCGATGACGCGGTCGCGAGCAACGCGCCGAGGGTCATGATCGTGAACGCGATCGCAGCGAGGACGCCCGGGAACGCGATCTCGGCCGCCTGTGCGACCGGCGCGTCGAGATCGAGGTCGGGCCACGGCACGATCCCGAGCATCAAAGTTAGAAGAATGGCGTAGATCACGGTCACGATGGCGACGCTGCCGATGATGGCGATCGGGAGGTTCCGTCCGGGATTTTTCATCTCCTCGCCGACGGTTGCGATCTTCGCGTATCCGAGAAACGAGACGAAAACGAGCCCGGTCGCGGGGAGGATCTGTGTAGTGCCCTGCGGTGTGAGACCACCGGAGCCGATGACCGTTCCCCAATCGAAGGAGAACCAACCGACGATCGCGAACAGTCCGAGGATCGCGAGCAGGATCGAGACGATCACCGTCTGGATGCCGCCCGTCTCCTTGGCGCCGACGTAATTGACGCCGACGAAGACGACGCCGGCGAACAACGCACCGACCTGAATCTGTGAGAGCGTCATGACTCCGAGATTGATCGTCGGGATCAACGGGATCGTCCCCAAAAGCGGGACAGCCAACGTCACACCACCGAGCATCGCCGTGAGATACTGGCCGAAGCCGATAGTGTAAAACGCCGACGCGAAGGCGAGACCGAGCCAGTCACCGAGTCCGGAAATAGAGCCGAAAAGCGGTCCGAGCGCCCGGTTGACGTAGTAGTACGCGCCGCCGGCTTTCGGCATCGCCGTCCCGAGCTCCGAGACGGACAGCGCGTTCAACATCGCGATTCCACCGCCGATGACGAAGGAAATTACGACGATCGGCCCGGCTCGCTGTGCGGCGATCCCCGGAAGGACGAATATCCCGGCGCCGATCATCGTTCCCATCCCGATCGTCATCGCCGAGACGAGTCCGATATCCTTGGCGAGTTCCTCGTCGCCCGCCATCACCGATCACCCCGACCTAGTCGGTTGATTCCCGCACAGAGGGTCGGGTTCATATGGATCCAGAAAAGGGCTCGATCGAGATTCGATCCATCAACGCCCCAGGTGGGGCTGGAAGGACGGCACAAACAGTCATTACCGGGCATAACATGACCCGCCATCTTAATCCTTCGTTCTGGGAGCCGAGACCTGAACGCGGTCTGTTCTGCGCCACAGTGGCGGTTCCGTTCGGGACTTCGAGGAACCGAAATCGAAACCCCGAACTACTCGGCGGGTTCTGCGATCCGGTCGCTCGGTCGGTAGCGCTTTCGACGGGCGACGATCAGACCACCGTCCGCTCGAACTTCTCGCGGACCTTCTCGATTTTCGGCTGTGCGTGGAAGCTACAGTAGGCGTCGGAGGGGTTCTTCTCGAAGTAGCTCTGGTGGTACTCCTCCGCCCGGTAAAACGTCTCCAGCGGTTCGAGTTCGGTCACGACGTCGTCGTCGTACTCCGCGTCGAGGGCGTCGA
Source organism: uncultured Natronomonas sp. (assembly GCA_964638655.1). Lineage (GTDB taxonomy): Archaea > Halobacteriota > Halobacteria > Halobacteriales > Haloarculaceae > Natronomonas. The sequence goes on from CAZWZX010000145.1 coordinate 4,819, forward strand.
TGTACGCCGCGGCGAGTTCGCGCTGTTCGTCGTCGTGATAGAGAACGATCGAGCGGTACTGCGAGCCGACGTCCGGCCCCTGGCGGTTCAACTGCGTCGGGTCGTGGATCGTAAAGAACGCCTCCAGGAGCGTCTCGTAGCTCACGACGTCGGGATCGTACTCGAGTCGGACGACCTCCGCGTGACCGGTCTCGCCGGAACAGACCGCCTCGTAGGTCGGCTCCTCGACGTGACCGCCCGCATAGCCCGATACCGCTTCCGTGACGCCTTCGAGCTGTTCGAGCGCCGCCTCGATACACCAGAAACAACCGCCGCCGACGGTCGCATGCGCGTTCGTCATATGCACACGTTGGGGCTCGAAACCCATAACTCCGTGTCTCGCTGGTCGGAATCGGGGAACACCTCTTTATAATCGGGCCGGCTCTCTGTGAGCATGTACGAACGGATCCTGTTGCCGACGGACGGAAGCGAGGGGAACAACCGAGCCGTCCGGCAGGCGATCGATCTGGCGGCCGAGACGGGTGCCGAACTGCACGTCCTCTTCGTCGTCGAGGAGATGCCGTACGCGCCCGAGATGATGGACGACCGCGTCGAGGCCCGGCTCCGCGAGATCGGCGAGGAGGCGATCGAGGACATCCGAACGCGGACCGAGGAAGCGGGCGTCGAACTGCGGACGGCGATCGAAGAGGGCGTACCACATCGTTCGATCCTGGAATACGTCGACGCGGAGGACGTCGATCTCATCGTCATGGGGACCCAGGGCCGCAGCGGGCTCGACAGATATCTGCTCGGAAGCGTCACCGAGCGGGTCGTCCGAGGGGCGGATATCCCGGTCCTCACCGTTCGGGTGAGCGCCGACGGTTGATCCGCTAGCTCGACAGTCCACGGAAAGCGTATGCGTTCATACCTTCTCCGCGAAGAATCGAGCCACAGTACCGAGAGACGAGGCTGGAATCTCCGATGGACACCGACGGTTCCGATCGAACGGGTGTCGAACATCGGGAGCGGAAGCGCTCGACTGGGAGCGAAACGCTCGACGGAACGGAGGCGTGTTTCGTCCCTGAATCCATTCGATGGGATTGAATGGTTATGGGAGGTAGACTTATACATTTAGAGGCCATACATACGAATACAATGAGTGAGACCGATCTCCCGATCAACGCCGTTTTCGACTTTCAGCGGAACGCGATAACCCGGACGCGTGAGACCATCCAGCGCGGTATCGAGACCCAACAGGAGTTCGGCGGGACGCTCGTCGATTTCGATCCCGCGAAGGAGGCGAGCGAACGGAACTACGACACCGCCAGAACGGTTACCGGGATCTACTTCGACACCCTCGAATCGATGACACCCGGAGACAGCGAACCGCTCGAGGAGTTCCGGAGCGCGGTCGAGGAGGGGCTCGAGACCTTCGAGACCAACCAACTCGAGGCTATCGAAACGTTCGAGACGAGTATGCGCGAACAGAGCGACTCCGCCGAGGAACTCTTCGATGAGTTCGTTACGATGCTCGATGACGGCTTCGAGGCGGCGCTGGAGGCCTCCGAAGACGTCGAGTCGAGTACCGTGGAGGCGTTCGAAGGTGTCCGAGCGGAGATCGAAGAGGTCGAAGCCGAACTGGAGACACAGAGCGAAGAACTCGCCGAGAGCGTCGAGGAGGGGCTCGAACAGTTCGAGGAGAACGTCGAGACGCTCCAAGAGCAAGCCGAGGAACTCGCCGACGAACCGGTCGAGGTTGGCGAGGGTTCGAAGACAGTCACCGGAGAGTCCGACGACGAAGACGTCGATCAGCAGTCGACCGGAGAGTCCGACGACGAAGACGTCGATCAGCAGTCGACCGGAGAGTCCGACG
>CAZWZX010000146.1:0-6505 GCA_964638655.1 uncultured Natronomonas sp.
CGACCGCGCTGATCGATCTTCTCGTTGGCCAGCCCCGCCTCGGCGACCGCGGCGACGAACCCCTCGGGCTCGGGTAGATCCTCGACAGCAGTGTCCGGCGCGAACAGCGTTCCGCCGCGGTTCCCGACCGAACCGACGAGGCCGTTGAGCGCGTGAATCGCCATCGCCGTGTAGCTGCCGCGAACCTGCATACACGGGCCGCCGCCGAGCCACGAGATGGCGTTCGGACCCGCCTCGGCGAAGCCGGTCGCCACGCGTTCGATCTGCTCGGCGGGAACGCCGGCGCGTTCGGCGGCCCACTCGGGATCCGTGTCGTAGAGCTCCCGGTTCCACCAGGTGACGACACCCTGGCTGTTCTCGGACTCCTCGAACGTGTCGGGGTCGACCTGCTCACCCGGGACGAACCGGTTCTCGCCGTCCTCGAAGTCGCCGACGAACTCGCGGTTCCAGAGCCCCTCCCGGAGAATAACGTGGGCTATCGCCGACGCGAGAGCGCCGTCGTGGCCGGGTTCGACGGGGAGCCACTCGTCGGACTTCGTCGCCGTCGAGGAGAGGCGCGGCTCGACGACCGCGACCGTCGCCCGATCCAGCAGATCGCCGAACTCGTTCGAGTAATGCGACACCTGGCGGTTCGTCGAGATGGGGTCGGCCCCCCACGCGATGACGTACCGGGTTTCCTGTACGTCGTACTGCCGGTAGGCCCACTCGCCTTCGGTGTACATCGGGCCGAACTTCTCCGCCTCCGCACAGATCGCGCTGTGGGAGATGTTGTTCGGCGAGCCGATGAGCTGCGGCAGATAGCTGTAGATGATCGGACGGAGGTAGGTGTACCGACCGCGGGTGACCATGAACTTCTCCGGCTCCCCGTTTTCTCTGAGATCCATGATCCGATCGGCGATCTCCCCGATCGCCTCCTCCCACGAGATCGGCTCGAACTCGGGGTCGACGCCCTTGCCCTTCTCGGGGTTCGTCCGCCGCATCGGCCGTGTGATCCGGTCGGGGTCGTACAGCTGTTGGATCGCGAGATCCTGCCGCGGGCAGTCGTTTTCACCGTGGATCTTCGAGTCCTCGTGGCCCCGCGTTCTGATGACGCGGTTGGTCCGATCGTCGACGAGGATCTGGGCGGAACACCACGAGGTACAGCCCGCACAGCAACTCGGGTTCCACTCGCCGGTGTGTTCGGCCAGCGCATCGCGGCCCTCGGTTTGTACCGTCGAGGTCAGACTGCTCAGACAGCCCCCGAGTCCGGCGGCGACGGCGCCGACCGCTCCCGCCTTCATGAAGTTCCTGCGCCCCACCGTGGGGTCGGGGGTATCGGTTCCATCGTCCGTCTCGTCGGTCGTATCGTGTCGGCTCATCGGTCTAATCACCCAGCCCCGGCTCGCCGGTCCCCCGTTCGTAGCTGCCGCCGCTGTAGTCTCTGACGTACTTGACGCTCGGTTCCGTCCCCCGTTCCGGCTTGAGAACGTCGGGATCGTACTTGCCGAGCACTTCGTTGACCTTGCTGTCGGGGTCGTTTTCGTCGCCGAAGATCCGCGCCTCGCAGGGACACTCCTCGACGCACCGCGGGAGTTCGCTCTCGTTGAGCCGGTGGACACAGAAGTTGCACTTCTCGACGATGCCCTTGTATCGGGTCGGGTGTTCGTTGTCGTCGACCTCCCGGTTCGGGTTGTAGTGGGGCGGTGCGTCCGCTTCGACTCCGGCCCGCTCTTTGACCTCCTTCGGCGAGGCGGTCCCTCCCTCGATGAGCGCCCCGTCGCGCTCCCACTCCGGATGGGGATCCTCCTCGTTCAGGTGGATCTCGTCGTACGGACAGTTGACGAGACACGCCTTACAGCCGATACACTGTTCGTGGTCGTGCATCGTGATCCCGCCCTCGCCCTCGTAGAGCGCCGAGGTCGGACAGCCGGAGGCACACGGCGCGTCGTCGCACTGGTTACACAGCGTCGGCGTGTACTCGTAGCCGACGTTCGGGAACTCGCCGTTCGTCTCGATCAGGCGACTGGAGTAGGCCATCCCCTCCTGGAGGTTGTTCTCCTGTGCACAGCCGATGTTGCAGGCACCGCAGCCGGTACACCGCTGGAGATCGATCACCATCGAGAGGTCGACCCCCTCCTCGTCGAGGTCGGTTCCCTCGAGTTCCGTTCGCATCTCCGCGTCGAGATCGGTCTCAGTCATCGTCGGTCACCTCCGGGACTCCATCGGGTTCGGCACGGCCGGTCGATCGTTCCCGACCGTGGGGAAGTTCGTCGAGATCCAACAGCACCCACCCGACGGTATAGAGGAGCGCGAACAGGGCAAACCCCATCGTGACGATCGATAGCTCGGCGACTGACGGGGCGTAGCTCACGATCGGGAACTGGTGTGACGGGTCGTCCGTCAGCGCAACGACCTGTCCGCCGAGGACGAACTCGAGCCGGCTCGCGAAGGTCCCGACGACCACGAGAACCGAGGCGACGAACACACTCCCGACACTCCGGGTCCGGGGCGACGCGAGCAACGCGAGCGGCACGACCATTCCGAGGACGATCCCGACCCCGACGGTCCACGGGCTGTGCGTCCCGAACAGCATGTGTTCGTGGGCTAACGCGAGCGTCTCGTTCGTCGCCACGAGGCCGTATCCATGCCTGAGTCCGGTGAAAAGCAGCGTGACCGCCACCAGCGCTCCGAGATACTTCGCGAGCGTCCCGGTGATCAACTCCTCGTCTACGATCCCGACGGTCCCGCCGGTGAGTCGTCTCTCTATCACGGTGAGCGCCGTGATAAAGGCGACACCGGAGAGGACGGCCGTCACGAGCAGATAGACCGAGGCGAAGATCCCGCCGTAGTACGGTCGGGCCTCCGCCGTCCCGAAGATCGCGCCGAGCATCGCCGCGGCGAGAACGGGCGCGATCAGCGCCACGAGGCCGACGCCGCGATTCAGCCGGCGTCTCGATCGGTCGGCGCGGTCGAACAGATAGAACTCCGCGACCAGCGCGCCGCCGTAGACGGCGTAGAGGACGATCATCCACCACATCGGCGCGGATGGGTTCGGTGACAGGAGCATCCGCGGGATCGCCCGGAACGGCTGCCCGAGTCCGGCCATGATGACGAGCCCTCCCGCCGCGAGCGTGAGCAGCGACGCCAGGACACCGCGTTTGACCAGCGGGTCGAACCGCTCCATGCCGAAGACGCTGGACAGGGACGTGATACCGATACAGATCCCGGTACTGAGGAGTGCGAAGAAGGCGTACGTGGAGATCAGGATGCCCCACGGGATCTGACTGTCGATGCCGAGTACGACGGTCCCCTCCGTGAGAACGCTGAATACGCCGTAGAGTCCGGTCAGTAGTCCCAGGCCGATCACGGCGAACCACGCGTACATCCGGGGGCCGAGAGCGTCCGTGACCCCTAAGCGACGGATCGACGCCGGAGTCATCGACGCCCCCTCCGTGGGGACCGCTCGCGTCGGTCGGTCCGAGCGACGTTCGTCCGAAATCGCTCTCCGATCCTGCGGTTCCGACTCCCATCGAGTAATGTCGTCGGTTCTTTCATGGCCGCTTCTCGTACACGAGATACCGTTCTCCAGCCCGATATCCCCACAGCGCAATAATTGGAATATTTATATACTCGTACCCGAATCGGGTCGAAATACGCCGCAGTCGTCGCCCCTGGATCCGATCACAGGACGACGAGCGCAACCGATAGCGACAGCACGCTCACGAGTGCGATCGTCGCGAAGACGACGAGTGCGGGGGCGACGCCGGTTCGTCTGAGATCTCCCAGCCGGATCTCCGTGCCGAGCCCGACGAACGCGAGCAAGAACAGCCACTCGACGGCGCTTCCGATCGTGGCCTGCTGGGACGGCGAGAAGAGCCCGGCGCTTGCGAGCCCCATGAACAACAGAAACCCGAGCACGAACTTCGGGAATTCGACCCACAGGACCTCCAGCGGGATCGAGCTATCGCCCTCTCGTCGCGTGTAGTAGATCGCGTAGCCGAGCGCGACAGCGCCGATGAGCGTGTTGCGGGCGAGCTTCGTCGTAGTCGCCCACTGACCGGCGATCTCCGAGTGGGCGAACCCGACCGCGACTACCGGCCCCGTCGAAAGCATGCTGACGCCGGCCCAGACGCCGAAGACGTTCGCCGGGAGATCGAGCACGGCGCCGACGGCCGGATAAACGACGATCGTGATCGCATCGACCAGGAGGACGACTCCCGCGGCGTAGGCGATCCGCGTCTCGCGGGCGCGGATCGCGCCGCCGACCGCGACGACCGCGGAGACGCCGCAGATCCCGGCTCCGGCGGCGAGCAACGAGCTGAACTTCCCGGTCAGGCCGGCGACGTTCCTGGCGAGCGCCTCGGCGGTGAGGACGGTCACCGTCACGGTGCCGAACAACAACAACAGGACGACGCTTCCCGCCTCGACGATCGCGTCGATCGTCACCGACGCCCCGAGCAGGACGATCCCGGCGGCGAGCCAGAGGGTGTGTGTCTCCGTGCCGGCCTGAAGCCGGTCGGGAACGCCGACACCGTTCGCCAGCAGGAACCCGAGCGCTATCGCCAGCAGTAACTCGTGAACACCGACGAGCGTCGAGAGAAATCGAGCCAGCAGGGCCCCGAGACAGAGTAAGGCGAAGCCGGGTAGCCCCTCGAGGAGATCTACCATGGGATCGCGGGATCGAACAGCACGACGAGGGCGGCGATCGCCACACCGACGAGCACCGCCTGCCAGCCAGTGTCGAGATCACTCCAGCGGGCGAAGAGTTTCCCGATCACACCGATCGAATCGTCGCTCATGGGAACGGCATGGCGGCCCCCGATTATGTAGCTACTGCTTTCTGTCGTAGGTGTCGGTATATTTTGCCTGTTATGTCGATATCCGCGTTCATCCGGATGTCCTCCGTGCGCCCTTCAGACTGTGGGCGGGAACTATTCATCGGGTCGCCATCGGCCGCCGATCTCGTCGCGGGGATAGTCCTGATATGTGCCGTTGAGATACGTCGTGACGCGGCCGTTTTCCTCGCTGAGCGTGATCGCCCACAGGACGTTCTCCCGGAGGGACGTTTCCAGCGCGCTCATGTGTTTGGTGCCCATCCAGTCGGGGTAATCGAGGTCCTCGACGGCCGGGAGCTCCTCTCTGCTGGGGCTCCGGACACGAACCATCTGTCTTTGAATCGTCCCGTCCCCGGTCACGATGATAGCTCCGTCCCGGCTGAACGCGACGTCGTGAGTGACCCGCCGAAACGCATCTGACGAGTCGGAAACGACCTTACATCGATCGGTCGGCCACGTGTTCTCTCCCAGTGGGTCGGTGTATTCCTCGAAATCCGTTTCCGCTACGACCAGAAAGTAGAGACTGGGGCCGCTCACGTACGGTTCGTCCCACCTGTCGAAACCCAGACTCAACGATTCGGCAACGTATCTGATCTGGTCCATGAGGTCCTGACTGGTCGCGTACTTCTTCAGGACCCTATCGAGTTCTTCCATCGGTTGTTACACTCGTTAGGCGCCGGACGTTGTTAAACCCCGTCCGGACCGCATTGGCGGTCCACCCCATCGGTCCGTATCGCCGCTGTTCGGTGCTCACACTCGACGTTCACCGGTAACGTCTATTGGCTCCGAAACGGACGGTGTCGTCACAGCGACCCCGGTGGGCGTCGGGAAGGGCTCCGCATTGAAGCCAGAGGGGTCGCCTTCGAAACAGGCGGTCGGATTACTGTGGGACGACCGTGATCGACCGGCCGTGATCGATTGCACTCTCGAGTTCTTCCGCGATCGCCGAGCCACGGGAGACCTGAATCTCGCCGCCGCGGGAAACCGTCGCGGTAAAGAGGTACTCGCCGTCGGCTCGGATCTCGACGGTCTCGCCGTGGTGAGAGCCGAGCGGAATGACGACGTGGCGGTTCGTCACCTCCGGCGTGACGCGTTCGCCCGCCGGTGAGCCGCCCGAGCGTCCCGAAGAGCTGCCGGCGGCCCCGCCGGGGCGCTCCGAGAGCGTCCGGACGTCGATATCGATGCCGAGACGGTCCTCGATCTGGTTGATCCGGCCGCCGCCCTTGCCGATGACGTAGGAGATGTCGTCGTCGTCGACCCAGACGACCGCTGTGTTCGCACCCCGGATTTCGACCTCGACGTGGCCGTTGGCGACGGATCTGATCTCGCGTTCGATCTCCTGTTTGGCGACGCGTTCGACGCCCGTTTCCCCGCCGCCGTCGGCGGCGCCATCGAGCGGGACCGTGACGACCTGTCGGTTGAACGTGTAGATCTCGTAAGCCGGTTCGCCGGTCTCGAAGTCCTCGATGACGATGACCGGGCGGGCCAGATCCTCCTCGACGAGGCCGTGGGGGACCTTGACCTCGGTCGTCACGTCGTAGACGGTGTGGACCTCGCCGGCCTCGATGTAGACGACGGTGTCGACGACCTGCGGGATCATCCCCAACTCGACGCGGCCGACGAGCCGCTGGAGGGCGTCGATGGCCCGCGTCGCGTGGACGACGCCGATCATCCCGACGCCGGCGAGCCGC
>CAZWZX010000147.1:0-6503 GCA_964638655.1 uncultured Natronomonas sp.
GAGGATGCCGCCCGGAACGTGGCCCACGGCGTAGGCACCCCAAAGCGCCGTCAAGAGGAGCCCGACCGTCGAGAGCCCGATCCCGAACTCGGCTCTGAAAAAGGGGACCAAGGCGGGATAGACGAACCGGACGCCGATCGAGAGCGCCCAGCCGACCGCGACGGCGATCAGTATCCATCCCCGTCCGTCGGCCCACAGCTCCGCCGTGATCGTTCCCAGCGAGCGTTTGATCGAGCGTAAAACGTGATTCACGGGCTATCGTGTATTTCTCCCTGCACCCTTCGGGGTAATTTACCTTTCGCAGCCGATCCGCTCGCCGCATCACCGATCGACCGCCGCTCCCAGCGTGATGGATCCGTTGCCGGAACCGAAAGTGCCCGCCGTAGGCGAAAATGAGTATATTTTTAATTACCGATGGTATTCACAACCGTATGGCAGTTCATGGCACCCGAGATCGTCGAATCGATCCCGCTTCTCTTCCGGGGATCGTACCGTTCGACGTCCCGCATCTCTCCCGGCTGAGCTGGGAACTCGGCTCACGGGTCATAGAAAACGGGGCGGAGCCCGTTGGCCGCTGGCGTCACGCCGGCCGGCGGTGGGAGCTCTCGGCGTTCGGCGTGGCGGAGAACACCGTCGTCATCCGGATCCGGACCTCGGTCGGCCGGGAGCGGTTTTACACCGCGATCCGGGCGGAACTGCAGTCGTCGCTGCCGGAACTGGAGTCCGCGGCGGCGTGGCGACGGGTCGATTAGTTTAACTACGTTTCCTCGCCGACGATCGACTCGTAGCGGGCGCCGGTCTGTTTCAGCGTCTCCGTCGAGTAGAGCCGCTCGTGTTCGACCGGGAGATACTCCGAGGCGAGTTCGTCGATCTTCGCGTCGACCGCTTCCTGGTCGCGGCCGTGGATCATGGTAAAGAGGTTGTACTCCCACCCCTGCTCGGGGCGTCGGGGCCGGTGATAACACAGCGTCACGTAGGGGAGCTCGCCGACGGCTTCCCCGTAGGTGTCGAGGTCCTCGTCGGGGACGTCCCAGACGACCATACAGTTCGAATCGAACCCGGTCACGATGTGGTTGACCACACAGCCGATCCGTTTGATACAGCCGTTCGCCGAGAGGCGTTCGATCGCCTCGAGGACGTCCTCGAGCGGCGCGTCGACGGCGCTGGCAATCTCTCGGTACGGCGTCTCCGAAAGCGCGAACCCGTCCTGGATCTCGAGGATGAGCCTCCGATCGAGCGCCGACAGGTCCGCGGCCGCCGTCTCGGATATCCGCGTCGCATCGATGCTCGTCCGAGCGACCGACTCGCGGGCGAACCGATCGCCGTTGACGACGGGAAACTCGAGATCGATGTAGAAGTCGGTCAACATGGGCAACACCAGCACCGAACAGCCGGTTTCGGACTCGATCCCTTCGAGTATCTCGTCGCGTTTCTCGAGCGATCCAGCGGTAACGACGAACCACATGTTGTACTCGTGGCTCCGTCGGTAGTTGTGGTTCACCTGCCGGTGACCGTTGATCGTTTCGGCGATCTCTTCGAAGCGCTCTTCGGGGGCCCGAACCGCGGCGAGCGTCGACGCGCCGATAACCGGCGGATTGAGGACGGCCCCGAACCGTCGGAAAACCCCTGACTCTCGGAGGCGCTCGACGCGCCGAAGGACGTCTTCGCCGTCGATACCGAGTTCCGAGCCGACGCGTTCGAAGGGACGTTCGGCGATCGGGAATCCCGATTGGTAGCCGTCGATGATCGCCGCGTCGATCTCGTCGACGTCGGCTCGCCAGTCCTCGCTGTCGGTAGCCGGCCTGCTCATTGGTCCACGGTATGGGTTGAGGGGTTTAGGCTTCGTCGGTCCCCGAACCGTGGGGTCGGTCCGCCGTCGAACCGGGGACGTTTTTGTTCCGGGTTCCCGATAGACGTACATGGCACAAACGACGCGATCGTACGGAGAGTGGCCGCTGAAACGGCTGATGACCGAGGTCGTCGGGTCGGGACACAAATCCGCCGACGACATGACGCGAGCGCAGGCGAGAGAGGCCTTCCGCCGGATCCTCGACGACGAGCCGGATCCGACGACGCTCGGGGCCTTCTGGCTGGCCAACCGCTGGAAGCGGAACACGCCCGAGGAGTTGGCCGCCTACGTCGACGTCATGGCCGAGGGCGTCGAAACCGGCGTTCCCGAATGTGACCCCGTCGACTGCGGGGCGAACTACGACGGGAAAGGTCGCAGCGCGCTCCTCGGCGTCGCCTCGGGGCTCGTCGCCGCGGCGGCGGGTACGCCCGTCGTCGTCCACTCGGGGGATCGGGTACCCACGCAGAAACAGGACGCGTACAAGCACGTCCTCGACGAACTCGGCGTCGAAACGGACGTCTCGCCGGCCGAGTCGGCCGACATGGTCGACGAGGTGGGCTTTGGGTTCTACTACCAGCCGAACTTCGCCCCCGAGATCGTCGCGCTGTCCGAGCGACGCGACCGGATGGGCGTTCGCACGTTCGTCAACACCATCGAGACGCTCGCGAACCCGGCCGACGCGTCGACCCATCTCGGCTCCTTTTATCACCTGCCGTACGCCAAGCGGATCATCGACACGTTCCGGACCTCCGAAACCGCCGACATCGATCGCGTCGTCATGTTCCAGGGGCTCGAAGGGTACGACGACGTCCGGCCGGGATCGACGAAGGTCGCCGTCTGGGATCGCGGCGACGAGATCGACGATTTCGACATCGAGACTCCCGAGTACGGGATGGATTTCGACAGCGAGGACCTCGCCGTCGACGACGTGGCCGCCGACTCGGCCGCGATCACCGAAGCGGTGCTCGACGGCGATCGAGACGATCGCTTCGCCGACGCCGTCGCGGTCAACGCGGCGCTTCGGATCTACGCCGGCGGTGATGTCGACGACATCGCGGACGGACTCGGCGCCGCACACGAAGTGATCGAATCCGGCGAGGCGGCAGACCGGCTCGAAGCGCTTCGGAGCTTTTAAACGCCTCCCGTCGAAGCCGGCGAGCTAACGTACAACCAGCGGACGCCGCTACCGGTTGAAGTGCGAAATGCGGAGGATGTATAAAGAGCACAGCACGAGTATCCCGACTCACCACGACCGGGGGCGAAGTGCTTACTCCCGGCGTACGGGCGGGATCACTCGCCCTCCCAGTAATCGACATCGTCCTCAACGTCGTAGTACCCGTGAACGGTCCGTTCCCCACGCCCGCCGGGCGGCGACCCGACGAACACCCCGAGTTTGCTCGAGTCCGGATACACCGTGACCTCGGGTTCGTTCATCGTCGAGAACACGAGGTATCGAAGCGGCGAATCCGAGTCGTTGACGATTCTGTGTCCGCCGGTCGAATCGGCCGGAAGCGCCACGTAATCCCGTTCCTCGAGTGAGTGGGTCTCACCGGCGAGCCGAAGCGTGCCGCGACCGACGAGCACGTAGATCGCCTCTTCGTTCGCAGTGTGATAGTGGTACGGCCACGACGCTTCGCCCGCCGGCAACTCGTACAGACTACATCCGAGCCGATCGCCGCCGGCCGCTTCCCCCAACTGCTTCCGCCGGAGCTTCATTTTCCCGTCGTCGAGCTCGGACCACTCGAGATCGTCCTCGTTTACCGGACACATACCATCCCGTCCAAGTGGAAACGTAATGTTTCTTGGCTCCGTCAAAACCGGTTTCTCGTCTCAGTGTCTCGGTAGAACATATCCAGAAAGCCCCGCGTCCGCTCGACAGCGATTACCGGACCTGAAGCGAAAGCGCGATGATCGAGAGCCCGACCAGTACGAACAGGCTCTCGATGAGCACCCCGACACCCAACGCGACGCCGAGTATCTCGAAGGTGATACCGGCGAGGGCGACACCGACGACGATGAGTCCGAACCCGACCGCCAAGAAGGCGAGCGAGCGATCGTAGGTGCGTCGGTACGCGCTGAACGCGAGATACGTCACGACGCCCCCGATGACGAGTATGAGCGTCTTCACGACGGCGATCGCAAGCTGAACCTCCACGCCGATCTCTGTGTGTACCATGATTATAACTCCCTCCGTACTTCCGACCACATTTCCGCGAGCCGTTCGTCGGCCCGCTTCGCCGGGCGTTCGATCTCGACGTCGAGTTCGGCGTCGGCATCCCGGGTGACGATCACTTCCTCGAAATCGACCTCGTATCGGCTCGCGTGACTGCCGTCCTCGCGGATCTCGGTCCCCTCCCGGAGGAGCGTCGCCTCGACCAGCCGGTCGAGCTTCCGATACAGCGTCGAGCGGGGGATCTCACACCGCTCGAGCAACTCCTGAGCCGTCCGCGGTTCCGTCAGTTCGTCGAGGATCGAACGGCAGTCCTCGTCGTGAAGCGCTCCCAGCACCGCCTCCATGTCCGCGGTGTCGTCATCGACCAACGGGTCACGGACCATAGGCGGCGTTTCGAAGCAGGGAACTAAATACCGTCGTGTTTCGGGCGTCGATTTCTCTGAGGAACCGGAGGAGTTTACTGACAAGCCTCGGGGCGTGACCCCGAGGCAGTTGACTCGGGAGCTGCTGCATACAGAGCGCAAGGCCTGTACGGGAGAACGTGACGAACCGTATAAACGCCTGTTTCGCTCAGATTGAAAAGAGCGGTTCCAGCTCCCCGAGTCGTGTGAACAGTAGTTCCAGCTCCCCGAGTCGTGTCGTGTGAACAGTGTGTCACTTTTTTGTGGTCTCGACACAACGGTCTGGTACGGACCGAGAGTATCACCCACACAGCGTGGTGGTCGGGTCCGCCGGGAGGAAACAATGCCAACGACCTACAACGGATTCTTGGGACAGGTCCAGCATCGCATCCAGGCAGATACGCAAGCCGAGGCCGTGCGGACGACGCGCGCCGTCCTTACGACACTCGGCGAGCGCCTCAACGAGGGGGGCGCAACCGACGTCGCCAGCCCACTGCCGATGGAGATCGACCGCTACCTCCTGGAGGTTGAACACGGCGGGACCTTCGGCTACGACGAGTTCATCGATCGCGTCGCGGCGCGCATGAACTACGACGATCTTGCCCTCGAGGCGTCCTACGGGACACCTGCTCCGGTCGACCAATCGGAGGTCGTCTACCGGACGAAGGCGGTGATCGCGCTCGTGAGCGATCTCGTTCCCGGTGGGCACCTCGCCCACACCGAGCAGCAACTGCCCGACGAGTTCGATGACCTCTTCGAGTTCGTCGATATCGAGACACCGCCCTGGGAGAGCGAGGATCGATAAACGCCCACCTCGCGGCGGTGGCTGGCGGGTTCGGACGTTCGAACTTCCGGTGCAGGACTCTGTTGTGCCGAGTGGTCGTCGCTACCCTGCGGCTGATTCATAACCACTCCTCGGGCTTCGTGTCGTAGTCGAGTCCGGTCGCTTCGATCCCTTCGATCTCTTCGTCGGAGAGGTCCTCCGTCTCGAAGGCGGAACCGTCGAAACGGATCAACTTCCCCCGTTCGGTCGGGGTCGGCTCCCTGTCCCGGCGCCGTGCCGTCTCGATCTCCTTGTCGCCCAGTTCCTTGACGATCGTCTTGAGCGCGACCGGTCGACCCCAGAGCTCGAAGATCCGCTCGAGCGTCGCCTTGGCCTCCTGCAGATCGAGCGCGACGCCGTTGTACTGATGGAGGAGCAACAGTTCGTTTCGGTTCCGGAAGTTCCCGTCCCGAACCGCGATCTTCGGCTTCCCGAAGTTCGTGAACTGGAGCATGAGTTTCTTTTTGACGTCCGCCGCGTCCGTCGACGTGACCCGGAAGTCGCCGGTCGCGTGGGTGTACTCGTAGGTGAAATAATCGTTCTCCTCGACGAACTCGTCGGTGAGAAACGCATCGAGGAACGTCACGTCGTTGTGGCTCTCTCTGATCTCGAACATCCGGTCCCAGCCGGCCGTCCGATCGACGTCTTCGATCGCCGCCTCGATCGAGTCGTAGCGATCCGTCTCGAACAGATAGCGGGCGGTCCGCTCGAGTTCGCTTCGACTGACACGTTTGAGGAAACCGCGGTTGCCACGCTTGGTGAGCGAGTAGTGCCGTTCGGCCATCCCCTCGTACGTCAGTAGCTTCCACGGGTTGGCGGTGACGTCGGGCGTGTCGCCGCCCTCGCGGACCCGGGCGAGCGTGTCGGCGTCGATACGCGGATCCGAGGGGTCGAGCGCTTCGAGGTGACCGACGGGGTCCTCGACGATCGGCGAGGGCTCGAGCGCCGAGAGGACCGCATCGGGATCGATCGTCTCCTCGAAGTTCCGCCATGTGATCCCCTCGACACGGAGCAGGTGCTCGATCACCTCCCGCCGGTTTTGCCGGTTCTCGACGTACTGCCACAGCTCGAAGCCGAGTTTGTAGGGGTTCAGTCCCGGCGAACCGAGAACCTGGGCCATGTGATCCGCGTAGGAGACGAACTCGTCGGCGCCCGCGAAGTTCTCGTCGGCCATCATCTTCGACTCGAAGTAACTGGCCCAACCCTCGTTCATCACCTTCGTCATCTTCTGGGGGGCGAAGTAGTACGCCTCCTTTC
>CAZWZX010000148.1:0-6428 GCA_964638655.1 uncultured Natronomonas sp.
GCCGATCGAGGAAGACGGCCAGGCCGGCGACCTCGGAGTGGGGCTGGTTCGTCACGCCGACGTTGTAGTCGGCCCGCTCGTAGACATCGAACGGGACCTTCTCGGCCCCGACGACGACCAAGACCGGCTCGGACCGGTGGTCGGCTCTGATGTCCTCCTCGACGTCCTGCACCGGGAGCCCGTACATCGTCAGATGGACGACGACTCCGGGCCACTCGCGGATCAATCGGCCGTGGCTCTCCGTCAACTCGACCTCGAAGGGGCCACCGAACCGCTCCGTGACTCCCTCTATCGTCGCCTTCGAGTCGGAGGCGCCCCCGGCGATGACGACCCGATCGGCACCGAGCGCGCGGGCCGTCAGGCCGACGTGGGTCGTCATCCGGTTGTCCCGGCCGGGACGGTGCCCGAGCCGGAGGACGGCGACCTCGGCTTTCTCTTCCATGCTCGCCCGTTCACCGCCGCGCGTTAGGGGTTTTCGATCGGTCGGTGAGCCGGACTCACACCGAAAAGGGGGTCCGTGCGGTCGGGTTCTCCTCGATGACTCGGAGTATCGCTTCGGCGCTGTACTCTCCCGGTGACGGATCCGGCCAACCGGCCTCGAACGTCGCCATCTCCCCGGGCTGGAACTCCGCCGTCGAGATCGTCTGTGCGAAGGATTTCCCGTCGCTGTAGCGCCATCGCTCGCCGTCGTCGTACACCACGAAGTCTGCCCTGCAGGCGTCCCGGAACGTGAGTTCGATGGGCGTATCGCCGGCGTTGGTGACGGTAAACGAAAAGGAGACATCGTCCCCGACTGTCACCTCCAGCGCCGTCTCGAGCATACCGTCTATTGGTGACCGAACAGTAAACAGTTGTGCCGGAACTGCCGTTTTTCGTCCCGTTTCGTCGGAATCCGGCCACTCGATGAGGAAACCCCTATACTGACCGACTGACTACTTTCGGGCGTGCAGATCGTCGGGTACGATACGGCGGCGGAGGGGCCACAGCCAGCGGCGCTCTTTCTCGCACGCGACGGTGTCGTCGAACGCGAACCGCTCTTGACCGGGCGTGATCTGGAGTACGCGCTCGGCGATCGGTGGTGTGCCGGCGCCACCGACGGGACCGAACACATCCCCTGTGACCGGCCGGATGCCCCACACTGTGAACACCACGATTCGACGTGGATCTGCGCCCGATGCACCGGGACCTGTCTCAAAGCCGAGATGGACTGCCACCAGGAGCACGCGATCTATCTGGCCGCGTTCGCCCCCTCGACGTTCAAGGTGGGCGTCACCCGGCGGTCGGACCCGACGGTCCGGCTCCGCCAGCAGGGGGCCGACCGGGGGGCGATCCTCCGCCGCGTCGAGAACGGGCGGATCGCCCGAGAGATCGAGGCCGAGATCGCCCGATCCACGCCGATCCCCGACAGGGTCCGCGTTCCGGAGAAGATCGAGGGGATGGGACGGCCGGTGACGGAGGCGTCGTGGGATCGACTGCTCTCGCGGTTCGACGTCGAGATGACCTACGAGTTCGAGTACGGCTTCGATCTGGACTCCGCGCCGGTCACCGAGACGATCGCCTCCGGATCCGTCCTAGGTACGAAGGGCCGTATCCTCCTCATTGAGCGGAACGGGGACGTCTACGCCGTCGATATGCGTTCGCTCGTGGGATACGAACTCCGATCCGAGAGCCCGTCTCGGGAACTGCAGTCCAGCCTCGGGTCGTTCGGGTGATCCCGGATGCGGAACCTGTGGACTTTTTTGTTGGGAGCCGAAAGGAGGGTGCATGACGGACGAAGAAGAATCCGAAACGGACGACGGCGGCGAGGAGAAATCGTTCCGAGAGCGAGTCGAGGAGATCAGACAACAGCGGACCGAGGAAGGCGAGGGCGAGGACGGCGAAGAGATGAGCCGCGAGGAGAAGATGCAGGAGATGATGGGCGGTGGCGGCGGTCCCGGCGGCATGGGCGGCAGCCCGTTCGCTCAGATGATGGGCGGCATGATGGGCGGTGGCGGCGGTCCCGGCGGCATGGGCGGCGGCCCCCCCGGCATGGGTGGCGGTCCGCCCGGCGAGATGGGCGGCGGTCGCGAGGAGGGAAGCGACAACGAGGAGGTCGTCCGGGAAGTCCGGAAAGTTCGCGACGAACTCCACGACATCCGCCGCGAGATCGAGCGGATCGCCGACGCGCTCGAGGACTGATCGGCCCCGAATTGCGGCGTTCTTTCGATGTGGCGAACGGATAGCCACGGCTCTCTCGAAACGCAGTCACCGACGGGGGTTTCTTTGTCGGCCGCGACGAACGGAGCGTATGACAATCGAAGGGGAGCCGATCGACGACGTGACCGAACTCGTGGACAAAAACGGGCTCGTCAAACTGTTCGCCAACCGCGTCCGAGCGCGGGTTCTGGCGGTCCTTCTGTACGCCGACGAGCCGCTGACGACGCGGCAGCTCGCCACCGGAGCGGGGATCGATCGATCCCCGGTCGTCGAGGCGATGGAGCCGTTGGGGCGCTTTGAGATGATCGAAAAGCTGAACTCGGACGGTCGCTCCCCCCGGTATCGACTGATCGAAGACGACGAACTGGCCGGGACGATCGAGCGGGTCGCGACGCTCGCAACCGAGCGGTACTACTGATCACTCGATCCGAACAGTCGTCCGATCGGAGACGCCGCGACCGGTCGGATCGGCGACGTTGATCGACGCGCCGATGACGTACTCGCCCGGCGTCGCTTCCTCCCATTCGGTCTCGGTGACGCGGAACAGTTGTTCCCAGGTGCGTCGAAACCGCTTTCGCTCGCCGCGACCGAACTGGAGTTCGCGCCCTCCGGAGTCGGGGTCTTCCCAGACGTGGGAGGCTTCGGTGTGGCCGTCGACGTGCCAGGTCCACCGGATCGGTGACCGCGTCTCGAGCGTTATCGGAAACGGGGCGGCGTTGCGCATCGTGATCGCGATCGGAACGCGCTCTCCCTCGGCGTAGACCGATCTCGGGACCGACACCGACAGCGAAACGGCACGGTAGCGGAGCCGTTCGGGCACCAGCAGTCTGCTGAGCGCGGTCGCGGGAAGCGTCCGGCTGGCGCGGGGTTTCGTCCGTTCGTCGCGCTCGTTGGGCTTGAACGGGTCGTCGTCGTCCCGGTGGAGCGCCCGCGATTCGTAGAGTCGACGCATCGCCCGAGATAGGCGACAGTCCTCAAAAAGGATGTCGACGGGAGGGGTCACCGGCCGAGATCGTCACTCGACGCCTATCTCCCCGTATCGTCGACGGCCCCGTCCCAATACCGGGGATCGTAGAGATGACAGGCGGTTTCGCCGTGGTCGATGGATCGCAGTTCGGGATCGTGAACCCGACACGGCGTCACGAACTCACCGTCGATCCGTTCCCGTGCGCGTTCGAGGTCCCCGCCCGCTACCGAGTCCAGCGCGTCCGACAGTACCGCCTCCCCGCGCTGATCGGACAGCGACGTCGGGACGTCGTACTGTTCTCTGATCGCCTCGGTCACCGGTCTGTCGTACTGTTCGCGGAGTTCCTCGAGGGCGATCCGCCCGTCCTCGATCCGTTGAAGGAGCGCCAGCACCGCTCGCCACTCGTCCTGTCCGAAATCGTACTTCTCCGGCGGGATTACGCGCGGACAGCGCGTGTGAAATTTACATCCCGAGGGGGGGTCGATCGGCGACGGAACGGTCCCCTCGAGAACGATCCGCTCGGCCGCCCAGTCCGGATCGGGTTCCGGTATCGCCGAGAGCAGCGCCTCCGTGTACGGATGCTGTGGTGGCCGGAACAGCTCCTCCGTACTCCCGATCTCGACGAACTCCCCCAGGTACATGACGGCGATCCGATCGGAGATGTGCTCGACGACGGAAAAGTCGTGGGCGATGAACAGATACGAGATGCCGTACTCGTCCTGCAGGTCGTCGAGCAGATTGAGTATCTTCGCCTGGACGCTCACGCCGAGCGCCGAGACGGGTTCGTCACAGACGATGAACTCGGGCTCGACCGCGAGCGCTCGGGCGATGACGATCCGCTGGAGCTGTCCCCCGGAGAACTCGTGCGGATAGCGGTTGGCGTGGCTCGCGCTCAACCCCACGCGTTCGAGCAGCCCCTTGATGCGCTGGTCTCTGGTTTCGCCCGCCGAAAGCCCGTGGATGTCCAGCGCCTCACCGATGATGTCGTTGACCGTAAACCGTGGATCGAGGCTCGCTTGGGGGTCCTGAAAGATGATCTGGACGTCCCGACGCAGTTCGCGCAGCTCCGAGCGGGACAGCTCGCTTATGTCCTGGCCCTTATAATGGACCGTGCCATCGGTCGGTTCCTCGAGACGCAACAGCGTCCGTCCGACCGTGCTCTTTCCACAGCCCGATTCGCCGACGAGCCCAAGCGTCTCGCCTTCCCGGATCTCGAAGGAGACGCCATCGACCGCCTGCACCCGCTTGCGAAAGCCGAACAGTCGATCGAGGAAACCGCTGTCGGACTCGTAGTACTTCTCGAGGTTTTCGACCCGCAATAGCGGCTGTTCACTCATCGGCTCTGTCCTCCGTCCTCGCCGTCCGAGGTGGATCGATCGCCCTCGGAATCCGCCGTGTCCTCCGAGGCGATCGTATCGGCCGTTTCCCGCACCCGTACCTCGTAGTCGAGTTCGCCGTCCAGTTCGCCGGTGTACGCGAGACAGGCGGCGGCCTGACGGGCGTGCTCCGAGACGTCCGCCTCGGCCCCCGTTTCGGCGTCGACCAGCCGGGGCTCGATCCGGGCACACGCCTCTTCAGCGTAGGGACAGCGGGGATGGAAGTTACAGCCGGGCGGCATCTCGATGAGATCCGGCATCCGCCCGGGGATCGTGTCGAGCCGTTCGCGGCCGTCGCCGATCCGCGGGATCGAGCTCATCAACCCGACCGTGTAGGGATGCTTCGGCTCGTAATATAGCTCTTCGACCGGACCCACCTCGACCGGATGCCCGGCGTACAGCACCATCACGCGGTCGCAAAACTCCGCGATGACGCCCAGATCGTGCGTGATGAGCTGGACGGCAGTATCGCGTTCCCGGGAGATCTCTTCGAGGAGCTCGAGGATCTGGGCCTCGATTGTGACGTCCAGCGCGGTCGTCGGCTCGTCGGCGACGAGCAGATCCGGGTCGCAGGACAGCGCCATCGCGATCACCGCCCGCTGTTGCATCCCGCCGGAGAACTCGTGGGGGTAATCGGAGTACCGTTCGGCCGCGTCGGGGATCCCGACTGAGTCGAGAAGCTCGATACTGCGGTCTCTGGCCGCTTTGTCGTCCCTCCCGAGATGTAACTGGACCGCCTCGGCGATCTGGGAACCGACCGTGTAGGCGGGGTTCAGCGCCGTCTGTGCGTCCTGGAAGACGATGGCGATCTCGTTGCCGCGGATCCGGCGCATCTCCTCGTGATCGAGCTCCAGCAGGTTTCGACCCTTGAACCTGATCTCGCCGCTCTCGATCACGCCGGGGTCGTCGATCAGCCGCATCAACGCGAGGCTCGTGACGCTCTTGCCGGCGCCGCTCTCGCCGACGATGCCGAAACACTCCCCGCTCTCGATCTCGTAGGAGACGTCGTTGGTCGCTTTCACGACGCCCTCCTCCGTGTAGAAACGAACGTTCAAATTTTCGACTTCCAGCATCGCCATCTATCTCAGCTCACCCCCGGTCCCCGTCCGGTCACCCTGGGGATCGAACGCGTCACGAACGCCGTCGCCGACGAGGTTGATCGCCATCACGAACAGGAAGATCGCCAGTCCGGGGAACAGCCCGCCCCACCAGGTGCCACGGGCCATGCCGTCCTGTTCGACGTTCAACATCACGCCCCACTCGGCGCTGGCCGGGGAGAGACCGAGGCCGATGAACCCGAGCGCCGCCGCGGTGAGCACCACCGTACCGATGCTCAGCGTCGCCTGTACGATCACCGGCGCCATCGCGTTCGGCACGATGTGTCTGAAGATGATCGAGCGATCGGTCGCCCCGAGCGCCTTCGCCGCGAGGACGTACTCGTTTTCCTTGATACTCAGTATCTCTCCGCGTATGATGCGGGCGTAGGCGAGCCAGCCGACGACGACGAGCGCGGCGATCATCTGCCAGTATCCGCGCCCGAGGACGGCGATGATCGCGATGGCGAGGACGATAAACGGGAACGCGTATAACATATCGACGAGACGCATGATGATCTCGTCGACCCAGCCACCGAAGTAGCCGGCGACCGCGCCGAGGGGAACGCCCACGAGCAGCGCCATCCCGACGGCGATAAAGCCGATCGAGAGGCTCCACCGACCGCCGTACAGAACCCGTGAGAGGACGTCTCGCCCGGCCCAGTCGGTCCCGAAGGGGTGTTCCAGCGACGGTGGCGTGTGACCCGTGAGGGTGTCGCGGGCCGTCGGGTCGTGGGGCGTGAGCGAAAACGGCTGGATCGTCTGCCGGGCGAGACAGCCGGGGAGGTCGATCGT
>CAZWZX010000149.1:0-6425 GCA_964638655.1 uncultured Natronomonas sp.
CCGCCGCCGCTCCCGAAGATGTCGTGTTCGCCGCCACAGTCCGGACAGACGAACCCGGACATGTTCTCGACGATTCCCAACCCGGGCGTCTCGTGTTCGCCGAACATCCGGAGTCCCTTCCGGGCGTCGTCGATTGCGACCGCCTGCGGCGTCGTGACGATGACCGCCCCCGAGACGGGGACCGACTGCAACAGCGTCAGCTGCGTGTCGCCGGTTCCGGGCGGCAGATCGACGATCATGTAATCGAGCGCGCCCCACTCGACGTCCTCCCACAGCTGGGTCAACACCTTGTGTACCATCGGGCCGCGCCAGATGACCGGGTCGTCCTCGCCGACGAGGAAGTCCATGCTCATGAGCTTCATCCCGTACTTTTCGGGCGGGATCATCGTCTCCTCGCGGGTCGCCTTCGGACGAGCATCTGACTCGACCATCCGAGGAACGTTGGGCCCGTAGACGTCGGCGTCGAACAGCCCGACGCGGGCGCCGAGATCCGAGAGGCCGGCCGCGAGGTTCACCGCGACGGTCGATTTGCCGACGCCGCCCTTCCCGGAAGCGACGGCGATGACGTTTTCGACGCCCGGGAGAATATTCTCCTCCGTCGAGGCGCCGGTATCGATGCTCGCCGAGAGCGATATTTCGTACCCCGTATCGGCCAGCGCGTCCCGGACGTCGCCGGCGATAGCGGTTTCGGTCGGCGAATACGGTGCGCCGAGGGCGAGATCGATCGCGATGGTGTCGTCACTGATGGTCACATCGTTGATCAACCCGAGCGAGACGATGTCGTCGCCCAGATCGGGATCCTCGACGGCGGCGAGTCGATCGAGCACCGCGTTTTCGTCCATGTCCCGGGTAGGTCCGCAAACGCCGATAAGGGTTGTGACCCGCCCTCGGATCGGTGGGTTTTGCCGCCGCAGATGTAATTGAAAGTGGTTACTCATACCCCTCGAATGGCGTCGATTTTAAGCACCTGTGTACGAAAATCGGGGTATGCTCGAGGACGGATTCGGTCGTGAAACCACGGGAGTGCGGATCTCCCTCACCGACCGGTGTAATTTCGATTGCGTCTACTGTCACAACGAGGGACTCGGTGACACGCGCGGGCCGTTGGAGCCGGCCGACGACGAGATGTCGACCGACGACGTCGTCCGGTTTCTGGAGGTCGCCGAGGGGTTCGACGTCCGGAAGGCGAAGTTCACCGGCGGCGAGCCGATGCTGCGCGACGATCTCGAGGAGATCGTCCGACGGACGCCCGACTCGATCGAGACGTCGTTGACCACCAACGGGACCTTCCTGCCGGAACGGGCCGACGCGCTCGCCGACGCCGGGCTCGAGCGCGTCAACGTCTCACAGGACGCCCTCTCCCCGAAGGCGTTCCGAGAAGTGACGAAAAGCTCCGCCTACGACGACGTTCTGGCCGGGATCGACGCCGCCCTCGAGGCCGGCCTCGCGCCGGTCAAGCTCAACATGGTCGTCTTCGAGAAGACCGCCGGCTACGTTCCCGAGATGGTCGACCACGTCGCCGAGAACGAGGGGCTTCAGCTCCAGCTCATCGAGTACATGCCCGAACTCGCCGGCCGCCCCGAGTGGGCGATCGACATCGAGCGTGTCCACGAGTGGCTGGCCGAGCAGGCCGACCGCATCGAGCGTCGCGAGATGCACGGTCGGAACCGATATTTCGTCGGCGAGGACGATCCGGAACTCCCGGGCGGGATGGTCGAGATCGTCGATCCCGTCGGCAACGCGGACTTCTGTGCCAACTGTCATCGCGTCCGCGTGACACACGAGGGGTATCTCAAGGGCTGTCTCAACCGCAACGACGACCTCAAGAGCATGGGCGAGATGTCGAGACCGGAGATCGAGCAGGCGTTCCGCGAGACGGTCGCCGAGCGGGTCCCGTACTACGGCGAATACATGATCAAAGACGACGACGGCGAGTGGACGTTCAACGAGGAGTACATCACGGCCTGAGTTCGAGCGCCGCGGAAGCCGTCACCGGACGGTCACCGACGCCCGGCCTCTCGTGTTGTCATAGAGTACCTACATGATTCGTTGGCGGAGCTGGTCGAGCTGCTTGGCGTTGTAGACCAGTTTTACCTCGTAAAACCCGGATTTCAGCCGATGGCCCATCCAGCCACCAAGACGTACCCGCCCACGAGTACCAACACGGCGGGGACGAGCCGGCGATCCAGCCAGCCGGGAATGCCGTCCGCGGCGACGCGGGACACGATCACGGACGCGGCGAGGAACACGATGCCGGCGCCGATCAAGTAGACGACGACGACGATTGTCAGTTCGAACGGTGAGAGGTCAGCGAAAAACGGAACGAAGACCGCGATGTTTTCGCCGCTGAGACCGATCCCAGCGACGGTTACGACGCTGATACGGCCGGGGGAGTTCGGCACGGCCGGCGTCTCCTCGACTGTCGTTTGCGACGGCTGGCGGAGTAGCCCCCACAGCCCCAAACCGAGGGGGAACACACCCAGCAGGAACGTCCATCCCTGTAGGATTTCGGTGGCGAGAATCGATCCGGCGACCGCCGCGAACAGCCCGACACAGAAGCCAGCGTAATGTCCGACGAGTACCTCCCAGAGTCGGTAATCGTTGTCGGCGCAAAACGCGCCGATGACGAGTAGCGTGTCGAGATGAGTTACGGCGAACAACCACACACCCACGAACAGAATCGTCTCCACGAAACATCGAATCCGTCACGTCGAGACAGTATAGTGGTTTCTTTCCGTGGACCCCGCTCCGGGGAGATACCGTGATCGGTGCTCGAGTCTCCCACACGCGCCGTAGTCGCGCGTTGGCTCAACGTTAGACGGCAATCTCAGCGAACGAACGTCCGTTTCGTCGGCCACAACAGTAGTCCCCCGAACCGCCGCGGTTCAGTCGTCCGCCGTCGCCCGGTCGGCCCCGAGATCCTCGAGCGCCCACGTGACGATCCTCGCCTCGATCAGATCCCTCTCTTCGACCATCTCGTCGCCGCCCCCGTACCGTTCGAGGATCTCTTCAGCCTCCTCTCGAAGCTTCCGCTCCAGCGGTCGCTGGTCGGGTTCAGCCCTCGTGTCATTCAAAAGCGCCTCGAAGTCCTCCCGCAGGACGAACGACGCCCGGCCGGCGTTACACCGCGTGAGCGGACTCATCGCGGTTTCCAAAACGAGTTCCCGGACGGTCTCCCAGTCGCTCTCACAGAAATGCAGCGACGCCTCGCCCTCGATATCGCGCCACGCTATCGGACCGGAGTGTTTCAGAAGCTGGACCGCCCGCGGCGGAATGTCGATCCGGTGGGCCGTGTCGGGGTTCCCACAGAGACAGCAGGGCTTCTCGGTGCGCCCGGTGTACATGATACGAGATAGGGCCGTCCCCTGTTTGGGTGTGTCGCACCCGGCGGTTCGTGCCTCGAGTCGCCCCGGAGCCGACACCGATCGATGAAAGGACGGGATGGATATTTATCCGAAGCGGCCGTATCGGTGTCCATGTCGAACGCCCCACAGCAGGTCGAGTCGCCCTGTCCCGTCGTCGAATCGATGGAACAGATCGGGTCGAAGTGGCGACTGCTCGTCCTACACGACCTCCAGGACGGCGAGAAGCGGTTCAACGAGCTCAAGCGATCGACCGACGCGAACTCACGGACGCTCTCGCGAGTGCTCGATGATCTACGGGAGAGCGGGTTCGTCGAGCGCAGACTCGAGGAGGACGCCCCCGTCGCGACGTACTACTCGCTGACCGATAAGGGTCGGTCGCTGTGTCCCGTGTTCGACGAGATCGAGGCGTGGGCCGAGGACTGGCTCGAGGGACTGTAGCTCGGATCGGCGGGAAATCCGAGTTTCAACCGTGCGTCTCCGGGTACGCCGACTCCAGAAGCTCCGGCTCGGCGAGCAGCCGCTCCCGAACCGGGTCGATCACGTCCGAGATCGCGGCCGCCGCGGCCGGCTTGAGATCCGCCGGATGGAGCTCACCGGAGACGAAATCCGATTCGAGCGCGTCGTAGCTGCCGTACTCCAGATCGCCACCGTACTCCTCGGGGCGTTCGACGGTGAACGTCTCGCTTCGCTCCTCTAAGACCGGGAAGACGAGAAAGCGGAGATACTCCAGCACGCCGTTCTCCTCGAGTTCGCCGGCCGGACAGTACGCGCCGCCGATCTTCGAGTCGACCGCGTCGTCGCCGTCGGTGAGGTTGATCTTCGAGTCGGCCTCGGAGGCCGACATCTTTCCCCCGGAGAGCCCCGACAGAAGCGGGGCGAAGACGCAGGCCGGTTTGTCGTACCCCAGATCCGGGAGCTGTTCGCGGGCGAGCATGTAGATGCCGCGCTGGTCGATGCCGCCGTAGGCGATGTCGGCATCGAGGGCGGCGACGTCGAGCGCCTGCATCAGCGTGTAGACGAGCCCGCCGAGTTTCGGGTTCTTCGACTGTCGGACGACCTCACTGCCCGCCCGTTGGGCCCGCGAGAGCGTCGTCTCGGCCAGCGTCCGATAGAGATCCATCGTGTAGGGATCCTCGAGTTGGAACTCCGTTCCGCGGACGAACGAGACGGCCCCGGAGTCGCCCCCG
Source organism: uncultured Natronomonas sp. (assembly GCA_964638655.1). Classification (GTDB taxonomy): domain Archaea; phylum Halobacteriota; class Halobacteria; order Halobacteriales; family Haloarculaceae; genus Natronomonas. Next base: position 4,553 of record CAZWZX010000149.1, read on the forward strand.
GCGGCGTCGATCATCGCCTCGATCGCGGCTTCGTAGTACGCCGAGCGGGCCTTGAGCAGCTCGAACGGGCTCTTCGCGTCGTCCAGGTGGGCATGGAGGTCGGCGACGAGCACCGTCACGTCGATCCCGGCCTCGACGAAATCGGCCAGTTTCCGCATCGTCGTGAAGTGACCGATATGCATCTCCCCGGTCGGGGCATAGCCGATGTAGGCGCTCGGCGTCCCCTCGCTTTCGAACAGCGCCTCGATCTCGGACTCCTCGATGACTTCCTCGGTGAACCGCGTGACCAGTTCGGTCCGTTCGGCCGTGTCCATGGGCGTGGTTCCGCGAGACGGCCGATAAAACGTTCGGGTGGCGTCACTCGTGGGGAGGCGTCGCACACCGGGCGCGGCGTCGAGCGACCGCGCTCGAACGGAGCCGTTGCGCTTATAAGAACCCGATCGAACCGGTCGGTATGGATCTCCGAGACGCGTTCGGTCCGGGCCAGGTCGTCTCCGTCGTCGGAGCTGGGGGCAAGAAATCGGCGCTGTACGCGCTCGCGAACAGTCTCGATCGTGCCGTCGTGACCGCGACGGTCCGGATCCCGCTCTTCGACGAGGAGGTGGCGGAGCTCCGAGTGACCGACAACCCTCAAAAGGCCATCGAAGAGGCGAACGCCTGGCCGCTCGGGGTCGTGCCCGCTCGGGACGGCACCCGAAGTCGCTACGTCGGCTACGACCGGAAGACGGTCGACGAACTCGCAGCGACGACCGACGTGCCGATACTAATAAAGGCCGACGGCGCTCGGACGCGTCTTCTCAAAGCTCCGAACGACGACGAACCGCAGGTACCCCGCTCGACGGATATCCTCGTTCCGGTCGCGAGCGTCAGGGCCGTCGGAAAGCCGCTTGACCCGGAGTACGTCCACCGGCCCGAGCGGGTCGCGGCGCTCACCGGCCGTTCGGCCGGCGAACGGATCGAACCGGCGGACGTTGTCACCGTCATCTCAAACGACGACGGGGGATTAAAAGGCCGGCCCGACGGTGCACGGGTCGTTCCGCTGTTGAACATGGTCGACGACGACGGACTGCGGGCGACGGCCCGATCGATCGCCACTGAGCTTTTAAATAGCCCGCGTATCGAACGCGTCGTTCTGGGACGGATGAACCGGGGAAAAGTCGTAGAGATCGTTTCCTGACGGAAGTATCCTTCAGATCCGATCGAAGTACCGGTCCTCGTAGTCCCGCTTTACGAAGTACCGGACGGAGTTGGCGTACGTTCGGTCCGCCGAGTGTTCGGAGACGTGCTGGTATCTGACGATCCCATCGGTGTCGACGACGTACGTCCCCGCGCGGGTGTGTTCGCCGTGTTCGGGATGCTCGGTGACGCCGCTGTACTTTCGGGAGATCTCGAACCCGGGATCGGAGAGCAACTGCAGACGCAGGTCGTGCAGGTCCCGGAACTCGGTCAGTTCCGGTGTCGAGACGTTCGCAAACGGGAGGACGTCGATCCCTTGGTGGCGATGCATGTCGTACGCCAGCGCACTGAACGTCCCGAGCTGTTCGGCACAGAACGAACACCACGTCCCCCGGAACGGGACGAGGACGGTCGGCCCGTTCTCGAGCGTTTCGGACAGCCGAACCGAACCGCCCGCGGTGCTTTCGAGTTCGAACTCCGGTGCGGACTCGCCAACAATTGACATACCGACTCGACGAACGTCCGGGACTTTAACTCGCGGGTATTATGCACCGGTCGGACAGAACCGAGTTCGATCCCGGTGTCGATCCGTTTCGCCACCCCGTTGCTCTCACTCGCGGAATCCGGCGGTCGACGCCCGGACTGTCTCGAACTCCTCGTCGCTGTAGGCGATGAATCGGACCTCCGAGAGCGAGGA
>CAZWZX010000150.1:0-6424 GCA_964638655.1 uncultured Natronomonas sp.
TCTGTAGAGTCACAGTCATTTGTTACATAAATACGTACTGGATACTTACTTTATGCGTGAATAGTACATAATTCATAGAGATGGCAAACGATATAACCATCTCTCGTGCATACTCGGATGTATGAAACAGCAGGGGCGTAAGACACCACTCTCGACCGACTCACTCACCGTCGAGATCGTTAATGCACTTGCGGAACACGGTATCAACCACGAAACGTATACGCTTCACGATTACATTGACGTCGACGCGCTCGAAGAAGTAATCTCCTCGGGGGGCGCCAACACGGAGGTCGAAGTGACTATCGAAGGGATCCAACTCAACATCACCCAACACGGTGTGCAAACCTTCGATGGGCGCTTGGATGCCAACGAACAATGGTCTCGACAGTCACTTCACCTCGAGTAGGGGGCTTGGCCTGTTAGCGATAACACCGACGCGCGAGTACGCTACCGCTCGCTCCGTCGAACGCCTCCGTCTCGGTGAGTCGTGTGTGCGTTCTTTCCGCATCAGTAAGCTACCCCACGGCTAAAGCGTGGGTTTCCGCGCTGTTATCGCTATGAGTCCGTCCCCGATTCAGCGATCCAGTTCGACACGCACCCCACGTCCCTCTAGATCGGCAGCGAACGCCTCCGCGTCCGTCTCGATCGCCTCGAACGTGTCGTAATGGATCGGGACGACGAGGTCCGGATCGAGCGCAACGGCCATATCGGCGGCCTCGTGACGATCCATCGTGAAGACACCCCCGATCGGCGGACAGAAGACATCTGCGTCGATCCGGTCGTGCCCTTCGAGGACGTCCGTGTCCCCCGGACAGTAAACTGAAACCCCCTCGACCGTGAGATGGAACCCACAGCCACGTCCCTCCGGATGGTATGGAGAACCGTCCGCGCGAACGTGTGGCCCGTTCGGCTCGTTGTACGCCGCCGTCGTTCTGAGAATCACGTCGTCGACCGCCATATCGGTCTCGGAATCGACCGTCCGGGTCCCGTAGGGAAGATCCGCCGGTCGCTCGATCGAGCGGTCGATACGGTGGGTGTTGATCCCTTCGAACAGTACAACCTCCGCTTCCGGGGAGGCGACGCTCCGGATTCCCGCCGGATCGTAATGGTGGCCGTGCGTGACACAGACCAAGGTTCCGTCCCCGGCATCGTACCCGTCTAAGACGCCGTATCGGCCCGGATCGACGTATACGACCGAGCCCTCACCTTCGATCCGGACCGTGGCGTACCCGAGCCACGAAAGCGAGATCCCTTCGTGTTCGATCATACCCCCACGTTCGCCCCAGGCGAATACAAAACGAGCGCTTTCCGACGGAGCGATCCGATCAGGAGTACAGCCGTTCGATTCGGTCTATGCTGTCGGCGTCGTCGGACGATTTGTCCTCACGTATCCCCACGAACCGCGGGAACCGAAGGGCGTATCCCGAACCGTACGTCGGCGAGCGCTGGATCTCCTCGTATCCGACCTCGAAGACGACCTCGGGTTCGATCTCGATCTCGGTCCCGGATTCCGATCGGACATGTGGCTCGAGACGCTTCTGGAGCGTCCCGAGTTCCGCGTCGGTGATCCCCGTCGCCACTTTCCCGACCGGCCGGTAGCCGTCGTCGGCCCTTGCCGAGACCAGAAAGGTGCCGTACCGGTTCGCCCGCCGTCCCTCTCCCCATTCGGCGCCGGTGACAACGAGATCGAGCGTTTCGACGTCCGGTTTCCGTTTGAGCCAGTTCTGCCCCCGTTTTCCGGGCGTGTACGTCGACTCGGGGTTTTTGAGCATGATCCCCTCGTGGCCGGCGGCGAGCGCGTCGGCCTCCAGTTGCTCGATCTCGTCGGAATTCTCCGAGAGGGTCCGCTCGACAGCGATCTCGTCGAACAGTTCGGAGATCCGTCCGTGTCTTCTCGAGAGCGGCACGTCGAGCAGATCGTCGCCCTCAACGTGCAGACAGTCGAACGCGTGGAGCGTCACCGCGACGTCCTCGCGCGTCGCGGCGACGTCGTGTTTGCGCCTGAACCGACGGAGGACGTTCTGGAACGGTTTCGGGTCGCCTTCGGCGTCGACGGCGACGACCTCCCCGTCGACGATCGCGGGTGTTTCGAGCGACGTTTCGACGGTATCGACGACCTCCGGGAGCGAGTCGGTCACGTCCTCGAAGTTGCGTGAAAACAGCCTCGTCGTCTCGCCGTCGTAGTGGATCTGTACCCGAACCCCGTCGAACTTCGTTTCGACGGCGACGGTTCCCCACGCCTCGAGTGCTTCCGTCGCCGTACCGGTCTGTGCCAACATCGACCCGACAGGGCGACCGATACGCAGTCGGATCTCGGCGAGCCCGTCCGTCCCCGCCTCGCGGGCGGTGCCCGCGACGAGGCCGCAGTCGTTCGAAACCTGGAGCGCTCGCCGAACCGCTCCCGAGGGTACGTCGAACGCCTCGGCGATGGCGTCCCGGACGGTCCCCTCCCCGACGCCGATCCGCATCTCCCCGAGGACGAGTCGGGCGAGATACCGAGCTTCGAGCGGTTCAGCCCGGTTGAACAGTCCGAACAGCGTATCGAGTTTCGTCTGCGCGCTTCCGCTTCCGGACGCGGTCGCGATCGAACCGAGCGTCGCCTCCACGTCCCCGACAGAAACCTGATTCCGGCTTTCGGATCCGAACGCCGAAAGGCCCCGCTGACCTCCCAGATCGAGGGCCTCGGCGACCGCACCGATCTCACCGACCTCGGCCAACCGATCCTCGATATCGTCGGCTGTGACGTTCGGTCCGGCCGCTTTGGCCAGCGCCTCATAGCAGAGCCGCGGTCCGATCTCGAGTTTCGTGTCGTCGTGTGCGGGGAACACTCGCCCCTGAACGAACCGCGAGACGGTTTCGAGGTCCTCGTCGGCCCCCTCGAACAGTTCCGCGACGAGCGCGATCGTTTCGATGTCTCCGGACTCCGATTCGATGTCTGCGGTTCGGGCGGCGAAATCGGCGAACTCCATCGATAGCGTCTACGAAGACCGATATATAAAAAACGCGGATCGGTCGGCCGGCTTATAACACTTCGTCGAAGTCCTTGTGGCCCTTGATGTCGACGTTGCCCTCCGTGATCGTGGCGAGGAACACGCCGTTACCGGAGCCGGTGTCCCGCTCGACGGCGGCCTTGACTCCGGAGGCGGCGACTTCCTTCGCCTCCTCGTTCGTCATGTCGTCTCTGTACTCGCGCTCAAGCGTTCCGTACGCCACCGTCAGCCCGGATCCGGTGACGGTGTAATCGTCCTCCATGACGCCGCCGGCAGGGTCGATTGAGTAGACGTGGTGTCCGTCGTCGTCGACGCCGCCGAGGATCGGGTTGATCGCGAAGAACGGGCCGCCCCGGGCGAAGTTCCCGGCGAGCGTCGCAAGCGCCCCGATGGAGATGTCCTCGCCGCGGCGGGCCTCATAGAGGTTTACCTCGGCCCGGAGCGATCGGATGAACGACTGTGCGCCGCCGACGCTTCCGACGAGAGTCAAGGCGGCCGATGGGTGGATCTGTTCGACCTTCTGAACGTCTTTGTTCGAGACGAACCGGCCTCCGAGAGAGGCACGCATGTCCGTCGCGATGACGACCCCCTCGGCGGTCGAGATTCCGATCGTGGTCGTTCCGGTCTTGTTCACGTTCTCGAGGTCGCCCATCGAGAGATCGTTGGACGGGACCTCTCCGAGTTCCGGCTCGTACGGCGAGACGGTGTGATCCTGTCCGGTGCGCGGCAGGGGAGAATCGGGTTGACGCATTGTCTTTCCGTTGTAGCCCAGCGGTGATAAAACCTTCCGGTTACCGCCCGGCCGCCGTTCGTTCGTACGACGTCTGTAGTCGCTCGATGAGTCGGTCGACCGGAAGCCGAATTCCAGCACGGTTCACGGCGAGCGCGATCGGTAGGAGTGCGATTCCGAGCACGACGCTGAACTGGTACAGGGCGAACAGAGTCGCCCGGTACAGATCTGTTGTCATCGTACTGAGCAGCCAACCGGTGGTAAGATATATACTTTTCCCATCGTTCAGAGGCTAAATCAAAGATGAGTGAAGACAGTACCTCCGCTGTACCGCGATTAACTCTTACCTGTATCGGAGACAATTATATTTGTACAACTCCGAATGAGACGGATGCGTTCCGTACGTGGCTCCAGTCGTAGACATAAGTTATGTCGATAATGACCATCACGTGCGCGCTACGACCGTGAGCGGTCCCACTCGAATCCGAAACAATAGGGCTATCCGTCACGCACCGTTCGAAGCGAGTATGAGCAATTATCTCGTTGCGATAGAGGCGGCGTGGCTAGTGCGTGACGTCGAGGCGATCGACGACGCGATCGGGGTCGCGGTCAGCGAGGCGGGACGCCGCCTCAACGAGGCCGAGATGGACTACGTGGAAGTGGAAGTCGGTTCGACGCCCTGCCCGGCGTGCGGGGAACCGTTCGATTCGGCGTTCATCGCCGCCGATACGGCGCTTGTCGGGCTCGGGCTCGAAATGAAAGTGTTCAACGCCGACAGCACACAGCACGCCTCGCGGATCGCCAAAAGCGAAATCGGCGGTGCACTGCGTGACGTACCGCTGAAAGTGATCGATACGTTCGAAACCGGAGACGCCGACGCCGATGCCGACACCCAGTAGACCGGAGCCGTTAGGAGATATGTGCCGCGACGTCGGCCTCGGTTATGATCCCGCGTAGCTGTCCGTCCTCGACGACCATCACCGCGTCCTGATGGTTGAGATGGGCGTTCACCTCATCGAGCGTCGCGTCGGGCTCGACGGTCGTGATGGCCTCGCGCATCGCGTCCGCGACCGGGAGTTCGGCGGCGTTTTCCGAGTCGAGCTGTCGGATATCCGAATTCGAGATGATCCCCTGTGGCCGACCGTCCCGAACAACCGGGAGCTGAGAGTACCCCTCCTTGACCATGACGTCGATCGCTTCGCGAACGCTGTCGTCCGGAGCGACACTGATGACGCCTTCATGCATAATGTCACTGGCGTGGATAACGGTGCTTTCGGCCTCATCGAGGGCGGTGACGATCCGACGGAGCGTCGACAGACGTGGGTCGACATCACCGCCCTCGATGCGCGCGATGAGCGGCTGAGAGACGTCCGCACGGTTCGCGAGTTCGCTCTGGGTTAACTCCAGCTCCGTTCGGCGCTCTTTCAGATCCGCCGGCGTGGGTAGCTCCGTTGCCATACGAGCTAATAACCCACAGTTATACAAAAACCTTCCCCCGGGCGATGATTTATATACCAGAGGACGGGCAACCCCGCTGTGCGCTGAGAAACGGCGATCGGCTCGAAAGCGGTAGCGCGAAGCGAGGGTTGCGTAACTGTTACGAAATTCAGTATCAATCGGTGGTATTCAGTTGTCTTTCCAACCGGAACACTTAACTATATGTATACCATATAGAACAGTATGGGAGATAGATACGAAATTGAAGGAGAAGAGATCGTTGAACGCGAAGTGAAGCCGTTCGGGAGTGGCGGCGCACACGTCACCGCCCCGAAAGACTGGATCGGCGCAAACGTCAAACTCGTCCGCACAACAGAACCAGACCACGACGACGAATGACACAGCTCACCGAACAGTTCTACATCCCGGACGAGCATCACGAGGCGTGCGACCGCCTCACTACACTCGTCCAGAAACACACCCGCCGTCTCCTCGACGCTGAATACTGGGCTGACAGCCATCTCGATGCCATCACTGATCACACTGGCCAGTCTTACACCTACATCCGCGACGATGACTATGACGCTTTTGAGGGAGCTGAGGAGTACGTCTACAACCGCTTCAAACGGTGTGTCTATTACCGTGTCACGCACGTTCTCGACGCTCACGCCGACGAGTTTCAGGCATTTCAGTTCGTGACCGACACCGTTGTGGAACGCAAGATTCGGCGTATTGGCTGGGAACGACTCCGCTCACGACTGTACGACGAGAATTCACAGTACATCGAATGGCGTCTGGTGGAGTCCGTCGTCGAACAACTCAACACCTACTACGACACGCATGGACGGTTCCCCGAAACGTACACGGAACTTATTGGGACGCCGAAACCGAACGGCACGCTGCCGTATGCGCCGGATAAGGGCGACTACCACATCCACGACTTTTCTGTGGAAGAGAACGAGTTGGTGTTCACACTGAACGCGCCGGACTCGTTGTCCACTGACTCACACTACGACTGGACGGAACACGAAGTACGGCTCCCAATCCCCGGACGGTTCCACGAACTGCTCGACGTGGGAGTTCTGAAAGCACCGACACTCCACACCTCCGAACACGGTTACACGCTTGACGTGCCAGTTGAGATCCCCGAGCAAGCTGCTGAAACAGAAGAAGATAGGGTGTTGGCGGTCGATCTCGGCGTGAAGAAACAGGCGACTGCGGTTGTCCTCGACAACGGCGACGAAACACACGAGCAGGTCGCCACGCC
>CAZWZX010000151.1:0-6421 GCA_964638655.1 uncultured Natronomonas sp.
ACGCCGTCGAACGGCTCACGCGCGCCACCGGATACCACACCTACAGCCGTTCGGCGATGTCCTCGGCGAAATACGTCAGAATGAGATCGGCTCCCGCCCGCTTGATCGACAGCAGCGACTCGTAGGCGACCTCCTCGAGAGAGAGCCACCCCTTCTCGTCGGCGGCGTGTATCATCGCGTACTCCCCGGAGACGTTGTAGGCGGCGATCGGGTGATCGAACTCCGCTCTGAGCGTCGAGACGATGTCGAGATACGCCAGCGCGGGCTTGACGATCAACACGTCCGCGCCCTGTTCGACGTCGAGTCGGACCTCCCGGACGGCCTCGCGCGCGTTCGCGGGATCCATCTGGTAGTGTCGGCGGTCGCCGAAGGTGGGAGCGCCGTCGGCCGCGTCCCGGAACGGGCCGTAAAAGGCCGACTGATATTTCGCCGCGTAGGACATGACCCCCGTGTTCTCGTGGCCGGCCTCGTCGAGTGCGCCCCGTATCGCGCCGACCATCCCGTCGACCATTCCCGAGGGCGCGACCATATCGGCGCCCGCCTCGGCGTGGGAGACGGCGATCCGTTCGAGCAACTCCAGCGTCTCGTCGTTCCGCACCGTCTGTTCGGGGGCCGTCTCGGCCTCGCCCTCGACGATCCCGCAGTGGCCGTGGTCGGTGTACTCACACAGACAGACGTCGGTCACGACGTAGACGTCCGTCTCAGACGCGATCCGGCGGAGCGCCCGCTGGACGACGCCGTCTTCCGCCCACGCTCTGCTCCCCATCGGGTCCTTCGAGTCGGGGATCCCGAACACCATCACGGCTTCGACGCCGGTCTCGGTGACTTCCCGAACACGGGCGACGCTTTCCTCGACCGGGACGCGTTCGTGTCCCGGCATCGATTCGATCTCGACTCGCTCGTCCGTCGTCGCGTCAATAAAGATCGGTGCGATGAGATCACTCGCCCGGACGTCAGTCTCGCTGACCAGCCCGCGGACGCCGTCGGTCCGAAGCCGACGGGGGCGTTCGGTGAGCCCCGCATCGGACGTCGGGTCGGCAGTGTCCGAGCCGCTTTCTCGGGTCGATCCCCGCTCAGAGAGCTCCATATCCGGTGTAGAGTCCCACTCGACAAAAGGTTCGTCGTTGTCGATCGGTCGGATAGCGAGCGACAGAGCGGATGCCGCAGATTCAAGCGGTCGGCGATCGAAGTGCCGACATGAGCACTCGATCCGGAATCTTTGTTCGGGAGTCGTCGTATCTACAGCGGTACGTCCAACTCGGGTTCGCGAGCAACCGTCTACTGTCGGTCTCGTTTCCGGAGGAAGACAACCCGAAGTTCAAAACCGAACACCCGCTTTTAGACCGTGTCGAAGCGTATCTGGAGGGTGAGACGGACGATTTCGAGGACGTCGATGTCGCGATCACCCGGCGGACCGATTACTGGGACGTACTCGAGGCCCTTCGGAGTGTTCCCTACGGGGAGGGTGTTACCGTCGAGGCGCTCGTCCGATCGACGAGCGGGCTCGACCCCGAAGACGAATCCGATCACCAACTCGTCCGAACGGCGCTTTCGAACAACCCCGCACCGCTCGTTATCCCCGACCATCGGGTCTCCGACGGGCCGAGCGGCGCGCCCCCGGTCGTCGAACAGCGGCTCCGGTCGCTCGAAGGGCTGTAGCCGATCAGGCGCCGAGCGCGAACTCGACGGCGTAACTGACGAGCACCTCGTTGTCCGCGACGTTGTGGTTCTCTTCGCTCAGGAAATCGGTGTCCCCGACGGCGGGAACGTTCCCGCCGACGACCGCGACGGGGTAGGTGTCCACCGATCCGCCGTTCGAGAGCTTCGTCGTCTTCGGCGCCACAGCCTGCGATCGAGGCCGCCGTTCCGACACCCTGCGCCGAGAGGATCCGTCGTCTGGAGAGGTAGGGTCGGTTTTCGAAGCTGGTTTCGTTCATCGGTGTCTCGCCGTGGTGCTATCTACCGCACGAAGCGTCGAAAAGTTGTCCCCCCTCCGGCAACTACCACGGCGTCCGGGAGACGAAAACGGCCGCGGCAGCTCAATCGTCGGTGACGGCCCGAGGCGGTTCGAGGAGCTCCTCGCGGTGTTCGTCGCAAAGCGGCGCCCGCCCGCCGGGTTCGGGGTTCGTCTCCGACATCTTGATCGGCGAGCCGGCGATGGTGACCGGCCGGTCCGCCCCCGGCTGTTCGACCTCGACCAGCATCTCCCGGGCGTGGGGGTGCTCGTCCGCGAAGACGTCCGCCGTGTCCTGGACGGGGGCGCTCGGAACCGTCCCCTCGAGTTCGTCGACGATCGTCTCGACGGACCGCTCGCGGGCCCATTCGGCGATCTCAGCGCGGATGGACGCCCGGTTCCGGAGGCGCTCGTCGGGGGAGCCGTGTTCGGCGGCGAGATCCGGGCGGTCCATCGCCGAACAGAGCGCCCGCCAGTGTCTGTCGTTGAACGCGGCGATCACGACGTGGCCGTCGATGGCCTCGAAGGCGTCGTACGGAAACAGCGTCGGATGAGCGTTTCCCCGCCGGGTCGGCGACTTCCCCGTGTAGGAGTACTGATAAATCGATCGCTCACACAGCGAGATCATCGCGTCGTACATGCCGGTATCGACGAACTGTCCCTCGCCGGTCCGGTCGCGGTGATGGATCGCCGCGAGGATGCCCGAACAGTTCAGGGCGGCGGTGAAGATGTCGCCCACCCCGGGTCCGACTTTGGTCGGCGGACCGTCCTCCGGCCCCGTGATCTCCATGACGCCACCGAGAGCCTGTGCGATCAGATCGAATGACGGCTGGCCCTGACGGGGCGTCTCCCCCGTCCGCGGGTCGCCGAACCCGCGAATCGAACTGTAGATCAACTCCGGGTTGTGCTCGGTCAGCGTCTCGTAGCCGAGGTCGAACTTCTCCATCGTCCCGGCCCGATAGTTTTCCACGAGGACGTCGGCTCTCTTCACCAGCGAGAGGAAATCCTCGCGAGCGCCCTCCTCGTCGAGATCGAGAGCGATCGAGCGCTTGCCGCGGTTGACGCTCTGAAAGTAGCCGCCGTAAGGTTCGGTCTCGGGGTCCTCGGCGTACGGCGGGTTCGGACGGATCAGGTCCCCGCCGGGACGCTCGATTTTTACCACGTCCGCGCCCATGTCCGCGAGCAACATCGTACAGTACGGTCCGGCCAACACCTGTGTCAGATCGAGGACGCGAACGTCGTCGAGCGCACCCATATACCCGCCTGCCGTCCGGACGGATTATAAACTTCACTATTTATAATTAAAAATGGGATTAATTAACACGCGGGTCTGCCGTACTCCTTAGAGTAATTAAAGAATATTATCACTAAAGATCATTAAGTTTATTGTGTGTCCATCCAACGAGTTGCGTACCGACATGGCGACGACAGTTATCCTCGGCGTGATCGGTTCCGACGCACACGTCGTCGGGATCACGATCCTGGAACGGGCTCTCGAGACAGCCGGCTTCGACGTCGTCAACCTGGGCGTACAGACTTCCCAGGGGGAGTTCGTCGAAGCGGCCGACGCACACGACGCCGAGGCGGTACTGGTCTCGTCGCTCTACGGCCACGCCGAGCAGGACTGCCGTGGCTTCCACCGGCAGATCTCCGAGGCCGGGCTGGACGTGACGACGTACATCGGCGGTAACCTTTCGGTCGGACAGGGCGACTTCGAGGAGACGCGCGAGACGTTCCGCGGGATGGGGTTCGATCGCGTCTTCGGTTCCGAGACCGCCCCCGAGGCGGCCATCGCCGCCCTCAAGCGCGATCTCGGAATCCAGGAAGCGGAAACCGAGCGGACCGCAGTCACCACCTGAGAGGACGAAAACGGAGTATACGATGGTTCGCGACGAACGACTCACCGACGATCAGTTGCATCGCATCGACGAACGCGTCCGATCGGAGTGGCCCACCGGGGCGGCGGTCGATTTCGAGGACGCAATCGAGTACCACGGGACGCTCCCCGACCACAAGCGCTTCGCGACGGTACTGGAGTCGGCGGACCGGCCGCTGCTTCAGCCCCGGGCCGGTGTCCCGATGCTCGGCGACCAGATCGAGCTGCTCGAACACCTCCGGACGGCCGGGGAGGCCGATCTCCTCCCGACGACGATCGATTCCTACACCCGCGACAACGAGTACGAAAAGGCCGAAGAGGGGCTAACGGAGGCCCGCGAAACCGGCGAGGACACGCTCAACGGGTTCCCGGCCGTCAACCACGGTGTCGACGGCTGCCGGGAGCTGATCGAGGCAGTCGACGCGCCCGTTGAAGTCCGTCACGGGACGCCCGACGCCCGCCTGCTGGCGGCGATCACGTTCGCCGGTGGGTTCGAAAGCTTCGAGGGCGGGCCCATCTCGTATAACATCCCCTACACCAAAGAGCACGACCTCGCCGAGACGATCGAACACTGGCAGTACGTGGATCGGCTCGCGGGCGCGTACACCGAGCGGGGCGTCACGATCAACCGCGAGCCGTTCGGTCCGCTGACCGGGACGCTCGTCCCGCCGTGTATCGCGATCACGATCATGGTGATCGAGGGGATGCTCGCGGCCACCCAGGGCGTTCGATCGATTACGCTGGGTTACGGGCAGGTCGGCAACATCGTCCAGGACGTCGCCGCGTTACACGCGCTCCGTTCGCTGGGCGAGGAGTACCTCGACGACGCGGTCACGGTCACGACCGTCTTCCACGAGTGGATGGGTGGGTTCCCACCGGACGAAGCGCGTGCCAACGGCGTGATCGGTCTCGGCGGGCTGACTGCCGCCATCGCCAACCCCGATAAGGTCATCACCAAGTCTCCACAGGAGTTCGAGGGCGTCCCGACAAAGGAAGCCAACGCTGCCGGACTCCGAACCACACAGCAGTTGATCAACATGGTCATAGAGCAGGACGTTCGAATCGAAGGCGTCGATCGCGAGTTGAACCTGATACAGAAATCCAGCCGCGAATTGATCGAGGCGGTACTCTCGCTCGGCGACGGCGACGTGGCCCGGGGAACCCTTGCGGCCTTCGAATCGGGCGCGCTCGACGTCCCGTTTTCGCCCTCGGACAGCGCGAAAGGCGACGTCCTCCCCGCCCGCGACGACGACGGCCGGGTCCGGATCCTCGAGTTCGCCGACCTCGCGCTCCCCGACGAGATCAAGGAGACCCACCGCAACCGGCTGGACTCACGCGCCCGGACCGAAGGGCGCGATCAGACGTTCCGAATGGTCGCCGACGACGTCGACGCGATCAGCGACGGGCGACTCATTGGACGCCCGGCGGGGGGACGATAGATGCGACCGAACTCCGATCTCGAGATCGAGGCGGTTCGGGCCGTCCCGACGGTCGCCGGGTTCTTTTTCGACGACCAGCGCGCGATCAAGGCTGGTGCCGAGGCGGACGGATTCACGTACCGGGGTGATGCGGTGACCGAGGGGTTCGATCGGGTCCGCGAGGCCGGCGAGGCGCTGACCGTCGAACTCGAACTCTCCGACGGAACGATCGCCTCCGGTGACTGCGCCGCAGTCCAGTACTCGGGAGCCGGTGGGCGGGATCCTCTGTTCCGGGCCGAGCGCTACCGGCCGATCGTCGAAGATCGGATCGCGGGCGCGCTCGTCGGGCGCGATCCGGCCGACTTCGACACGCTCACCGACGAAATCGAGGGGCTGCCGGGCGAGCGGAGCCGTGGGTCCCAACTCCACACCGCGGTCCGGTACGGCGTCTCGCAGGCGTTGCTCGACGCCGCGGCCAGCGCCCGACGGACGACGGAGACGGACGTGCTCGCCGACGCTGTCGGGGCCAGACCGGCCACGCGACCGATTCCGATCTTCGGACAGTCCGGCGACGAGCGACGGAACAACGCCGAGAAGATGCTGCTCAAACGCGTCGGCGTGTTGCCACACGGCCTGTTCAACAGCGTGGAAAAGGTCGGCGAGGACGGCAAACGCCTGCTCGAGTATCTCACGTGGCTTTCCGAACGGGCCGGTGAACTCGGCACCGCGGACTACTCGCCGCGGTTCCACATCGACGTGTACGGGATCCTCGGGAAAGTCTTCGGTCCGCCGTACGATCGGACCGAAGTCACCGAGTATTTCCGGTCGCTGCAGGAAGCGGCCGCACCGTATCCCCTACAGATCGAGGGGCCGATGGACGCCGGCGGCCGCGGGGCCCAGATCACCCGGATGTGCGAGCTCCGGGACGGGCTGTCGGACGCGGACGTCGACGTCGATATCGTCGCCGACGAGTGGTGTAACACCTTCGAGGACGTCAAGGCGTTCGTCGACGCCGGCGCCGCGGACGTCGTCCAGATCAAAACGCCGGATCTCGGCGGCGTCCAGCGATCCGCGGCGGCCGTTCGGTACTGCGAGGGGACGGAGACCCGGACCTATCTCGGCGGTACCTGCAACGAGACGGACGTCTCGGCCCGCGCCTGTGCACACGTCGCG
>CAZWZX010000152.1:0-6344 GCA_964638655.1 uncultured Natronomonas sp.
GTTTGGGAGAGGATCAGACCGCACATTTACTCTCGGCCAGCGCTGTGGCCAACTGAATCAGCGTTTCGTCCAACCGATCAAAGCACCGTATGCATCCCGTACACGCAGGTTCTCGATCGGTAACGTTTTCGTAACAAAATTAAGAATGTTATTCTTATGCGGCGAAAAGACTCACGGGGACGAAGACGACGGCTCGCGGCGGGAGAGATCGTGATCTGCCGGTAAGGAAATCGTACGGGGAGCTGCGGCAGAGGGCGTGCAATCGGACGGCGGTCACCGCTGATGTCTCACCGAGGCCGGGTATCGACAGAGCGTCGTCTCGACGAGGGTACGGTGGCCGCGCCGGAGCCGCTCGGAGAGCGCCTGATGGGACACGTCGAAGTCGGTCGCCAAGTCGACGAGCGTGACTTCTCTGGGGATGTCGTAGTATCCAGTCCGGAACGCCGCAGTGAGAGCTTCGTGTTGACGCTGTGAGAGGCCCATCCCACCGTAACGTACCGCATCGGAGAGCCCGTTGACGTGCCGGATCGACGGATCGAGATCGCGGTCGCGCCAGTCGTCGTACGCCGTCGACACTGCCGCCTGGTTCGGGAACAGCACCCGGAAATCCCAACGATCCGCTGATCCGTGTGCGTCGAGCAGTGTCCTGTTGACCTCCACGAAGGTTTCGGTGGCGGCCCGGGCCCCTGTACTCCAGTTGATCCGATAGAGCGCGTGTTCGCCATCCATCGAGAGGCGATCGACCGCGCCCGTCGTCCCGTCGTCTCGGAGCGCCCCGTCGAGTCGATAGAGGTCGGACGACGATGCCCACAGCAGTTCCATCGCCCCCTCGGAACCGTGTGCAGCGACCCGGACCGGTTCGAACGTCGCATCGGGCACGGCGTCAAACGTCTCCGTCAGCGCGAACAGATCGGGCGAAACGGTCACATCCACAATGGTCCCCATACGTTCGAGTTGCGAGAACTACACATTAGTATGATCCACGTATCGCTGTCGGCTCGTCGGATGGGAAACGACGAGAGCTTCCGCTCGCTACGTGTCATGATGGCCGTGGCGACGAATCCCGCCTTTAGGCCGCGAATCGCCGCAGGGATTAATTCGAGCGTTTCGTTTGATAGCTCGGACGGATCTCGTTCCGGATTGATCGGTCGCTCCGGATCTCGAATACGTGGCGACGTTGTGGGATCTCATCTCGCAACACACGGTTTCAGCTCTTAGTTACACCGTATCAAGCGCCGTTATTCGGCCGATTCCTCGACGATTTCTGCGAGCGGCGCGTTGCGCATTACGCTTCGTAGTCCTTTCAATGCATTGTGTTTCCGCGTGTACCCTTCGGCGCCGGTCGCGAGTACGTTCCCGTTTCGGTGGACTAACCGCCAGCGCCACTCCTCGCCCCGGTCGCGGAAGACCTCGAAGCGAGCCTTACTTTCCGGGTGTCCGATCGAACTGATCGGGAGATCATCGATCGGTTCGTCCGAATCGGCTAACGCGTCGGTGGCTGGTCTGATCTTTTCGAGGTCTGTCCCCATCCACTCGATCTCGATTTCGACTTCCATGTCCCCGGCTTCGGTTTCGAACTCCAGTTCGAGTTCGATCTCGTCCGGCACTTCGATCTCGACGGCTCCCTCACCTCGTCCGAGATGAAACGTGCCGGCAGCAAGCCCATCCGCAAGTACTCTGAGTAGCGTCGCGACCTCGTCGCGGCCAGTCGTGCGCTCGTACTCGTATCTCGAAGACATAGGCCAAGAAGGGCGGAACAAAGGATAGTTAAACGGTACCAAACCAGGTCACCGGATCACGAGCCTATTACCAACGACCCATGGTCTCATCGTTGCCCTCCCAGGGGAGGGACGACCCCATGGTCAAGTCTGCCGAGCGACGTTGGCGCCAGAGGGGGACAGACGGATTTCAAGCCCAGATCAGACCGACTCGTCGACACTGATTCGACCCTGGAGGTCACGCTCGGAGGGCGGACTGATGGTGATACCGACGGTCTCGAAGCGGCGCTTGATCGCGCTGGCGTACGCCGAGCGGGCGGCGAAGATATCACGACGGTTGGGGTCTTCGATCCAGTAATGAATGCGGACGATGACCGCATCGTCGCCGAGTTCGTCGACGTAGGCTGTCGGGGCCGGTTCCGCGAGTATCATCTCCATGGACGTCGCGACGTCCTCGAGATGAGTGACCGCTTCGTCGACGTCGTCGTCGTACGCGAGTCCGATCTTCTGGATGACGCGGTGGTTCCCGCGGCCGTACGGCCGGACGAGCTCGTTGCTCGTCAAAACTGTGTTCGGAATCGTCACGAGCTCGCCATCGGGAGTCTCGACACGGGTGACCCTGAGAGCGATCGATTGGACGACCCCCTCGCCGCCCGGCCACTCGATGTAGTCGCCGACGTTGAACTCCGGATCGAGCACGAGCGCAACGCCGCTGACGAGCGAGCCGATAACCTCCTGGGCCGCGATACCGATGGCCAGCGCCACGGCACTGATGATGAGCGCGGATTCACCGAGTATCCGGCCGTAGCCGGCAACGGCGATCGCGACGAGGAAGGCCACGAAGACGACGAGCACCCGGAAGTACAGGACGATGGCGGCCTGGAGCGTGGGGTTGTTGCGGTTCCGTCGACGGATCATCCGTTCGAGCGCGGGTTGGACGAGAATCCGACTGAGGAGAACGACGGTGAGGAGGCCGGCGCTGAACCAGCCGACTCTGACGAAGAGTGGCCAGTACTCGACGAGTTCCTCGGGTCCGACCTCGGGGGCGGCGGTCGTGGATTGGAGCACGACCGCCGACACCGAACACGCCGAAGCCGCCAGCGGCCGATGTGCCACCAGTTTTGGTGCCATTACGGGGAGATCGGACTCCAGCATCAAATGCCCGCCGAATTTTCAGTCGGACGAGCGGACGAGCAGGCGAGAGGCTCGCGAGATCCCGCTAGATAGCTACCGTGTCGTCGATCGCGTATGGAAATGCCCAGTAGCTCGGAACTCCATCACGATAGCGCCGAAAAATAACGTCCGCAACCGTGTATCTACAGCTTTGACATCCCCGGCTGGATTCGTCTTCAATCCTCCTCGATCACGGAGATGGCCTCCGGTGGCGCGCCGCAGTCGGGGCACGCTTCCGGCAGCCCGTCTTTGAGTTCGTCCATCTCTCCACACTCGATACACCGCCACATCAGGTATCCCTTGCCGAACTCCTGGCCCGGGAGTTCCGCCATTTCGCTCCCGTCCAGGTCGATCGCTTCGACCTCGAACCCATCCTCGCTGAGGCCGCTAACGCGGCCGATCGGTCGCATGGCACTGTCGTAGACTATCTCCCCCGGTTCGATCGCCTCGCCGTAGACGCGGCTCTGTTCTTCCATGCTGTGTGATTGATTCTCACAGGTATTCAACCTGTCGGGGAAACGACCCGCGCTGTGCCATCGGATCGAAGGTCGGGTGCGCTTATGATCGGGCGCTATACTGTAGCGGTCACAGGGGGCGGCGGGCACCCTCGGAACACAACGGTAGCTTGCACACGCCGGCAGAAGTCGTTACTCGTTGCCCGATCAAGGGACGGGTATGTCGAGAGATTCCGTCGATTCACGCGAGCAGGGCATCGAATTCGGCTCGCTTGCCGAGGAGCTCGAGGACGAGTCGTATCCGCTATCTCGTGACGAACTCCTCGATCGGTACGGCGATCACGAACTCGGACTCACCGACAAAAGCACCGCGCTACGTGATGTACTCGGCCCGGAAAACGAGCAGGAGTACGAGGACGCCGAAGGGGTCCGACAGGCCATTTTCAGCATGGTCGGCGACGACGCCATCGGGCGCGAGGGGTACAGCGACCGGGGCGGGAACCCTCTCGAGGTTGACGGCGCAGGGGAGAACGAGTCGTTCTGAGGCCCGACGACAGCGGGGTACGCTTTCCGTTTCCGTGCAGTGGGACGGATCGTATATACCCCTTGCAGTCGCAAGGAAAGCCGATAGGTTCGAGAGCCCCCTCGTTCGATCCGCGATGGGGAACAGCGTGACGCTGACAGACGACGAGGGAAAGAGCGTAGTGAACAACAGCGGCGACGAGGTCGGTCGCGTGATCGAAGTCCAGCACGGGACGGCATACGTCGAACCCGACGCGGGGCTGACGGACACGGTCGAGTCCAAACTGGGTTGGGGTGACAGCAACGAGGACTCCTACCAGCTCAACGCGAACAGCATCGAGAGGGTCTCCGGCGACGAGATCCACCTCAATCGATAGCCGTTCACCGGTCCCAGCCGGCGTAGCCTTGAGCGATGGCTTCGTTTTTGTCAGCGTGTATCTCGCTCGTCCGTGCGTACGCGAATGACAAATGCTTTATTCCTGTCCAACGACAACATATTGCATGGAAGTTCGTCCCGCAGAGTCGGCGGATCGAGAGCGAATCGAGGCGATCGCACGCGATTCGTTCCAATCGTCGTACTCGCTCAGCCCACAGCAGATCGAGACGATACTCAAAGAGGAGTTCGGCGAGACGACACTGACCGAGCGGCTCGACGATTCGGGTACGGTCATGCTCGTCGCCGACCACACGGTCGAGGAGACGGAGACGGTCCTCGGTTTCATCGACGTCGCGGTCGGAACGGAAGCGATGATACGGTGGCTTCACGTCGACCCGGAGGCCCGAGGGGAGGGTATCGCCACGGCACTGATCGACCGGATTCGCGAGGACGCCGAGATCCCAATTACCGCGCGTATCCTCGAAGATGCCGTCGAAGGCGGCGGGTTCCTCGAGGGGTTCGGACTCGAACCGGACGGGAACGACCGGGCAATGATCGGAGGCGAGGAGTTGGCGGTAACCCTGTTTACCGAGGGCGAGGGAACCGACACCACGAACGAACCCGCCGTTGCGGTCCCCGAGTCCATCACTGTCGATGGGGTGGACCGATCCATCGACCGAGACGAGACGATCCCGGGCAGAGAGGCGCCCTTCTTTTCGGTCTACTCCGACGACGACGAGGACGACCCCTACGGATACTTCTGCTCGCAGTGCGGCAGTACGGACGTGTCCGCCGATGGGCTCGACAGACTCGAGTGTGGGAACTGCGGCAACGTCCACCTAGCCGACGAGTGGGACGACGCGTATCTGTGAGGCCGACAGTCGACGGGACGATCCGGTCGGGTGTCGGATGGACGGGACCGGAACGGTCGGTGGCAGCAGAGTCGAACCGACAGGTATCGATCGAGAGGCCTCGTTTCCTCACCCCACAGGGTTTCCATTCCAGAGAGCGTACATTCGAGGGCATGGGTCCCCGATTGCGGATGAGGCTATCGGCAACTGTCGATAGCGAACTCGAGTTATGAGCATCGCCACGAGACTCCGCCGCTTGCGGGACTGGTTTCCGGTCCCGGACGAGACGGGGAAAATCAGACTGATCCGGTGGACGTTGCTGGAGGCGAACCGACTGGCGTTGACGGGTGCGCTGCTCACGATCGTTTTTGTGACGTTCATGGGCGTCGCGACGGTTTGGACCTTCGAGATGCAGAAGCTCCTCACGGAGACTGAGACGGTCCAGACCCTTCTCAACACGTTCTTGAGCGGAATGATCCTTCTCGTCTCCATCGTGGTCTCGATCAACTCGATCGTCCTCTCGCACGACATCGCCTCTGTCGAGAACCAAGAGGACCGGATCCATGCCGTGATAGGCTTCCAGGAGTCCCTCGGCGAACTGAGCGAGCACGGAGCGAACCCGTCCGATCCATCGGCGTTTCTCAGAACCATGTCCAAGCTCATCGACGAACGTGCGGACGCTCTCACTGCTGACTTGGACGGCGTCGAGCAGGAGCTCGCCGAGGAAATTCAGGAGTACTCCTCCGACATTTCGGACGCAGCCGGGCGACTCGGAGCCGTAGACGAGACCTCCGGGGCCGAGTTCGTCCTCCTCTGGAAGGGGATGGGTTTCAACTACGGCCCATACATCGAGCGGTCACGGACTCTCGGCGCCTCCAACGCCACATCCGAATCGTTCGATGATCTCATCGAGGCGCTCGAACTGTTCGCCATCGGAAAGGAGTACTTCAAGACGCTCTACTACACCAGCGAAGTGTCCAAGCTATCCCAGACGCTCCTGGTTATCACGCTCCCGGCGATCCTGTTCAACGCCTCGACGATCCTCGCGATCGATCAGGGGATCTTCCCCGATATCTGGCTTTTCGGCCTCCCGCCGCTGCAGACGTTCGTGGCCCTCGCGTTCACGATCTCGATCGCCCCGTACCTCGTGTTGACGTCCTACATGCTCCGGCTCTCGACCGTGTCCCGGATCACTTTCGCCGGCGGGATCTTCTCACTCAAATAGCGAGGGTCGGCACGCCCGGGGCGT
>CAZWZX010000153.1:0-6291 GCA_964638655.1 uncultured Natronomonas sp.
TACGGCGTCGGTCCCGGCGACATCCGCGGGAAGGTCGACACCGCCGAGTGGCTGCTCGGGGCCGCCGAATCGCTGGCCGACGAGTTGGGACTCGACAGCGTCGGCGCGATCCGGGAAGCCCGTCAACGCGTCGAGCACGGCGTCGGCGAGGAGCTCATCGACCTCGCGGGTGTGCGGGGCGTCGGCCGAAAGCGGGCCAGACGGCTCTACGATGCCGGTATCGAGACGCGGGCCGATCTCAGAAACGCCGACAAGGCCGTCGTTCTGGGCGCGCTCCGGGGTCGCGAAAAGACCGCCGAAAACGTCCTCGAGGCGGCCGGACACCGGAACCCCGGGATGGACGGCGTGACCCCTGACGCCGCCGCGGCCCCGTCATCGCCGGCCGACAGCGAGCCGACGCCCGGCGACGGGGAGAACCAATCCAGCCTCGGTGATTTCTGATGGACGGTGACCGACCGTGAAACTACTCGAGGGGACCGTCGAGATCGGCGGCGACCGGTTCGAAGGCGTCGAATCGTTCGTCGAGAGGCTCGCCTCGATCGGTGACGAACACGACGTGACCGTTCAAGCGTTCGACGCCCGGTACGTGGTCTCGGAACGGCATCTCGAGCGCGCCCTCGAGTTGGCCGACCGCGAACGCGCTCGCGGCGACGGGATCGTCCGCGATCGGGGCGTCGAGATGACGCTCTATGCGGCCGGCAGACGACAGATCGACCGGGCCCTCGAGATGGGCGTCTCCGCGGGCGAGTCCTCGCTCGTCGTCGCCGTCGACGGTCCCGGAGACGAGACGGCCGCCGCCGAGGCCGTCGAGGAACTGCTCACGTCCGAGCCGACGCTCGGCGAGTACGACGAAACGCGGGTCAGGTCGTTCTACGACATCGGCGCGGCCGAACTCGACGCGACGGACGCCGATCTCGAGGCGCTCGTTCTGGAACGGGTCGCGCTGCTCGTCGTCGAGCGGTAACCGAATTAACTGGATTTAGGTGCTAAGTCCCATTCCTCAAGGAGTCGTTCGAGAATCGAAGATTCTCGTGATCCCGAAAATCTCTGATTTTCGGACGACAACGCAGGGAACGGAGTGACCGAGTAGCGCAGTAGGGAGGGGATACAGCGTCCCCAGAAATCGGAGATTTCTGGTGTGCGAACGAATCGCGGAGCGATTCGTTAACGCCTGTGGAGACTGCGCTTCCTGTGGATACGACTGTATCTGCAAAGCGCGTCATCGAAACAGGAAGCCCCACCCTCAAAGAACGAGCGAAAGCGAGTGAGTAGGGTGGGGTAGTTCACATAAGGAAGACGTCGGCCGAGTCGAACTCCGTCCCGCAGTCCCGACAGCGGTAGGTCATGCCGTCGGCCGACTGCAGTTGTCCGCCACACTCCGGGCAGTCCGACCCCGCGCGTCCTGACATACCCGGCGTTGGCCCGTTCCGTTGATAGCTCTTTCGCGGCGGTCGACGGACGAGTTCCCTACACGGGGGGCCAGTAAGACGTACTGTTACTCGATTAATCAGTATCCGTCCCAGTATGACTTTCTCTCCTGTTTATTCACCCAGGTGTCGTAGGACCGTTGTCCCACAGATATGGAACCGAAGTCCGAACGTCGATGTCACGTCTTGATCGGTATCTCGCTGGTACTACTTACGATCGGAATCGGGTATTTTTTCATCGTCGGAACGACGTTAGCTGATTTCTTGGTGATAATCGCGGGACTTTTGATCGGCTGGGTGGCGTTTTTGTTTTGTTTAGCAAACGCCTCATTCTGGAGATAACCGTGTCACCCCGATGGATACCGGTACCAAACGTTGGTGTACGAGTCGATGTCTGTACAGGTGTAACAAGCGATCGATCCACTGAGTGGAACCGGAAATGGTCGGAAGGAAATCGGTGAATACACCCGACGTGTCTCGTACGGCAACTGTGGCGATATCGTCGGTCCGATAACCGTATTAGCGGACGAGACGGGAGCCTCGAACAAAACGCTCATCGGTATCGAACGCCCCTACTACGATATGACTCACTCGAACGCGATCCGTCCACGTCCCGCCCGCCCGGAGGTGGCCGTCTGATGGCCGACGGCTTCGAACGCCCGCCACAGGGCGAGTTCGAACGCGAGATCCGGTCGTTTCCGGAGTTCTTCGACCGACTGGAGACGCAGGGCGCGCTCGATTTCTGGGATGCGGTGGACTCCGAGACGGAGATCGAGGGGCTCGTCTATCATCACCGCGGCGTGCAGGTTCCGAGCTACGACGGGCGCTTCGTCTTCGAACCGGCGGGCAAAGAGCGCGAAGAGCCAGCCTTCAGCGTCGAGTTCGGAACCGTCGGCCCGCGGAGCGTCTGGGCGGTCTTCGATCGGAGCCGCTCGTGGGACGTCTATCTCGTGCTCTTCGAGGAGGGCGCCGTCGTCGCCTGGATGAGCGACGCCGAGTTCGAGGCCGAGGAGTCGAACCGGTTCCACTCGAAGGCCCAAGCGGTCAAGGCCGGGCAGTTCTCCTTCGGCGTCCTCTTTCGGTTCGGCCCGGACTGGGTCGAACTCGAAGAGTGGGCGCTGAACTCGACGGCGCCGGCGCTCATTCAGTTCGGCGACGGGACGCTGAGAACCCCCGAGACCGAATCGGCGTTCTACGAGAACGCTCACGCCGTTCCCGACGAGTTCCGGCCGGCGGTCGAGATCGGCGCGGCGCCGTTCTACGGGCTCCTTGAGGCGGAACTGTCCGCCGATCCGGGACCGAGCGACGACGACCGCTGAAGGATCCTTCCACGTTCATCGTCACCGTTGCCGTCAATCGCCGAAGGGTCCGTATTCGAACCCCTCCATCACGACGAACTCGACGGCGTTGACCACGTAATGGGCGACGGCGACGACGAGCAGGCTTCCGGTCACCACGAAGATCGCTGCCAGAACGAACCCCAATACGCCGGTTGCGACGACGCCGAGCCATCCCTGAGCGCCGTGGCCGGCCGCGAAAGCGACCGATGACACGACCGCGAGCAGCCACGGCGAGAGATCGAACCCGACCGAGAAGGCGCCGATCAACACCGCCCGGAACAGCAGCTCCTCGAAGCCGGCGATGATCGGCAACACGACGACGAGCAGGGCGATCCATCCTGCGGTCGAATCGGGCGCGAGCAGTTCCCGCAGCGGTCCGCTCGGATCGGCGTCGAACGCGTCCGCGATCGCGCCGGTAGCGGTGTTGACGGCCGCCAGACCGAGACCGATCGCGACGCCGACACCGACTGCCGTTCGGCCCGAAAAAATCCCACCTCCGATTCCGAGCGACGAGAGCGGCACGTTCGCGAGGACGATTCCGGCGAGGAGAACGGCCGCGAACAGCCCATGCGAGAAGGCCACGTTGGCAAGCAGCGCTCGGTTCGACACCCGTGGCGTCGAGGCCGGCGGGGCGTCGATCGCATCGAGGTGGTCGGCGCCGTCCGGCAACCGATCCAGCCCGGTCCGATTGTGGCTGTCCGTACCGGCGAGTTCGTCGACGACGCGGGCCGAATCCCGGGCCGAAAGCAAAAGCACCGCCAACACGAGCAGGGTGAGCGCCGCGAAGGCGACCCACCGGGTCACGTTCTACTGTGGGCTCGGGTTGGTCGGCCCGACCTCGCGCTGTTCGAGGGCGGAGCCGGTGATGTTCTTGAGGCGGTCGATGAGCGAATCCTTGGCCGGTTCGCCCGCGAGCGCCACGTCGAGCACCTCGGAGATGTGAGAGACGGGGATGATCTCGATCTGCTCTTTGTACTCGTCCTCGATCATCACGTCCTGTTCGTTCGCCTTCGGGATGATGACCGTATCGAGGCCGGACTTTGCGGCCGCCTCGATCTTGTGGGTCACGCCCCCGACGGGCAACACGTCACCGCGGACCGAAAGCGAGCCGGTCATCGCGAGGTTCTGTCTGATCGGCACGTCCTCGATCGCCGAGATGACCGCGGTCGCGACCGTGATCGAGGCGGAGTCGCCGTCGACGCCGCCCTCGCCGGCCTGGACGAACTGGATGTGGACGTCCTTTTGGGAGATGTCCTCGTCGGAGAACTTCTTGATGATCGCCGAGACGTTCTGGACCGCCTCCATGGCCATCTCCTTCAGCTGGCCGGTCGCGATGACCTCCCCCGGACCCTGACTCGGCGTGACTTCGGCCATCACGGGGAGAACGATCCCCGAGTCTTCGCCCATCACTGCGAGCCCGTTGACTCTGCCGACGACGTCGCCCTCGTTGACCGTGAGCTCGTAGTCCTTCCGGCGTTCGATGTAATCGTCCGCCAGTTGCTGTTCGATCGACCGCGATCGAGCTTTCGCCTGGAGGACGTCCTCGCGTCGGGTGTACTCTCTGTCTTCCGCGCGGGCGATGTCGCCCGCGACGCGGACGAGGCCGCCGAGGTTCCGGAACTTCAGCGTGAGATGGCCCTTGCGACCCGCCCGACGGCGGGCCTCGAGGATGAGCTCCTCGATCGCGTCGTCGGTGAACGAGGGCAGCCGGCCGTCGTTTTGGACCTCCTGAGCGACGAAGCGGGCGTACTTGCGCCGCATTTCCGGAGTGTCCTCGATCGTATCGTCCATGTAGACCTCGTAGCCGTACCCCTTGATCCGCGAGCGCAGCGCGGGGTGCATGTTCTCCATCGCGTCGAGGTTCCCCGCGGCGACCATGACGAAGTCGGTCGGGACTGGTTCGGTCTGGACCATCGCCCCCGAAGAGCGCTCGCTCTGGCCGGTGATCGCGAACTCACCCTCCTGGATCGCCGTCATCAGTTTCTGCTGTGAGCGGATGTCGAGGGTGTTGATCTCGTCGACGAACAGCACCCCTTTGTTGGCCTTGTGGATTGCGCCGGCCTCGACTCGGTCGTGGCTGGGCGTCTCCATACCGCCGGACTGGAAGGGGTCGTGTCGGACGTCGCCGAGCAGGGCGCCTGCGTGGGCACCGGTCGCGTCCTCGAAGGGGGCGACCTGCTGGTCGGCGTTGTTGACGAGCAGGTTCGGCACCATGGCGTCCGACCCGCGGCTCATGTATTTGAACGCGAGATAGATGATACCCGCGGCGATGATACCCAAAAGCAGCTGTTGGGCGATGAGGATCGCGTAACCGAACACTACGGCGATGATGATCCACATCAGGAAGCTCCGCATCTGGTTTCGCTTTCTGGCCTCCTCCTTGTGAGCGTCGACGATCTGGTCGCCCTTGCCGGCCGGCACCGTCCGGACTTTCGGCTCGTTACCGTCGTCCGGGTTGTGATAGACGAGGACGTCCTGTAGCTCCTCTTTGGGGAGAAGCTGGCTCATCGCCTTCGCGAGCATCGATTTGCCCGTCCCGGGCGAGCCGATCATCATCACGTGGCGGCGCTGTTTCGCCGCCTTCAGGATGATATCGCGGGCGTGATCCTGTCCGATGACCTGATCGACCAGTCGGTCGGGGACTTCGATGTCGGCGCTGGAGTCGATCTGGAGGCCGCCGAGGAGGTTGTCCTCTTCGTCTTCGTCGATCTCGATCTCGCTGTCGACGTGGACCTCGCTACCGAGATCGGAACCGTCGAGGAGCTCCTCGTCATCGTCGAGCTGTTCCTCGGCGCCGCGCGGTTCGTCCGTCGTCGGTCTGTTCGGCTGGGCGTTGTCCGACGTCCTCCCGTTTCCGGAATCGTGCCGAACGCCGTCGCGTTCCTCCGGAGTGTCCTCGGGTTCGGGGTCGTTCCCGTGGTCGTACCCCTCGGGAACACTACCGCGGTCGGATCCCTGCCCCGCCTCTTGATCCGACCCGGTTTCGGGGGCGGATTCGTCGGAACCGGCCGACGGATCGCGCTCGCGCTCCGGACGCTCGTCGGCGTCTGTGGCCTCTTCCGCTTCTTTTTCGTTGCTCATAGAAACGTTTCTGTTACCGATAAAAACGGACTGTCAACTGATATACTTTCTCCCCGAGTCACGCGCTGCCGGCGGTCAAAACCGCACGAAAGCGGGGCTCTCGGACGGCCCTTACCCCCGACCCATCGGCTTTATCAGAGCCCCACCCGCACCGTCCGGTATGACGCGGGGGTTCTACATCGGACGGTTTCAGCCGTTCCACGAAGGCCACCACGCGATGGTCGACCGAATGCGAGAGGATATCGACGAACTGGTCGTCGGGATCGGTAGCGCCGACCAGTCACACACCGTTCGGAACCCGTTCACAGCGGGCGAGCGGATCATGATGATTCGGAAGGCGCTCGCGGCGTTCGACATGACGACTTACGCGGTCCCGATAGAGGACCTCAACCGGAACTCGGTGTGGGTGAGCCACGTCCAGTCGATGAGCCCGCGGTTCGACG
>CAZWZX010000154.1:0-6282 GCA_964638655.1 uncultured Natronomonas sp.
CGGCGTCCAGACGACCTACGAGCGGATCAACCGCGAGATGCACCGCGGCCACGGGATACAGGCCTCACTGGACGCGAACCGTAGACTCCGGGATGCCGCCTTCAAGGTCGGCTTTCACATGATGCCCGGCCAGCCGGGGATGTCCAAAGAGATGTGTCTGCAGGACTTCCGGGAGCTGTTCGAATCCACCGACTGGCGCCCGGATTATCTGAAGATCTATCCGACGCTCGTCGTCCGCGACACCGTCACCTACGACATGTGGCGCCGCGGCGAGTACGAACCGCTTACCAACGAGGAGGCGGCCGAACTCGTCGCCGAGATCAAATCGATGATCCCCCGATACACCCGGCTCCAGCGCGTCCAGCGGGACATCCCGGCGGATTTCATCGACGCCGGCGTCTGGAAGTCGAACCTCCGACAGCTCGCCTGGAAGCGGATGGACGAACACGGCTGGACGTGTGAGTGCATCCGCTGTCGGGAGGTCGGAATGAACGACGGGACGCCCGAGACCGTCGATCTCGACGTGCTCACCTACGAGGTCGCCGGGGGAACCGAACACTTCATCTCGTTCGAGGACTTCGAGCAGGACCTGTTGGTCGGCTTCTGTCGGCTGCGCTTTCCGAACGATCCGGTCCGAGAGGAACTCGAAGACGCCGCGTTGGTTCGGGAGTTACACGTCTACGGCAGCGAGGTCGGTGTGGGTGAGACGGCGAATGCGGGTGCGGACGACCACCAGCACCGCGGTTACGGACGACAGCTGCTTCAGGAGGCCGAACGGATGGCCGAAAAAGCGGGCTACGAGAAGCTGTCGGTCATCTCCGGGATCGGTGTGAGACAGTATTACCGGGAGAAACTCGACTACTATCAAGACGGGCCGTACGTCTCGAAGCGACTTCCGTAGCGGTTCCGCGAACCACCTCCCGAACCACGACTCGTCACGATCAAGAGGAGCGACGAGAAACGGGACGTATGGCACGCGAGATCGCCGACGGCGTCCACCTGCTGGAGATCGCGTGGCCGGAGCCGATCGGTGCGAACGCCTATCTCGTCGACGACGGCGATCTGACGCTCGTCGACGCGGGGGTTCCGATCCCTCGACGACCGATCTCGGGCGAGATCCGGGCTGCCGGCTACGACGCTGCGGATATCGATCGGGTGCTGTTGACCCACTACGACATCGACCACGTCGGCGGGCTCGCACGGATCGACCTCGACGTGCCGACGTATCTCGGCGCGCTCGATCTCCGGCTCGTTCGCCGGTCGTGGTCGCCCCCGTGGCGACACCAAAAGGGCGCCTTCCATCGGCTCGCCCGTCGGGTGTATTCGCTCTCGAACACCGATCTCCGAGCGGTTTCCGACGGCGATCGGATCGGCCGGTTTCGGGCGCTTCACACGCCCGGGCACAACCCCGGTCACACGGTGTTTCTCCACTCCGACTCGGGAGCCGCCTTTCTCGGTGATCTCGTCTGGAGCACGGGCGAGGGTTTCGTCGCCCCGCCGTGGATCGATTCCTACGATACCGACCGGATCGTAGAGAGCATCGACCGCCTCGCCGGATACGAGTTCGATGCGGCCTGTATCGGCCACGGGCGGCCACACCCGAATCGCGGTTCCGACCGACTTCGTAGGCTCGCCGGGGAGCTGGTCCGCGAGCAAGCCCGCGACCGACCGTGAGTTTCAAGCGCGGTGCTCTCCCAGAAATCGGCATGCATCCGCGCGCCGAGGAGTTCACGGAACGTGTCGAGGACCGGTACGGGTTCGAGGTCGACGCTCACGAGTTTCCCGAAGGGGCGAAAACCGCCGCCGACGCCGCCGAGGCGGTCGGCTGTTCGGTCGAACAGATCGCGAGCGGGATCGTTCTCTCCGCGGACGGCGATCTCGTTGTCTCGGTGACGAGCGGCGCCAACCGCGTCAACGCGGCGAAGATAGCCGACCGAGTCGGCGTCGATCCGGCGACCGTATCGATGGCCGACGCCGACGAAATCAAGCGGACACTCGGCTGGTCGATCGGCGGCGTCCCGCCCTTCTGTCACGAGACGGCTGTTCCGGTGTTCATGGACGAGACACTGATGGAGTTCGACGAGGTCTGGGCCGCCGCCGGGACGCCCGAAGCGGTCTTCCCGATCGATCCCGAAACGCTCGCCGAGCTCGCAGGGGCGACGGTCGCCGACGTCCGGGAGTGATGCTCCCTGAGGTCAGTCAGTGCAGGGAAAGTCCGCCGACGGAGCGGTCCGAAACGACGACCGCGAAGAGATAGATCGCGATCGCGATCACGATGATCGATCCCCCGGGCGGGAGACTCTGTCCGATCGCGACGCCGAGTCCGCCGAGGACGGACACCTGGCCGATGAGTATCGAGAGATACAGCGTCTCGCGGAAGCTCCGGGCGATCTGTGAGGCGGCGGCGACGGGGATGACGAGCAGGCCGGCGACCAGGATGACCCCGAGGATCTGCATCGCGCCGACGACGACGACCGCCGTCATCACGACCAACAGGGCGTTATACCACCTGACGTTGAGCCGCGCGACCTGGGCGGCCTGTTCGTCGAAGGTGATGAAGAGGAACTGTTTGTAGTTATAGAGGACGACGGCGACGACGACGACGCTGAGTACGGAGACGAGCCGGGCACCGCTCGCGGTCACGATCGCGAGGCTGCCGAACAAAAATCCCTCGATGTCGATCGGCACCGCGACGGTGTCGCGACCCCAGCTGATGAGCAGAGTTCCGACCGCGAAACTCCCGGTGAGGACGATCGCGATCGGCACGTCGCCGTAGGAGTCCGTGTGTTCGGTCAGCCACTGGAGCCCGAGCGCGCCGACGGCGCTGACTATCAGGGCGACGACCAACAGCGAACTCTGCCAGCCAGTCACGGCGACGAACAACAGCCCGATCGCCACGCCAGCGAAGGCGGTGTGGGCGAGCGTCTCGCCGATGAGCGCCATCTGTCTGTGGACGAGGTACGTGCCGACGAGCGGTCCGACGATGCCGACGAGGACGCCCGTCGCCAGCGCGCGCCACGTGAACGGATGTCGGAAGACGTTCGTCCCGAGGAAGAAATCGATCCACGCGCCCAGGAGCATCACCTGCCCGAAGAGCAGTTCCGCCCCCGAACCGACGCTTCCGGGCGCGTCCCGGAGCCAATCCAGCGCGACGAACACGAGCATGACGACGGCGAGGGCGGCGGTGAGCGAAATACCGACCATCTGGATCGCCTCGCGGGGAGAGAGCCCGCGAACGCGGGCGATACCCGTTCGATCCGCGGTCTCCGTCCCGGTTTCGGTGTCCAGACTCATCAGTGATCGTGTTCGACGATTCCGGTTGCCGCACCGTACGCCTCGCCGAGGGCGTCGCTTTCGAGAAAGGAGACGGTGTCCCCGTGGTGGTACAACTGGCGGTTGATGCAGGCGACCGTGTCGACGTGTTTGGTCAGCACGTCGATGTCGTGTTCGATGAGGATGATCGTGATCCCCTGCTGGTTGAGCCGATCGAGGAGGTCGTAAAACCGATCGCGGGAGTCGGCGTCGACGCCGACGGTCGGTTCGTCGAGGGCGAGAATATCGGCGTTCGAAGCCAGCGCCCGGGCGATGAACGCCCGCTGTCTCTGTCCGCCGGAGAGTTCGTTTATATGCCGACTACGGAGGTCGGAAATCCCGACGGTATCGAGCGCCTCGGCGACGATCCGGTAGTCTTTCTCACCCAGACGCGAGTGACCGACGTGGGCGAACCGGCCCATGAGCACCGCCTCCTCGACGGTGACGGGCATCGATCCGCCGCGGTCCGTCGAGCGCTGTGCGACGTAACCGATCCGCTCGCCCTCGGAGAACTCCGTCGCCGGTTCGCCGAACAGCGACACGGACCCCGAATCGGGTTTCCGGAGCCCGATCATCAGATGCAGAAGCGTCGTCTTTCCGGAGCCGTTCGGACCGATCAGCCCGAGGAAATCGCCGTCGCCGATGCTGAGCGAGACGTTCTCGACCGCGGGCGTCTCGTCGTAGGCGAACGTCACGTTTTCGACGTCGATTATCTCGCTCACGCTATCGTTGTTCGCTTATTCTCGTCGATCGGTTTTACTCTATTCATCCGAGTCACTCCGCCCCGAGCGCCATCCGCAGCGACGGGAGGTTCATTTCCTCCATCTGTTCTACCCAGCCCCAGCCGCTTTCGTCCCACTCGGTCGTCGTTCCTTCCGCCGGCGAGAGCGGTTCCGCGCCCTCGATGTCAGTGTGCTCGAAGAGCAAATCGACCATCTGCGGGTAGTCCTCCCCGGGGTTCGGTGCCTCGAAGGGATCGTACAGCACCGTCTCGATGTCGTGGGCCTCGATGACGTCGATCAGCCCCGATACGTCGTCGAACGATTCGGCGGCGTCAGGGGAGATCCCGACCGGCGTCCGGAGTTCGAAACCGTACCGGTGTTCGAGATACCCGAACGCGTCGTGGGCGGCGAGGACGGCGACGTCCCGCTCGGCGTTCTCGGCCAGTTCCTCGAACTGCCGGTGAACCGAATCGAGCCGTTCGCTGTACGCCTCGGCGTTCTCCTGGAACTCCTCGGCGTGTTCGGGATCGAGTTCCGCGAGCGTGTCGGCGATGGTTCCGACCATCTCCCGGGCGAGGACCGGATCGACCCAGGCGTGTGGATCGTAGAACTCGTCGACCTCGCCGTCGAGGTCCTCGAGCACTTCGATCCCGGACGGATCGCTGTCGGTCTCGTACACCACGTCCCCGTCCTGGCGGATCTGGAGCACGACGGCGGTCGATCCCACCGAGCGCCCGTGGAACTCGACGTGGTCGCCGTGGGACTCGATCTCCACTACGTCCTCCGGCTCGCCGTCGGCGATCCGGGCGTCGAACTGGTAGGTCTCTCCCTCGCCCAGCGGAACCACATAGCCGTCCTCGTCCTCCAACACGATACCGATCGGGACCGACGCTCCGAGTTCCACGTCCGGGATCCCGCCGTGCCAGTGGTCGGTGTGCCAGTACCCCAACTGGTCGTTCGATCGGAGATCGTAGACGTCGAACTCGACCAATCGGAGACGCTCGAGCGGATACTCGCGTCCCCTGTCCGGTTCCGGGAGTGCCCCAGAATCGAACCGGAGCAGGTTCCCCTCCAGCCCTGCCAGTAGATCCGCCGTCCGCACGTCGTCGTAGTCCCGTTCGAGTTCGGCCGCGACGTCCTGTGCCCACGAGAACTCGGGCGTGTCGAGATATATAAACAGTTCCGAGGAGGCGATATTCCGCGTGATGTCGCCGTCGGGACTCCAGCCGTGTCCCATCTGTCCTGCCTCGACCGGGTTCTCGAAGGTAAACTGTTCGCCGCCGACCTGCTCGGCCCAGTCCCAGAGCGCAAAAAACGCTGTATAACCTTCGCTGTTGCCGCTGTCCCCCTCCAGCGGGTTGGCGAGACAGCCGGCGAGACCGACGGCGGTTCCCGCTATGCCGGCCTGCAGTACTGAACGTCGTGTACGATCCATACCTGTACTCGTTCGTCTGTGGTTAAATATATTATTATCTAAATTAAAATTGTTAATAACCTATCGGGAAGGAGGGCCGATGAATAATTATCAGCGCCAGGGGGCGATTTCGGGACTGCTCCCGTCGACCGGGTTTATGCGTTCGGCGTCAGCTCCAGCGTCACGACGCCGTGATCAGGCTCGACGGCGACGTACCGTTCGACGGCGTCGCACCCGACGTCGTGGACCTCTTCGTGGACCTCGCCGGTGTGGACGGAAATTTCGCCCCCGTAGGCGAAGAAGCCGAACATTCCGTTTTCGTCGTCGTGGTGGTCGTCGTCGTGATCGTGGTCGTCGTCGTGATCGTGGTCGTCGTCGTGATCGTGGTCGTCGTCGTGGTGGTCATCGTCGTGATCGTCGTCGTGGTGGTCATCGTCGTGATCGTCGTCGTGGTCGTCGTCGTGGTCGTCGTCGTCGTGATCGTCGTCGTGATCGTCGTCGTGGTCGTGGTCATGGTCGTGGCCACCGTAGGCATCGGCGTCGAACGTGACGAACGCGCTGTCGCCCTCTACGGTGACGTCGAACGGCTGATGCGTGGCATCGATCGCTGATGCCTCATCGGCCGAGGCACCACCAGTGAGCGATTCAGGTTCGTCGAACTCCATGTGGCCGCAGGCTTCGTCGATGATCGCCTGTGAGACGAGCTCATCGTCGTCGTCGTGATCGTGGTCGTCGTCGTCGTGATCGTCGTCGTGGTGATCGTCGTCGTGGTGATCGTCGTCGTCGTCGTGATCGTGGTCGTGTCCGCCTGCCAAGTTTTCAGCGAGAATCGAG
>CAZWZX010000155.1:0-2385 GCA_964638655.1 uncultured Natronomonas sp.
GTCGATGGCCCGCGTCGCGTGGACGACGCCGATCATCCCGACGCCGGCGAGCCGCCTGTCCGCGAACGTCTCGAAGTCCGAGGTCTTCCTGACCTCGTCGTAGATGGTGTAATCCGGCCGGACCATCAAAAGCGAGTCGGCGGTGTTCGCCATCGACCCGGAGAGTTCCGTGTACTGGGTGATCTCGGGGCCGACCTGCAGGTCCCGCGGTTTCTCCATCGTCTTGACGGCGTAGCCGGAGTCGTTGAGGAACTCCGCGACCGCCTGGGCGAACGTCGACTTCCCGGCCCCCGGTGCGCCGGAGATGAGGACGCCGCGCTGCCGTTCGGTGAACCGATCCCGGAGGGCGTCGGCCTTCTCGTAGTCGTCGAGGTCGGTCTTGACGATCGGCCGGACCGCGGTCACCTCGATCCCGTCGGCGAAGGGCGGCTCGGCGACCGCGATCCGCATATCGCGGATCTGGGCGATCGTCATTCCGGGGTGGGAGAGCTCGACGAACCCGTCGCTGGCCGTCCGGGCGACGTTGAGGACGTTGTCGGCGATCGAGCGCATTTCCGATTCCGAGAGCGGCTCGTCGGCGATCCGCTCGTAGGACATCTCGCCGATCGTCCCGCGTT
This sequence comes from uncultured Natronomonas sp., assembly GCA_964638655.1. GTDB lineage: Archaea > Halobacteriota > Halobacteria > Halobacteriales > Haloarculaceae > Natronomonas. The sequence continues at coordinate 618 of CAZWZX010000155.1, forward strand.
TGGCCATCGGCCGGACGTCCGTCTTGAGGTGGACCGACATCGTCTCGTCGTCGAGATACCGCTCTAAGGTGAGTTCGGTCGTGTCGTCGGTCCGGGGTTCGATGTACTCGACGTCGATCCCCTTGGCCTTGGCGACCTCGCTTTGGACGATATCGCTCGTCAGCAGGGTGGCGTCGTGCCGGTCGGCGAGATCTCTGATCAGGGCGTCGATCTCGCCTTCGCCCGCGTCGCGTTTCTCGATCGCGTCGGGACGGCGGCCGACGTACTCTAGTTCGATCGTCCCCTCGTCGGCGAGCCCGGCGAGACGCTGGAGCTCCTCGAGACCGTCCCAGCCGCTGTCTCGGCCGTCGTTGGCCTGGGCCTCCAGCTCGCCGACGACCGCCTCGGGGACGTAGACCGTCTCGACGCCGCCGCCCTCGACGCGTTCGGAGACGCGGCCGTCGATGACCGCGCTCGTGTCCGGCAGAATATCCATACCGGTGATCGGGTCCGGATCCGTATAAATACCCTGAAACGCCCGGTCGGACGGGACGGATCGGCCCGGGTAGCCCCGGAGGCCTCGCGGGATGACCCCGAAACTGAAAGCGTCGGAGACCCTCATCGCCCGCATGGACGTCAACGACCTCACCGAACGCCTCGTCGAGATCCCGAGCCACGAGGACGAAGCCGCCGCCGGCGAGTACATCGAGCGGTGGCTCGCCGACCACACCGACGCGACGGTCGAACGCGACGGGGCTGGAAACGTCATCGCTCGCAGAAACGCCGGTGCCGACCGTTCGGTGGCGCTCGTCGGCCACCACGACGTCGTTCCCCCGGACGACGGTCAACAGAGCGACGACGGATACGTTCTCGACCGGCGCGGGGGGCGGCTCTACGGTCGTGGTGCGGCGGACATGAAGGGGAGTCTGGCGGCTTCCATGGTCGCGTTCGCCGAGGCCGACGTGACCGGAAACGTCGAAGCCGTCTTCGCCTCGTTCGTCGGCGAGGAGGACGGCGGCGTCGGCTGTCGGGCGGCCATCGAGGCGGGGTTCGCCCCCGACTACGCCGTCGTCGGGGAGGGGTCGACTGGCTACTCCGCCGAGGGCGTCACGGACGTCGCCATCGCGCACAAGGGCAGACGCGGATCGACGGTGCTCGCCGAGGGCGTCGCCGCCCACGCCGGCGAACCCGGGGCGGGCGAGAACGCCATCTACCGGGCGACCGACGCGATCGGGACGATCAGAGAGCTCGACGGCCCCGAAACGACGGTGCTCGGCCACGGTGTCGAGGGATCGATCGAGGTGACCGAAATCGAGGGGGGAAGCGCCTGGAACGTCGTCCCCGAGAGGTGTGTGTTCTCCGTCGACGAGCGGACCGTCCCCGGCGAGAGAGCACCCCTGAGTCAGATCGAATCAGTCGCCGGCGTTTCGGTGACCGTCGAACAGGACCTCCCGCCGATGGCGTGTGCCGACGCCGAGTTCGCCGAAACGGTGCTGGCGGCCGCCGACGCCGCACAGCCCGGAACCCCCGAGACAGTCGTCAAACCGCACGCGACGGACGCCGGCTGGCTGGCCGAACGGGCCGAAACGACCTGCGTCGTCTGCGGTGCGGCCGAACCCGGTGAGGCCCACACGGCGACCGAGAGCGTCTCGATCGACGTCCTCGAGCGCTGTCGGGACGTCTACCGGGGGACGCTCGAATCGATCTGATCCGATGGGCGATCGGGTGAGAACGGAACGGAACGGAACGGAACGGAACGGAACGGAACGGAACGGAACGGAACGGAACG
>CAZWZX010000155.1:2485-6257 GCA_964638655.1 uncultured Natronomonas sp.
GTGCACGGACTTCGCCCGCCCGTGAGTTCTTGTTTCAGGGCGACCCATAGAGACCATGGCGACCGAAAAGGCCTCACATCCGGCGGCCTACGATGACCTGCTCGAACAGTATCGGCGGGCGACGTATCTGGGGGACGCAAACGGCGTGTTGAGCTGGGACCAGGAAGTGATGATGCCCGAGGGCGGGACGCCGGCGCGCTCGAAACAGCGCGGGGCCGTCTCCGCCGTCAGCCACGAACTGCTCGTCGACGACGACGTCGGGGCGTGGCTGGCGGAGCTGACCGAAGCGGAGCTGAGTGACGAGCAACGCGCCGTCGTCCGAGAAATTCGTCGACAGTACCGACGGAAATCCCGCGTTCCGACCGACCTCGTCGAGGAGATCAGCGAAGCGGCCTCGGATGCCCATCCGGTCTGGCGGGAGGCGAAAGCGGCGGACGACTTCGACGCCTTCGCGCCGATCGTAGAGCGCCTTCTCGATCTCAAGCGGGAGTACGCGGCCCACATCGATCCCGACGCCGACCCCTACGCGGTCCTTTTCGCCGATTACGAGCCCTATATCGACCTCGAAACGGCCGAACGGGTGCTCGAAGAACTCCGGGACGGGCTCGTCCCGCTTATCGACTCCATTCGGGGGTCGGACGCCGATCTCCACAGCGTCGAAGGAACGTTCCCGGAGGCCGAACAGCTCGAACTCGCCCGCACGGCGCTCGAAACACTCGACTACGACTTCGATCGCGGGCGGCTCGACACCGCGCCTCACCCCTTCTCGAGCGGGACACAGTTCGACGCCCGGGTGACGACGCGGTTCGACGAATCCGCGCCGCTGGAGTCGCTCGGTTCGACGATTCACGAGTTCGGCCACGCCGTCTACACGCAGGGGCTCTCCCGGGAGGAATACGGCTCGCCGCTCGGGGAGCACCGCGGGCTCACCGTCCACGAGTCCCAATCGCGGCTCTTCGAGAACCACGTCGGCCGAAGCGAGGCGTTCTGGACGTTCTTCACGCCGACGTTCAACGAACAGTACGGGACGGATCTCGATCCGCGGGCGGCCTACGAGGCCGCGAACCGGGTCTACGAGGACAACACGATCCGCGTCGAGGCGGACGAGCTCACTTACCACCTCCACATCGTGTTGCGGTTCGAGATCGAACGCGAGCTGTTGGCGGGCGATCTCGACGTCGCGGAGGTGCCGGCGGTCTGGAACGACCGGATGGAAGAGTACCTCGGCGTCCGCCCCGAGACCGACGCCGAGGGCTGTCTGCAGGACATCCACTGGAGCCACGGCTCGTTCGGGTACTTCCCGACGTACTCGCTGGGCAGCGTCCTCGCCGCACAGCTGTACGACGCTGCCGAGGCCGAACTCGACGGGCTTGAGGAGTCGATCCGGGACGGCGATCTCTCCGACCTCCACGGCTGGCTCGACGGGGCGATCCGGCGTCACGGCTGCCGATACCCGACCGACGAACTGATCGAACGGGCCAGCGGCGAGCCGCTCTCCGCCGAGTGCTTCCTGGAGTACGCCGACTCGAAGTTCGGAGCGCTGTACGGTCTCGGTCGGTGATACCGCCGCGCCGCCGGGCTTTTTTACGTCGGGATCGACGGAGAGGTATGAACGCTGTCGAGACGAAACGCGGGGCGGCGATCGAGGACCTCCGGAGCTTCGACGGCGTCGTCGTCGCCTTTTCCGGAGGGGTCGATTCGTCCGTCGTCGCCGCGCTCGCGGCCGACGCGCTCGGCGATCGGGCGGTCGCCTGCACCGCGAAAAGCGAGACGCTGCCGGCCGCCGAACTCGAGGACGCGAAACGCGTCGCCGGGGAGATCGGCATCCGCCACGAGATCGTCTCCTTCTCCGAGCTCGACAGCGAGGCGTTCGTCGAGAACGACGACGAGCGCTGTTATCACTGTCGGACGATGCGGCTCGGCGAGATGTTCGAAGCCGCCCGAAATCTCGGGATCGAGACCGTCTGCGACGGGACGAACGCCTCCGATCCGAACGAGGGACACCGGCCCGGACTCCGGGCCGTCGAGGAGTTGAACGCCTACTCGCCGCTTTTCGAACACGGGATCACGAAGCCCGAGGTCCGCGAGATCGCTCGCGAGTACGGCCTCTCGGTCGCGGAAAAGCCCTCGATGGCGTGTCTCTCCTCGCGGATCCCGACCGGGATCGAGGTCACGGAATCGCGGCTGGGCCGGATCGAACGCGCCGAGGCGGTGCTCCGGACGTGGGGGTTCGAGCAGTTTCGGGTCCGCGATCACGACGGGCTGGCGCGGATCGAGGTCGGCGCCGACGAACTCGAGCGAGCGCTCGACCCGGAGTTCGCCGAGAGCGCCCGAAGTCGACTGACCGAGATCGGGTTCGAGCACGTAACGTTGGATCTTGAGGGCTACCGTACGGGAAGCGTCTCGCCGGGCGAGGAGAACTGATCTGCTCGAACCCGGCTACGTCTCCGGCGGCACGAACGCGTCGTCGAGCCGGTCGCTCGCGAGCGCGACGATCGCCTTGATCCGCGTCTTTCGAAGGTTCAGATCGCTGTAATAACAGAGCGCGCGGGTCGTGTTCTCACAGCCATAACACTCGTATGTGTTTCTGAGCAGTTCTCCCTCGGGACACAGCGTCGAGGCGACGATCGGCACGCCGTCAGCGTGTAGCTTTTCGAGCGTCGGGACGATCGTCTCCGTGAGATGTCCGGCCCCCATCGTCCCGAGACAGACCGCGGCGCTGTCGCCGGCGGCCTCGAGCGTGCCGGGCGTCATATCGGCCGTGACGACGACGGTCGAAACGTCGCCCGTGAGCGCCTCGGGGTCGGGATCGAACGCCGGATCGCGGTCGATCGGATGGTGGTGCCAGCGGACCCGATCCTCCTCGACAGCGCCGAGCGGGCCGTACTCCGGCGTCCGGAACGTATCGGGATTCGTCGTGTGGAGCTTCGAGACGCCGCGTGCGGCGTGGATCCGGTAGTTGAACGCGACGAGCACACCCATCTCGCCGGCGCGATCGTCCATCGCGGTCTGAACGGCGGTCAGAAGGTTTCCGGGACCGTCCGGACTGGTCAACGAGGGGTTCCGCATCGCGCCGGTGAACACGACGGGCGTCTCGCCGCCGTAACAGAGATCGACGAAATACGAGACGACCTCGAGCGTGTTCGTCCCCTGCGTGACCACGATCCCGTCGACCGACGGATCGGCGTCGAGCTCCCGGATCCGTTCGGCCAACGCGTACATCCGATCGATCGTGTAATGATGGCTGACGATCGTGGCGAAATCCTCCGTTCTGAGGTCGGTGAGCGTTTTCAGTTCGGGGACGGCCTCGACGAGGTCGTCGCTCCGTAGCTCCGGACTGGCGTCCGCCTCCTCCGTCTCGGTCGAAGAGATCGTCCCACCGGTGGAAACAACTGCGATCGTCATGGTTCGATCCGACTTCCGGCGTGTAGTTATATACTGCGGTGCGCGGTGGTAAACTACCCCTCCCTACTCCCTCGGCGCATACGCGCCTCGGTCCTTGAGGGAGGGGCTTTGATGTGGACTCCCGGCGATCAACTGTCGGCGGTTGGCCGATAGCCGTCGCCGTTCAACGTCCCACCATTTATACGCACGTCTACTGGTGTCGAAGGAAATCGAAGATTTCCTGACCATTGGAAAGCTCCGCTTTCCAAGACGTCTGCGCTCCCCGACGTGGGCGAGGAACGCAGTCTGTGCTGTCGCTTCCGCATGTACCGCAGTCCGATGTTTTTCGCGCCGTTGTAGTCGGCGTTGATTTCGTACCCACACTTCA
>CAZWZX010000156.1:0-6251 GCA_964638655.1 uncultured Natronomonas sp.
GCGGGATCGTCCGCGATACGCTGTCGATGGGCGCCTACCCCATCGCGCTGGCCGATAGCCTCTATTTCGGCGGCTTCGACCGCGAACACTCCAAGTACCTCTTCGAGGGCGTCGTCGAGGGGATCTCACACTACGGCAACTGTATCGGCGTCCCGACGGTGACCGGAAGCGTCGCCTTCCACGACGGGTACGAAGGGAACCCGCTCGTGAACGTCGCCTGTATCGGCCTGACGAACGACGACCGGCTGGTGACGGCGGTCGCGACGAAGCCGGGGAACAAGCTCGTACTGGTTGGCAACGCGACCGGACGGGACGGGCTCGGGGGAGCGTCCTTCGCGAGCGAGGACCTGGCCGAGGACGCCGAAACCGAGGACCGACCCGCCGTACAGGTCGGCGACCCCTACGCCGAAAAACGGCTCATCGAAGCCAACGAGGAGCTCGTCGACGTCGATCTGATCCGGGCGGCCCGGGACCTCGGAGCCGCCGGGCTCGGCGGCGCTTCCTCCGAGCTCGTCGCGAAGGGCGGGCTCGGCGCACACATCGAGCTCGATCGAGTCCACCAGCGGGAACCGAACATGAACGCCCTCGAGATCCTGCTCGCCGAATCCCAAGAACGGATGTGTTACGAGGTCCGTCCCGGGGACGTCGACAGAGTCGAGTCGATCGCCGAAAAGTACGATCTGGGCTGTTCGGTCATCGGTGAGGTGACCGAGGGGAACTACGTCTGCACGTTCGAGGGGGAGACGGTCGTCGATTGTGACGCGGAGTACCTGGCGGAAGGCGCTCCGATGAACGATCTCGACCACGTCGATCCAGGGGAGCCGAAACAGGACCTCCCGGCGGTCGGCGTCGAGTCGGCTTTCGAGGCGATCGTCGCCTCGCCCAACACGGCCTCCAAGGAGTGGGTGTACCGCCAGTACGATCACGAGGTGGGAACCCGAACGGCGATGAAGCCGGGAGACGACGCCGCGATCATCGCTATCAGAGAGGCCGGCGTCGGGCTTGCCTTTTCGTCGGGGGCGGACCCGAACTGGACGGCCGCCGCCCCCTATGAGGGTGCCCGCGCGATCGCCTTGGAGAACGCGACGAACGTCGCGGCGAAGGGGGCGACACCGCTTGCCGCCGTCGACTGTCTCAACGGTGGGAACCCCGAGAAGCCGGACGTATACGGCGGTTTCCGGGCGATCGTCGACGGCCTCGCAGACATGTGTCGTACGCTCGAGGTCCCCGTCGTCGGCGGCAACGTCTCGCTGTACAACGACTCGGCGGCCGGCCCGATCCCGCCCACGCCGACGCTCGCGCTGACCGGGACCAAGGCAGGGTACGACGCCCCGGGGGCGAAGCTGGACGGTGACGGGGATCTCGTCCTCGTCGGCGGCCACGCCGGCGCGCTCGGCGGCTCGGAACTGCTCGCACGGTTCGGTGGGACCGACCGCTTCCCGACGACCCCGGACGATCCCGCCGCGTTGATCGACGCGATCGCGGAGATCGCCGATCTCGAGAGCACGCTGTCGACCCACGACGTCAGCCACGGCGGGGTGGCCGTCACGCTCGCGGAGATGGTCGGTCCGGCCGGCGCCGACGTGACGCTACCGACCGACGACGTGCTCGGGACGCTTTTCTCGGAGGCCGTCGGCCGGGTCGTCGTGGAGACGGCCGATCCCGGCGCGGTGAGAGAACACGTCCCGGAAGCCGTCCCCGTCGAAGCGCTCGGGACGGCGACCGACACCGGACGGCTCGAGATCTCGACCGGAGAGGAAACGATCAGCTACACCGCGGGACGGATCGCGTCGTTACGCGACGTCATCGAGACGGGACTGGAATAACGTCCCGTAGCGCCGACAGTCGGCGTTTCGCCCCGTCGATCGTCGGCGGCGTGTTCTCGAGGCGTGTCCCTATCGTGACGCTGATCCACGCGAGCACGATCCCGGCGATCACGTCCACTGCCCAGTGGATTCCGAGATACATCGTCGAAACGACGACGCTGACCGCGAGCACGGCGGCGACCGGCACCCAGATCGGATACTCCCGCCGGGTCGTCCACGCCAAAAGCGCCGCGGTCACGGCCATCGAGGTGTGAAGCGACGGGAAGACGTTCGTCTCGTCGTTGACAGCCGTTGTGACGAACTGATACTGCGTATATTGGGTGTACAACAGCTGATCGACCTGTTCGATGATATGGTTCCGCGGGCCGTACGCGACGAAGAGTATATAACAGATCACTCCCAGAACGTAGTTCGCGCCGTAGGCGACGATCGTCCGACGGAGCGGTTCCGGTTTCGAGAGCGCGAAATAGGCGATGAGCGGAAAGACGAGCAGGAACACGTACCCGTAAATGTAGATGAACGCGAAGTACGCGGTGAGTTCGGGAGTCGCCATCGACTGCAGCCAGACGACGACCTGCGGGGTGTCGCCGGGGTACAGCGGCCACAGTAGCTGTCCATCGATGCGCTGAAGCTGCCCCGTGATACGGAAGCCGATGAGCAAAGAGAGGTCCGGACCGACGTCGCGAGCGATCTTGTTCGCGACCAAAACGACAGCGAGGAGGCCGACGTAGGGGGCGACCGCCGCGAAACGGCGTCGGTACTCCGCCCTGGTTTCGGCGATTCGGTCACGGCCGACGATCGCGAGCGTAGCGACAGCGAGTAACAGAACGATAACACCGATGAGCTGTCCGACGACGAGGATTCGGAACATCATCCACCCCTCCTGACGAGCTGGTCGCCGTCGTATTGGTATCCGGCGTCTCTGAACGTTTCACGCGCCCGCTCGGCGTCGAATTCGCCGTCGGTTTCGAGAAACGGGAGCGTCGCTTCACCGTCCCACTGGAGGTCTTCGGGTACCCACCGGTCCTTCATCGGCGCTTCCGTGGGCGTACCGTAGCCGCTAAGCGACTCCGAGACGACCGCGTCACGATCGACGTGTCTAGCGATGGCCCTTCGGAAGTTGGGATCGGAGAGCGGCGCTCGTCGGCAGTTATACCCGAGATGATAGAACGAATCGACCGATCGGACCCGCAACGAGATATCGTCCGAACGGATGATCCGTGGAACGACACTCGCCTGTAAGCCGTCCGCGATGGCATCGGCGCCGTCGTCCTCGAGAATCTGAATGGCGGCGTCGTGGGACGGCATGATCGTGAACTCGAGTCGATCGAAGGAAGGGCCGCCTTTTAACCGGTCGGGGACACCGTCGTCGTGCCCGGTATAAATGAAGTGATCATCGAAGGTTTCCAGCGAGAGCGATTCGTCAGTCGTGGCTTCGACGAACCGCAACGGGCCGCTACCGATCGTATCCTCGTTCGAATCGACGAGCGCTTCGGTCGTCTGTCCGACCAGATCGATCCCGGCGATGTCAGCCGCATCCGTCCGCTCCTTCCAGATGTGTTCCGGCAGGATCGGAACGGTAAGCAGCCTGCGTGCGATCGATCGGTTCGTCGTCGTGAACTCGATCCGGAGTTGTCGATCGCCGAGTACCTCGATCGATTCGGCCAGCGAGAGCCGCCCACGCCGCCACGGCGTCGGAACTGGCGTGTCGAACTCTCCGAGCGACGTGTCCTGAAGGAACTCGTAGGTGAACGCGACGTCACCGGCGGTTACGGGTTCGCCGTCGTGCCAGAAGTTTTCCCGGATCGTGACGGTGGCGGACATCCGACCGACGGTGTCCCACGAGATCGTTTCGGCCAGCCACTCGATCGGCTCTGCCGCGCCCTCCGTGGTTCGGAGCAACGGATCGTAGATGAGTTCGATGAGATACCCCTGATCGCGGTACTCGGCGGCGATCGGGTTTCGGTTTCTGGTGATACGACCGTTTCTGAGCAGGAGCCGAAGCGTCGTTTCCTCGCCGACGCGATCGAGTCCTAAATAGTCTGCGGGCTGTTTTAGCCCTCCGCCCGGCCAGCCTTCGAAGCGATCGTTTCGGACCGCGCCGATGTAATCCGGGAAACAGACGACGGTGAACGGTTGTTCTCTGAGCAGTTCGCGTTGGATCTCGTGAACCGTCTCGACCCGGTCGCTTTCCCCGACGGCGCGCTGTTTGTCGAGCAACTCGTCGAAGGAGAGGTTACTGAATCCGAACGGGTTCTGCCACCCCGACTCTTCGGCGTACGTCGAGTACAGCATCGATCTGAGCTCGTCGGGCTCCCCCTGGCTCGGGTAGCGTGCCACGTAGATATCGAAATCGTGGTTGATGAGGACGTCGCGGAACAGGACGTCGGGCCGGATCGGATCGACCAGCGTGTCGATCCCGGCGGCTTCGAGGGTGTCCGCGAGTCGGTTGGCGATCCGAACCGCGTACGGGTCCTCGGAGGCCGGCAACGTCGCGATCGAAAGGGATAGCTGTGTCGCCCGGTCTCGGCCGGCGAGGTTTCGGACCTCCCCGAGACAGCCGCTCGTGGCGACGAGCGCACCCGCAGCTCCCGAAAGGACTGCGCGGCGGCGACACGACGTCTGAGACCCCATTCTCTATGATATTCGTGCTCGGATGCATATAAACCTCTTCGTCCGAGCGGTCGTTCGGAAACGAAGTGGTAACAAGTCGATCTCCGTAGAGCGGTCGATATCGGTTGTGTCGGATAGTTCGGAGGGTCCGCACGAAGCTACACGTAACCGAAAAGCGACGCGAAAAGGACCACAAACCAGCCGGCTAGACCGACAAAGAGCGGCCGCGACCGTTCGGATCGGTCGACGGACATCGCCGCGCCGACGGCGATCAATCCGACGGCGATCAGGACCGCCGCGCGATGGAGGATGACCCGAAGCGGGAGCACGGAGACACCCATCGCCGCGAAATCGGCGACGAGCGCGGTACCGAGTCCGAGCGTCGCGAAGGCGAAGGCCCACGTCGCGTCGCTACCCCGTCCGAACAGATACGCGATCGCCGGGACACCGAAGACGAGCGCGACGTATAGCGGTGCGGCGACGAGCTTGGGTGAGACGTCGGGAAGTGCGATCTCGCCGGCGATACCGAGCCATCGGACGCCCGTGTAGAGACCGAAGAGGGCGCCCCCGAGTGCGAGCTCTCGGCGACGGCGATCGAGGGAACGGGACGCACTCCGGACAAGCCGTCTCGGGCGAACGGTGATCCCGACCAGGAGGAACGGAATCGCCGCGCCAACGAGGTGGATCCCCGTCACCCAGCCGTCGCTGTCGGCCGTCTCGTTTTCGAACGGCATCCGAACGACGGTCCGGACGGTGGGGTCGTTCATGAACTCGCTTTCGAGTTCGCGCTGGGATTCGCTGACCCCCGTGACGGTGTGACGGAGCCGGAACCAGTCCCAGTGTTCCTCGTGGATCTGAACGGCGGTCCACTCCTCGGCCGGATCGTCGTAGGCACGGATATGCCGTCGTTCGCCGAGATACGTGCCGGCGTGTAGCTGGTATGACTCGTCGGCCCACTCCCCGTCACCGTCGGTCTCGAAGTACGTATACCGGGTCGAGCCCTCGGCGTCACCCCACGCGATCACGTCGCCGATCTCCTCGGCGTCCGGATCGAAGTCGATCCGTTCCGGCGAAACCGTCTCGGCGTCCGCGTCGCCCTCGTGGAGTTGCTCGTCCTCCCACTCGAGGGCAGACCGTTCAGTCAGCGCCGTGTGGACGTCGTCGGGCGAGCCGTAGAACACCATGTTGATGCCGAGCGTTCGGCTCTCGAAGTCGTGTGCTCGCGCGGTGTAGGGCCACATCTCCGTCCCGCCCTCGGCGGGTTCGACGAGGTGCGGTTCGTCCGGATCCTCAGGTGTCACCCCCCAGATCGGCCATTCGGCGAGAACGACCGCCCCACCGAGGCAGGCGACCAGAAGGACCGCAGCGGCGATCCAGGCCGTCTCGGTCTCGAGTTCGATCGTCCCGTCATCGTCTGCCATCGTGTAACCGAACGGATCCGGCGGAAAAAATAGTTTCCTCTGACCGTACCGCCCGCGTTGAGGACCAAAGAGCGGTTCAAAGCGATCAGTACTTCGGGTCGGCGCCGGAGAGCTCGTAGACGTCGTCCATCACGTCGTCGCGGCGCGAGCGCCAGCCCCCGAGGTCGTCGCTCGTCGTCGGGTAGTCGTCGTAAACCGATTTCAGCTCCGTCGCCAGTTCGTTGAGCCGCTTCAGCTCGAACAGCGTCCCCCAGTGGCCGAACGTTTTGACGGCGGTCTTGATCTTCAGCGGCCAGCTCATCGAGGCCGTGCCCTCCAAGGCGAGGGCGTCGGCGAGCTGTTGGCCGGGCATCGCGCTCACGATGTCGACCAACTCGTCGACGTCGTAGGT
>CAZWZX010000157.1:0-6237 GCA_964638655.1 uncultured Natronomonas sp.
GTCCGGCGTGGGACGGTATAAAACTGTCTGTATCGACCCGACGTGCGGGCTCCGGACACCGGTTTCGGTGTGTTGAGAAACCATCCCAAAGGACGGTGAACGCACCGTTGCCGACGATCACGTCACGCGGGTCCTCAGACGTCGAACACGACGTACGCGCGCCATCCGGACGGCGTTCGTTCGATCTCCATCTCCGAGTACGTCACCGCCTTGATCTCTCTGGCGTCGATCGCCCCGAACGGGACGCCCCGCGCTGAGGCATCAAGCTCCCGCGCGTCCGGGCCGACGGAGACTCGATGATCGGCCGGGAGCACGCCCCGCACGTCGCGCTGGTAAATGAGTTCGTCGAGGTAATCGAAGAGGAGCGATTCGGTCGATTCGGCCGTTACGGTGATCGAAAACCGGTCGCCTCCGTCCGGTATCGAGTCACAGTGTGCGGCCGAGAGCCCGCTCGCGACGCTTTCGAACAGCTCCGAAAGCGTCCCGCCGGTCGCTTCGACGGCGACGTCGGCCGTGTGTTCGCACAGTTCGAAGCTCACGGCGACACACCCCCACCGATCACCGGCGCTTCGCGGTTCAGGGACGGCATCGGTCCGACGTAACCCCCTCCGCGGGCGAAAGCCTTCCGAAGTAGACCGAGGCCACGGATCGTGGCGGTGGAGTTATATTCCGCCCAATCGTATACTGTGTCAGTGAGTGTCACCATCGATATCCGAGAGATCGAGTCGGGTGACGACGCGTTCGTCGGCGAGGCCTGGGGACTGAAAGAGCGCATCCGACGGGAGGAAGGTGTCCTCAAACAGCGCCAGGGGTTTTTTAGCGACGCCTACCGCAAAGCGACGGTGTACGCCCTCGTCGAGCCGGGCTACGACGACGACTCGTTCGTCGGGTTCGCGGCCACCCGCCGGGACGGCTACATCCTCTTTTTGGCGGTCGATCCCGACTACCGCGGCGAGGGGTTCGGACGGCGGCTCGTCGCCGCCGTCGCCGAGGACCACAGTTCGGTCACCTGCCACGCCAGGGCGACGAACGACGACGCCCTCGCGTTCTATGAACACCTCGGCTTCGACGTCGAACGTCGAGTCAAGAGCTACTACGAGGACCACGGCGACGCCTACTACCTCCGTCTCGGTGACGGCGGGTTGGCCTCGAAGCTCTCGCGGTTCGTCCCCGGGACTGATCGGTAACGCTTTTTCGCCCCTCCCCCGAAGCCGAACCATGGACGGCCGCACTCGCGATTATCTGAAAGGTCGCTTCGGTGACCACTACCGCCGGGTGGAGCTGTCGCCACCCCCGGCGTCGAACGAACGCGAGTGGGGATACATCACCTGGAACACCGAATCGACGACGATGGTTCGGCACCACTCGTATCTCGATCTCGCCGGCGGCGGCGACCTCGGCGGCTTTCTCGCCGGCGAGCGTCCGCGACACGTCTATTTCTCGGCGGGCCGATACGACGATCCCGGGGCCTCGAGTATGGGCCAGAAAGGATGGCGGGGCTCCGATCTCGTCTTCGATCTGGACGCGGACCACCTCCCGGGGGTCGATCCCGAGGAAACGAGCTACGGCGAGATGCTCGAAGCGTGCAAGCGGGCGTTGCTCCGTTTGCTCGATATCCTCGAATCGGACTTCGGCTTCGAGGACCTCGAGGTCGTCTTCTCCGGCGGGCGTGGGTATCACGTCCACGTCCGTCGGCCGGACGTCCTCGAACTCGGTCGGGCGGCCCGTCGGGAGATCGTCGAGTACGTCCTGGGCGAGGGGATCGAGTTCGAGGACGTCGTCTCGACGCGCGCGGTCGCGGGAAGCGCCGGCCGAAGTTCACCGGCTCAAAAGCGGAGCCTCCCGGACGGCGGATGGGCCGGGCGTGCGCGCGAACGGCTCGATACGTTCGTCGAGGAGTTGCTCTCGCTGGAGGAGTCCGAGGCGCTCGCCCGCCTCCGGAGCTTCGAGGGGATCGGGGAGGGAAAGGCGAAAGCGGCGCTGAACGCCGCAAGGAACAACCGCGAGGAACTGTCCGACGGGAACGTCGACGTCCATCCGGCAGTGTTCAGCGTCGCCCGGCTGCTCTTCGAGGAAGTGATCGAATCCCAGAGGGCGCCGATCGACGAACCGGTGACGACCGACATCAATCGGCTCATCAGGCTGCCCGGGAGCCTCCACGGCGGCACCGGGCTGGAGGTTCAGCGTATCGACCGCGGGGAGGTGGCGTCGTTCGATCCGCTCTCCGATCCCGTTCCGGAGACGTTCCTCGGAAACGAGATCACGGTGTTCGCCCCCGAGCAGACGACGGTCGAACTCCGGGGGGAAAGATTTAGGCTCCCCGAGGGAGTGTCTTCCGTCCAGGAGTACGTGGGCGTGTTCGCGATGGCACGCGGCCACGCACGGAAAGCAGGCACATGAATCTCGACGAGTTACAGTCCGTACAGGCGCGCGAACGCCAATCCAGCGACCTACAGCACCTGCGCTCGTCGTTCTACAGGGAGGTCGGCGAGTACATCAACGAACTCAACGAGGAGCGCGCGCGAGTCGTCGAGGCCGCCGAGGACCCCTTCTCCGAACCCGAGGTCCGACGCCTCACCGACGACATCGAGACGGCGGAATCGACCGTCGAGGCGATCTACGAGCGACGGGTCGGGAAAGTGGTCAAGAAAGCCTCTATCGCCGCCGCGGGGATGCCGATCGAGGACGACGGGCTCACCGCAGAGGAGGACGCGCTCTTCTCGGACCTCGTCGATCGGATCGAATCGAACCGCGAGACGGTTCTGTCGGTCCTCGATGGCGAGGCCCCATCGGTCTCGTGTACGATCGACGAGAGTCCGCCCTCCTCCGACCGGGACGAAATCGATCCCCCGTCGAACGGGAACGTCGATCGGGGTGAGTCCGAACCGTCCCCTGTCTCGACTCCGGCGGCCGACGATGGCGTCAGCGCCGCCGATCTGATGGGTGAGGGTCCCGAGACGACCGCTCCGTCGCCCCCGTCCGAGACGGTCGGTGAGGAGAGCGGACCCGAATCCGCGCCGACACCGCCGGAAAGCCCGCCGGCCGAGTCGGTCGATCCCGAACCCGAACCGACCGATCCGGGGGCGGAAGCCGACGATCCGAGCCGACACGGGGGAGACACCGGAGGGAACGACGAGGGCATCCCCGGGCTCCCCCGAACGACGGTCCGCATCACTGCCGACATCGGCGAGATCGTCGGCGCAGACGACCGGGATTACGACCTCGGGAGCGAGGACGTCGTGACGCTCCCCTCGCCGAACGCGGACGTTCTCGTCGAGAAGGACGCCGCAGAACGGCTTCAGTGAGCCTGTCTTGGGCTATTCGATCGGCAGCCGCGTCTGTCTCGATTCGTCGTCGAGCCCCCCGGCCTCGAACGCAAGCAGCCGCCGCTTCGTCTCGACGCCGTCGCCGCCCGAATACCCTCTGAGTCCGCCGTCGCTGCCGACGACGCGATGGCAGGGAACCACGATCGGAACCGGATTCCGTCCACAGGCGCCTCCGACCGCGACGGGGGCGGTATCAAGCGTCGCGGCCAGATCGCCGTACGAACGCGTCTCCCCGTAGGGGATGTCGACCATTGCGCTCATCACCTCGCCGGTCAGCCCCTCCGGGAATCGGACGTCCAGACCGAACGTCCGCCGGTCGCCGCGTTCGTACGCCGACACCTGCCTTCGGATCTCCTCCGGTGGCTGCTCGATGAACGTCTCGTCGATTTCGATCTCGCTCCCGTGAACGGATAATTTCATTCCGCGCCTCCCGATTCGGTTACCTCGGCGAGGAACTTCCCGACCGCACCGTTGAACGCCCGAGGCCGCTCGAGCATCGGCATGTGGGCGGCTCCGGCGATCTCGTGAAACCGTCCGTCCGGGATCGCCTCGGCGAGATACTCGTGAAACTTCGGCGGCGTCAGGGGGTCGTTCCCGCCACAGAGCGCGAGCGTCGGCGTTTCGATCTCGCCGAGGCGATCCCGGACGTCGAAGGCGTCGCAGGTTTCGAAGTCCCTGAGCGTGACCGCCTGGCCGGTCGCCCACAGCCCGTCGGCCGATCGCTTCAGCAGTTCGGTCGTCGGGTCGGAAAACAGAGTCCCGGGCGCGTGGAGCGAATCGATCGCGGCCGCGAAGTCGTCACGGAGCGTTCCGAGAAACGCCGGATCGACGGCGAGTTTCGCGCCGCTGTCGGCGAGTATCAGTGCCTCGGGATCGAACGCCCGTTCGAGGGCGATCCAGAGCGTTATCGCCCCGCCCATCGAGTTCCCACAGAGCACCGTCGATCCGGTTTTTTCACACACCGCGACGACGTCGTCGGCGTAGGCGTCGATCGTTTCGATACCCGGGGACGTCGCGATGTCCCCGCTTTCGCCGTGCCCGGAGAGATCGAGTGAGACGGAGGATGGACCCCCGGGATCCCCGTACTGTCGCACCCAGACCCGATGGCTCCCGCCCGCGCCGTGTACGTAACAGACTGTCGGACCGTCGCCGGTATCGACTTCCCGGTAAGCGGTCTCGCGGCCGTCGTGAACGACACGTTCCATACCGGCCCCGTCGCTCCGATGTGTTATAAACGCACGGCGAGGCCGGTCCCGGCGAACCGTCCCCCGTTCCGTCCGTCTCCTTCGTCATCTTCCGTTCGAAACCCCGGCGAAGACTCTCGCTGAAGAGCCGAACCGCAATTCGACCGTTATCGTCTGATTATCTCATGTCTTGCGTTTTTGGGCGATATGTTTATATAGTTAAGAGACTAACTCTGAGTTAGTATGAATGAACACACTCAGTCGATCCGAGCCGACATCGACGGCCCAGTTCGACGGTACGAGTACGACGACGAGGCCGTCCTCGTCGCCGATTTCGGTCCGGTCGAGGGCAGCGTCGATATCGTCGACGGTACGGCGATCGTCGTCGTCGACGGCGAGCAATACGAGTTCTCGGTGCCAGCCGGGACCGACCGTGCGGATATAAACAACGGGGTCGTTACCATCGAGGTGGAGCGGTAATTCATGAGACTAACTGTCAAACCCCTCAAACAGAAGGACGCCGGCCGCGGACTGGCCGCGGTCGATCGGAGCGCAATGGACGAACTGGGCGTCGAGAACGGCGATTACGTCGTCATCGACGGCGGCGAGTCCCGGGCGGTCGCGCGCGTGTGGCCCGGCTACCCCGAAGATCAAGGTCGGGGTGTCGTCCGTATCGACGGCCGTCTCAGACAGGAGGCCGACGTCGGGATCGACGACAAAGTCACCATCGAACCGGCGGACGTCAGTCCGGCGAAACAGGTGACCGTCGCGCTCCCCCAGAACCTCCGCATCCGCGGGAACATCGGCCCCCACATCCGTGACAAGTTGAGCGGTCAGGCGGTCACGACTGGCCAGAACGTCCCGTTCTCGCTCGGTCTCGGCCCGCTGTCGACCCAGAGCGGGCAGCGGATCCCGCTCCGGATCGCCGACACCGACCCGGACGGGACGGTCGTCGTCACCGACTCGACGGAGATCCAGGTCAGCGAAAAGCCCGCCGAACAGATCGCTCACTCCGGCGACGAGGCCAGCGCCGCGGCGGCGTCCGGAACCCCCTCGGTGAACTACGAGGACATCGGCGGGCTCGACGACGAGCTAGAGCAGGTCCGCGAGATGATCGAGCTGCCGATGCGACACCCCGAACTGTTCCAACAGCTCGGCATCGAGCCCCCGAAAGGAGTGCTCCTGCACGGCCCGCCGGGGACCGGTAAGACGCTGATGGCCAAAGCCGTCGCCAGCGAGATCGACGCGCACTTCTCGAACATCTCCGGCCCGGAGATCATGTCGAAATACTACGGCGAGAGCGAAGAGCAGCTCCGGGAGGTGTTCGAGGAGGCCGAGGAGAACGCTCCCGCGATCGTCTTCATCGACGAGATCGACTCGATCGCGCCCAAACGCGGCGAGACGAGCGGCGACGTCGAACGACGCGTGGTCGCCCAGCTGCTCAGCCTGATGGACGGCCTCGACGAGCGCGGCGACGTCATCGTCATCGGCGCGACGAACCGCGTCGACGCGTTGGATCCGGCGCTGCGTCGCGGCGGCCGATTCGACCGGGAGATCGAGATCGGCGTCCCGGACAAGGACGGTCGACGTGAGATCCTGCAGGTCCACACCCGCGGAATGCCGCTGACCGACGGTATCGATATCGATCAGTACGCCGAGAACACCCACGGCTTCGTCGGTGCGGACCTGGAAAGCCTGACGAAGGAGGCGGCGATGAACGCCCTGCG
>CAZWZX010000158.1:0-6230 GCA_964638655.1 uncultured Natronomonas sp.
GGAGCGATGTGGCCGAGCGCCTCGAAAAGCCCCGGCGCACGCACGCGGAAGTCAATCTCGGCCGCATCGAGCGGTACGCCCGAGAGGACGAAACCGTCGTCGTGCCCGGCAAGGTGCTCGGGTCAGGTGCCCTCCGCAAGGGGGTCACCGTCGCAGCCGTCGACTTCTCGTCGACGGCCCAGACGAAGATCGATCAGGTAGGCGAAGCGATAGAACTGGAACAGGCGCTCGAAAACAATCCCGACGGATCGAAAGTGCGGGTGATTCGATGAGTTACGCGGAGTTCGACGCCGACGTCGTCGTCGACGCTCGAGACTGTATACTCGGTCGCGTCGCCTCGCAGGTCGCCGAACGCGCGCTCGACGGCGAGCGCATCGCGGTGGTCAACGCCGAACGGGCGGTTATCACCGGCAACGAGGACGACATCATGGGAGTCTACCGGAAGCGCGACGAGGTCGGCTCCGACCGTGGTCCGCACTTCCCGAAACGACCCGACCGAATGTTCAAACGTTCGATCCGGGGAATGCTCCCGTACAAGACGACCCGAGGCCGCGAGGCGTTCGAGAACGTCCGCGTCTACTTGGGCAACCCCTACGAGGGCGACGACGGGCCCGACCCGGACGTCCTCGAGGGAACCTCACTCGATCGGCTCTCGAACATCAAATTCGTCTCGCTCGGCGAGGTAAGCGAGGAACTGGGTGCTAACGTCACATGGTAACTAACACGTCAGGAAAAAAGAAGACCGCCGTCGCCAGAGCGACGGTTTCCGAGGGCAACGGCCGGGTTCGGATCAACTCCGAGCCGGTCGAACTCACGGAGCCCGAGCAGGCACGGCTGAAGATGCTCGAACCGTTCCGCATCGCCGACGAGGACCTCCGCGACGAGGTCGACATCGAGGTCACCGTCTCGGGCGGCGGGTTCGCCGGACAGGCCGATGCGGTCCGGACGGCGATCGCCCGTGGGCTCGTCGAGCACACGAACGACGCCGAACTCCGGGACGCGTTCATGTCCTTCGATCGATCGCTGCTCGTCAACGACGTGCGGCAGTCCGAACCGAAAAAGTGGGGCGGTCCCGGCGCGCGGGCCCGCTACCAGAAATCCTACCGTTGAGGTGATCGAGATATGATGGTACCGGTTCGGTGTTTCACGTGCGGCAGCGTCGTCGGCGAGCACTGGGAGGAGTTCAAAGAGCGGGCCCGCGAGGGCGATGAGGATCCCGCCGAGGTGCTCGACGAACTCGGCGTCGAGCGGGCCTGCTGTCGGCGAATGCTCGTCTCGCATAAAGACCTCGTCGATATCGTCTCCCCGTACCAATGAGAGGAACCAACCGATACGAGAAGGCGCGCATTCTCGGGGCGAGAGCCCTGCAGGTGTCCTACGGCGCACCGGTGCTCATCGACACTGACCAGACCGAACCGATCCTCGTCGCCGCCGAGGAGTACGACGCCGACGCCCTGCCGTTTACGGTCCGTCGGGGTGAGAAATGACGCTCGTCACCGAGGTACGGCTCCGTCGGATCCTCGATAGCCGGGGCAATCCGACGGTCGAAGCCGAAGTACGGACCGAAAACGGCGGCTTCGGACGCGGTGCCGCACCCTCGGGAGCGTCTACCGGCGAGTACGAGGCCGTCGAGATCCCCGCCGAAGAGGCGATCGCGAAGGCCCGCGAACTCGCCGTGCCGAGGATCGAGGGACAGGTCTACGCGGGCGATCAGCGCGGCGTCGACAAGGCGCTCCGGGGTGCCGACGGCACCGACGATTTCTCGACGATCGGCGCCAACAGCGCGGTCGCCATCTCGATGGCCGCCGCGAAGGCGGCCGCCGACGTGTTGGGGGCCCCGCTGTATCAACACCTCGGCGGGGCGTTCCGGGGCCGCGATTTCCCGATTCCGCTCGGTAACGTCATCGGCGGCGGCGAACACGCCGCCGACGCGACGCACATCCAGGAGTTCCTCGCCGCACCGGTCGGCGCGCCGTCGGTGGCCGACGCCGTCTTCGCGAACGCCGAAGTGCACGGCGAAGTCGGCGATCTCCTCGCTGAACGGGGGATTCCGGCCGCCAAAGGTGACGAGGGGGCGTGGGCGCCGTCGATCGAGGACCACGAGGCGTTCGAGATCATGGACGAGGCCGTCGGATCGGTCGCAGACCGAGTCGGCTTCGAGATCGGCTTCGGACTCGACGTCGCCGGGGCCGAACTCTACGAAGACGGGCTCTATCACTACGGTGAGCGGACGAAAACGCCCGAGGAGCAACGCGAGTACATCGCGGATCTCATCGGGGAGTACGACCTCGTCTACGTCGAGGACCCGCTCGACGAGGACGATTTCGACGGGTTCGCCGCGCTCCTCGATCGAGTCGGCGGTCCGGACGCGGACCGGCCGCTGATCTGCGGCGACGACCTGTTCGTGACGAACACGGATCGACTCCGCCGCGGGATCGAGATCGGTGCGGCAAACAGCATCCTGATCAAACCGAACCAGATCGGGACGCTGTCGGACACGTTCGACGCCATCGAGTTGGCGCTTCGGAACGGGTACGCCCCGGTGGTCTCCCATCGGAGCGGCGAAACGGAAGACACGACGATCGCACACCTCGCCGTCGCGACCGACGCCCCGTTCATCAAGACGGGCACGGTCGGCGGCGAGCGAACCGCAAAGCTGAACGAACTCATTAGAATCGAGGCAAACGCATGAGCGATAACGAAGAGGGGGTCGACGCCTCCGAACTCGACGAGGAACTCGACGAACTCGAAGACGAGATCGCCGAGGAACTCGACGAACCGGAGGCGGTGGCCGAGGAGGCCGACCCCACAGCGGACGAACCGACCGCCGAAGCGGCCGCCGAGGAGGCAGCCGACGAGGACGAAACCCAGACGACCGAGGAGACGGACGACGAGCCGGTGCTCGACGAGGACGTCATGCCGGACGAGGAGGTCGACCTCCTCATTCCCGTCGAGGATTACCTGGCCGCGGGTGTCCACATCGGAACCCAGCAGAAAACGAAGTCCATGGACCGGTTCATTCACCGGGTCCGGACCGACGGGCTGTACGTTCTCGACGTCTCTCAGACCGACAGCCGCATCCGGACGGCGGCGTCGTTCCTCTCGAACTACAACCCGGAACAGATCCTCGTCGCTTCCTCGCGACAGTACGGTCGGTTCCCGGCCGAGAAGTTCGCCGAGGCGGTCGGCGCTCGCGCTCGGACCGGCCGGTTCATCCCGGGAACGCTGACGAACCCGGATTACGCCGGCTACATCGAACCCGATGTCGTCGTCGTGACGGACCCGATCGGTGACTCACAGGCCGTCAAGGAGGCCATCACCGTGGGCATCCCGGTCATCGCGATGTGTGACTCGAACAACACCACGTCGAACGTCGACCTCGTCGTGCCGACGAACAACAAGGGTCGAAAGGCGCTGAGCGTCGTCTACTGGCTGCTCGCCAACGAGACGCTGGATCGCCGTGGCGCGGAACCGACGTACGCGCTCGAGGACTTCGAGACGGCACCGTAACCGATTTCGAGTTTTCTCTCCTGCGCGCTCAGCCGCTCAGCGGTCGCTCTGCGAGTTCGTCGTACAACAGCTCCGACGGCGGCTCGGCGGACCACCGGACCGACTTCACGTCCGATCCTGCTTGGAGCGTTCCGGATCCCTCCGTCCCGAAAAACGAGAGATACGGGTTCGGGACCGGGTCGCGGCCGGTCGGATCGTCCATATAGAGCAGGTGGACCTGCGTGAGCCCGTCGATAGTCGCTTCGATCCCCGTCGCCTGCTGCACGCCACGCTTTGCGCACTCCCGGTACGATTCTCCGGGGCGGCGACCGCCGCCGGGATCTACCCACCCCGAAGCGCCTTCGTATCGAACCAAAAGCACGCGTTCTCCGTCGAGGAGCCGGATACCGGCCCCACCGACGACGCCGAACGATTCGAACGTCTCCAGCAGGCGGTCGTACCCGTCCATCGAACAGTCGACCCGGCGGCCGACGAGGTCGATCTCGCCGTGTTCCGCCGTGAGGTCAGCGAGAAGTGCGTTGACGTGACGGTGGAGTTCGGCGGACACGGTCATAGTTTGTGAACGCCACCCCTTGGGTGTTACTGCGGACCACCGTACACCCCTTGGGTGTTACTGCGGAGTATCATGGCGGTCGCCCCGGCGCCGTTCGGATATCCTTTTTAGCCGTCCGTCCGAGTCGGAGGTATGACCGCTTCGAGTGCGCCGGCGAAGGTGTATCTCTTCGGCGAACACGCCGTCGTCTACGGCGAGCCGGCCGTCCCGTGTGCGATCGAACGCCGGGCCCGCGTGACCGTCGAGCGCCGGGAGGATAGCCAGATCTGCGTGCAGGCGAACGATCTCACGCTGGATGGATTCACGGTCACGTGGGGCGGAAACACGGACCGAAGACCCGACGTCGACGTCCCGACACCGCTCGTCGAGGCCGCGATGGGATACATCGAGGGAGCCGTCGACCAGGCTCTCGACGCCGCCGGAGCGAGAGGCGTCGGCTTCGATGTCACCGTCGAGAGCGACATCCCGCTCGGTGCGGGTATCGGCTCCTCGGCCGCGGTCGTCGTCGCGGGGATCGACGCGGCGACCCGGGAGCTGGGGACCGAACTCGACCCGGAAACGATCGCCGATCGGGCCTACCGGGTCGAACACGGGGTCCAAGACGGTGAGGCGTCCCGTGCGGATACGTTCTGTTCGGCGATGGGCGGTGCCGTTCGGATACAGGGTGATGACTGTCGACAGTTGGGTGACGTTCCCTCGATCCCGTTCGTCATCGGATACGACGGCAACACGGGTGATACGCGCGAGCTGGTCGCCGGTGTCAGGGGTCTCAAAGAGGAGTACGAGTTCGCCGACGATACGGTCGGGGCGATCGGAGATATCGTCCGGGCCGGCGAGAGCGCGCTCGGAGACGGCCGTCTCGAGGAGATCGGACGGCTGATGAACTTCAATCACGGGCTGCTCTCGGCGCTCGGTGTCTCGGCGCGCTCGCTGGACACGATGGTCTGGGCGGCCCGCGAAGCCGGCGCGCTCGGCGCGAAGTTGACCGGCGCCGGCGGCGGCGGCTGTATCGTCGCTTTGGACCGATCCGAACAGACCCGGACCGCCCTCGAATACACGCCGGGGTGTGAGACGGCCTTTCGGGCGGAGCTCGACACGGAGGGGGTCCGGGCCGAACGATGACGACCGTTCTCAAACTCGGCGGCAGCGTCATCACGCGAAAGGACACCCCGGAGACGATCGACGAGTCCGCGCTCGAACGGGCCGCGGAAACGCTCGGGAGAACCGACGATCGGCTCGTGGTGGTTCACGGTGCCGGCAGCTTCGGTCACCATCACGCCGCGAAATACGGGGTTTCGACGACTGAGGGGACACACGATGACGCGGCGGTCAGGGCGATCCACGGATCGATGAAGCGGCTCAACGCGGGCGTGATCGAAGCCCTCTCCGATTTCGGTCTCACGGCGGTTCCGATCCACCCGTTCTCGGCGGCTTCCCGGGCGGTCGACGGGACGTTACGGATCGAAAACCACGGTGTCGAGACGATGCTCGGGGAGGGGTTCGTACCGGTGCTCCACGGCGACGTCGTGGTTCACGAACGTGAGGGCGCGACGATCCTCTCGGGAGACGAACTCGTGGTGTGGCTCGCGGAAGCGCTGTCGGCCGACCGCGTCGGGCTCTGCTCGTCCGTTCCGGGCGTCTACGACGCGGACGGGAACGTCATCGAACGAATCGACTCCTTCGATGCGGTCGCCGAAGCCGTCGGGGAAAGCGACGTGACGGACGTGACGGGCGGGATGGCCGGGAAGGTCAGGGCGCTGTTGTCGCTCGATGCGCCGGCGTCCGTGTTCGGACCTGACGGTCTCGAGTCGTTCGTCGCCGGGAACGATCCCGGGACTCGTATCGGCTGACCGGGGAGGAACCCCAACCCACGCCCTTTTTAAGCCGGGGGGACGAACGATCTGGTAACCGAGCAACGGTCGCCCCGGACTCGGACGGGCGACCGGCGATCGTTCCCGGGAGTTGGTCGGTCGGGTAGTATCGCGGTGTGTCTACCGCGGTTGCCTGACCGGTACCGACCGGGAACCCACCGACGCAGTCGGTGTCGCGTCCGTCACAGACGGCCGTGTTTATGGCCGGTCGCCCAGCCCTCCGGCCGAGTGGCGATCTCTCGGAGGTAAACCATGGAAATCGAAATCGCAACTATCGGTGGCTACGAGGAAGTCGG
>CAZWZX010000159.1:0-6221 GCA_964638655.1 uncultured Natronomonas sp.
GCCTCATGGAGCGAGGGCTTCCGATACATCGGAAGCACGAAGCGAGTAGGCCGGGGAGGAAGCCGCCACGAGGGGGTGACAGTTCACAGGATTACTGCCGTCTGACTCGCCCCCCGATACATTTTTTCCGGAGGGCGCCGTAGCAGTATCCAGTGATACCGTCGCACACGTCGCCGGTATCACGGGCCGCAGTAGCCCGGCCCCCGAATGGTGGGGACGCCGACCCCGAAGGTCGTTCGGTACGGGCGAGGAACGACCTTCCTCCCCGGCGACAACTGAGGGCGAGTCCCACATCAAAGCCCCACCCTCAACGAGCGAACCCGTCAGGGTGAGCGAAGTAGGGTGGGGTCGGTTACAGAGCGACGTGTTGGCAGGCTTTTTTATACCGAGTGACCGATCGGCGGGACAGCCGTCAGTCGGAACAGCAACTGCGGCTCCCGGCTGCGTCCGTCGATCCCGGAAAAGATACCGAGCGAAAGTCGGTGAACCGCTTCAGAAGAGGTAGAAAAGCGGGAAGAGGAACACCCACACGATGTCCACGAAGTGCCAGTAGAGCCCGAAGTACTCCACGGGGCGGTGATCGTCCAGATAGTACCCCTGGTACGCGCGGACGATGAGGAACGCCGCGACGATGACACCGATCAGGACGTGCACCGCGTGCAACCCCGTCGTCACGAAGTACACCGACGCCTGCACCGCGCTGTAGGGCTGGCTCGGATCGACCGCGCCGATGTAAACCCCATCGACGTAGATCTTCTCCCACCACTCGAAGGCCTTCACGCCCATGAACGTCAACGCCAGAAGCATCGTCGCACCGATACTGGCGACGAGCCCCTTGCGGTTGCCCCGCCTGGAGAAGACCAACGCCAAAATCACTGTGAACGACGAGGTCAACAGTACGAACGTGTTGACCAGCCCGAAGATCGAATCCGGGATCGGCGTCCAGGAATGCCATCCGGCGTGGATCCGGATGAAGATGGCCGCGGAGATGAACGCCCCAAAGACCACAACGTCGGACGCCAGGAAGAACCACATCCCCAGCTTGTTCTTCTCGATGTGATCGAAGGGCCACCGGTCCGCAACCGCCGCCGGCGGCGCATAGAAGTCTTCCAGCCCCCATTTGACGCCGGAGTACAACAGCGCCACGACGCCGACTGCCGTCAACAGCGGATACATGATCGTCCCCTCGAGCGCCACGCTGATCCCCGCGATCGACGACCCCGCATCGATCGACAGCGACTCCGAAACGCCCGACAGTCCCAGCAACAACACCAGCGTCGAGAGACTCGCCGCGAACGGCCAGATGCTCGCGTGCGAAGCGTGTTTATCGCCCAAGACGTAGTCGCTCGCTTCGTTGCCGCTGGCGTGGCCGCCGTCGGTGGCCGCCTGCCCTTCGGGGGCCCGCTCGACGAACTCCAGATGCCCGCTCGCGTACGAGGGTCGTCCCTCCCAGTTCTCCAACGGCGGCGGCGAGGACACCGCCCACTCGGCCGTCCGGGAGAACTCCCAGGGGTTCTCCGGCGCGATCGGCCCCGAAACGTAGCTCTTCGCGAAGTTGTAGAACATGATGAAGAACGAAAAGCCGAGCAGGAACGCTCCGATCGTCCCGATCTGGTGGGACGTCACCAGCCCCTGCTGGTACTCGAAGACACGGCGGGGCGTCTCCCAGGCCGTGAACATCGAGAAGTAGACGATGTTGAACGCCACGAAGAAGACCGCGAAGTGGATCTTCCCGAGCAACTCATTGTACATCCGCCCCGTTATCTTCGGGAACCAGTAGTACGCCCCGCCGAACAGCGCCGTCGCGCCGCCGAACATGACGTAATGGAAGTGCGCGACGACCCAGTAGGTGCCGCGGAACTCGTAGTCGAGGACGATCGCCCCGAGGAAGACGCCGGTGATGCCTCCGAGGATGAAAAGCAGTAAGGCCCCGAAAGCGAACAGGAACGGCGTCTCAAAACGTATCCGCCCCTTCGCCAGCGTATAGATCAATGCGAACACCAACAGGTCGAACGGCAGCGAGATGCCGATCGTCGTCGCCATCATCAGCGTCTTGATCTCGAGGTTGATCGTCGTCAGATACATGTGGTGCATCCACACGAGGAACGACTGGATCGAAATCAACACTAACGCGATGATGACCCACTTCCGGCCGACCAGCCGGTTGCCCGAGAACGTCTGGAAGATCTCGAGCATGACGCCGAGCGCCGGGAAGAAGACGATATACACCTCCGGATGCCCGAAGAACCAAAACAGATGCCCCCACAGCAACGATCCGCCCTCAGTCGCCGAGAAGTAGACGCTGCCGAGGATCCGGTCCGAGGCGAGGATGAGTCCGGTCGCCAGCAGTGCGGCGAAGGCGAAAAGCATCATCCACACCGTCGCCAGGATCGACCACGTGAACATCGGCATGTCCATGATTCCCATCCCCTCCGCGCGGGAGTGATGGATCGTCGTCAGGAAGTTGACCGTCGAGGCGGTGATCCCGGCCGTGAACATCGCCAACGCGAGAACCGCACCCGTCGAGCCGATGCTGGGCGTGTACGCCGGCATGTTCAGCGGCGCGTACAGCGTCCAGCCGGCGTCCATCGTCCCGCCCTGGAAGAACGAAATCCCGAGCATGACTCCCGAGAGCGCGTACAACCAGTAGGACAGCGCGTTGAGCCGCGGGAACGCCAGATCGTCAGCCCCGATCTGCAGCGGCACCAGATAGTTCGCAAACCCGAACGCGAACGGCGAGAGGAACCAAAAAACCATGATCAGGCCGTGAGCGGTGACCGCCTCGTTGTAGGCGAGCCCCCGACCGGCGAGCTCGATCGTGGTGGGATCCCACAACTCGATCCGGATCAACAACGCGAGGACGCCACCGAAGAGCAAAAAGAAGGTGGCGGTCAACAGATAGAGAATTCCGACATCCTTGTGATTGGTCGTGACGAGCCAGCGTTTGAGCGAACTGGTCGGCGGTAGCTCAGCCATTAGCTGTCATCCTCCGAATCGTCGGTTTCTGGGTCGTACTCTCCGTCGTACCACTCGTTGAATTCATCGGGTTCCATGATTTCGATTTCACCGTCCATCTGTGAGTGGCCCGAGCCACACAGCTCGAAACATTCGATCGTATACGTACCCGGTTCGTCGGCAGTGAACCAGGTCGTCGCGGTCTGTCCGGGGATCGAGTCGGCCTTGATTCGGAGTTCCGTCACCCCGAAGTTATGCCAGACGTCCGAGGAAGTGACGTGTAAACGTATCACCTGGTTCTCGCCGGCCGGCACCCGAAGCGTGTCGAGTTCAGTCTGTCCGTTGGGGTATTCGAACTCCCAGCCGAACTGGAATCCCTCGACTTCGATGTCCATGTTGCCGTCGGGTTCGATCTCGGCTTCGTCCGGCCCCGACTCGACGTACAAAAGCAGCGTGTAGGAGTACACGACCACGCTGATGACGATGACCGCGCTGAGGCCGAACGACAAAAACAGTTTCTTGCTTTTGCCGCCGCCTTGCCCGGTCGGGAGTTCGCCGAGCCGTGGGGCGTCGAAGCCCTCGCTGTCCTCGCCGGTGTCGCGGTACTTGTAGGCGTGCGCCAACGTGTAGATGACGACGACCACGCCGACGAGCGTCCCGATGACCAAAAACACGAGAAAGATCTCCGAGAACACGTCGGCCTGTGATCGCAACCCGTCCGATACCTGGAGCGTAAGGGGGTCTGTCATGGGATGTTCTAGTAGTACGTTTTTACGATGTGGTCCACTTAGCTCTTGTTGTGTCGACCGGTTAGGAACATCATTATTCGATCGGCTCCGGAGCAGTACCACCCGGGTCGATCCGTAATCGATGGCGAATAGTATTTGTACGAGGGGAAGCATCAAACGACATTGACACATGTCGATAACGACACCGCTTCAGTTCTTCGAGGCGCTTGACGCGCTCGAAGCCCTCTCGGGGATCACGCTCGCCGTCGTAATGCTCGTGCTCTCGGTCGTTCTTTTCGTCGGTCCCTACCAGTTGGCCCGACGATACGACCTTGGTACTGCACACGCGGTCGGCGCAGGGATCGGCGGACTCGGGTTCGCGTTCCTGTTTTTGATCGTGATTCAACTGCTCCACAGCCCGCTGTAATCGTTCGATCCAGCGGGTCACCGATGGCCGCCTTTCAGTCCGATTGATGCCCACCGGCCGCAGCCGCGGCTCCACGCAGTTTGTGACCGACTCAGCTATTTTCGGGAGAGTTGTCCACCAGAAACGCGAACGGCCGGCGTATTACAGCGCGAGCCCATCGACGACGACGGCCACGAGAACCAACCCGAGGTAGGCGTTCGAAGCGTGAAAGGCCCGGAACGCCGCCCGCTCGGTTTGCTCGTAGTGGAGCCGAACGACGGCCCACAGAAAGAGCGCGCCCAGAAGAACCGTCGTCACGCCGTAGAGCCAGCCGAGACTCGAGACGGCCGCGAGCGCTCCCGCACCCAGAAGCGTCGCGCCGAGATACAGCACGATGTGTTTTCGGGTTTCGGTCTCGCCCCGGACGACGGGCATCATCGGAAAGCCGCCGCGTTCGTAGTCGTCTCGGTAGGCCAACGCGAGATTGTAGAAGTGGGCGGGCGTCCACAGAAAGATGACCCCCGCCAGTACGAACCCCGTGAGGCCGACCGATCCCGTGACGGCCGCATAACCGATCAATGCCGGCAACGCGCCCGCCGCGCCGCCGATCACGGTGTTTTGGACCGTATTGGGTTTCAGTATCAACGTGTAGACGACGGTGTAGAAGACGATCGCCGCGAGTCCGAGCGCGGCGGTGAGAATGTTCACCGAGAGGAACGCCCAAAGCGATGCGACGGTCAACAGTCCGCCGAAGGCAAGTGCGTTCCGGACCGGGACCTCGTGAGTCGCGAGCGGACGGTCGGACGTCCGTTGCATCCGTCTGTCGATATCCCGCTCTAGGACGTGATTGAACGTACCGGAGGCGCCGATCGCCAACACCCCGCCGCCGAGGGTGAGAAGGACGGTCCGGACGGCCGGTGTGCCGGCGAGCACCATCCCGGCGCCGGCGACGAGACAGAGCAGCCACATCAGCCGCGGTTTCATCAGCCGGAAGTACGCACCTGCCGTGGCTTTGAGTCGCTTTGCCGTGGACTGTGAACGGACGAGCGCGGACGGCGGGGAGTCCCCCTCGCCGGGGACTGGCGACGGAGGCTCCGGGTCGGGTACCGCTTCCGGTACGTCGTCGGTTCCTGTTTCGGCCTCGAGACGCCACGCGAGGGCCAAGACGAGCGCCCCGAAGATGACCATCGCGGCGGGGAGATGGAGGCTCTCGATGATCCTCCCGGCCGGGAGGGAAGCACCGATCGCGGCCTGGATCGGGTACAAAACGAGGGCCACGGCCAGGGCCGCTTTCACGCGACGGGCGGCGCTCGACCAGCCGACGACCGCCGCCGAGACCACGAGGAGGCCGACGACGACGGCGACGGCGCGGTGAAAGAGCGCGATCAGAACGTCGGGGCTCGAAAGGTCGCCGCTACAGAGCGGCCATCCCTGACACGCGGCCGCGGCGTCGGCGAGCGCCGCCGTTGCGCCGACAATAACGAGGACGTACACACCGATGACCGCCGCCGAGAGCAAAGCGACGGGGCTCCTCAAACGCATTGTCTTTCACTCCTTCGCCTGTACACTTAGACCTCCCGCTTCCGACGGATCCGGGGGACCGACTCGCCCCATATCACCGGAATCGAAGCGGAAATCGAAACGACGGGTTCAATCGGAGTCCTGAAGCCGTTCGGTCGTCTCGACGAGAGGATGATGTGCGTAGTCGACTTCCTCGATGTCGTCGATCGATTCGAGATCGCTCTTGCGAGCGGTTTTGGCCATCCCGAGATCGACTCGCGTGTCCAGCCGGACGACGTAGGCGTCCATCGCTTCGATACCGAGCTGGGCAGCCGCCTTGACCCGATGGTGACCGTCGGCCAAAAGGAGCGTCCCGGCGTTGTCGATCACGACGAGCGGCTCCGCCAGTCCGTTCTCGAGTTCGTACCGGCGACCCTCGAGTTCGTCGGTGTAGACCTTGGTTTGGGTCGGCCGCAATTCGGAGAGTGCGACGGTCCGGCGCTCCTCTCTGGCTTCGACGCCGTGGATGCTCTCGAGAGTCCGTTTGAGTTTGCCGACCTTCTCGGGGGTCGCCCGCTCGATCTGCGATCGGATGACGTCGGCGTTCGAGATGAGGCCGACGAGGTTGCCGG
>CAZWZX010000160.1:0-6199 GCA_964638655.1 uncultured Natronomonas sp.
GGATCAGCATCTCCGTCTCGGTGTCGACGTCGGAGGTCGCCTCGTCGAGGACGAGTATCGCCGGGTCCTTCAACACCGCCCGGGCGATCGAGATCCGCTGTCTCTGGCCGCCGGAGAGTTTGACGCCGCGCTCGCCGACCATCGTGTCGTAGCCCTCCGGCAGGTTCTCGATGAACTCGTTCGCTTCGGCGGCCTTGGCGGCCTCGATCACCGCCCGCTCGTCGGCGTCGAAGGTCCCGTAGGTGATGTTCTCTTCGACCGTCCCGTGAAAGAGGAACGTGTCTTGCCCGACGTAGCCGATCTGTTCGCGAAGCGATCGGAGCGTCACGTTTCTGATATCCTGTCCGTCGATCCGGATTGCGCCCTCGTCGACGTCGTAGAGCCGCAACAGCAGCTTCAGCACGGTCGATTTCCCGGCCCCGGTCGGACCGACGAGCGCGAGCGTCTCGCCGCCCTCGACGGTGAAGTCGATCCCCTCGACGATCGGGCCCTCGTCGCCGTCGTATCCGAACGTGACCTCGTCGTACTCGACGGTGCCGTCCCGAACGACGAGCGCTTCGGCGTCGGGATCGACCCCTAGTCGGTCGGGTTCGTCCATCAACCCGAAGATCCGCTCGGCGGAGGCGTGGGCCCGCTGGTACATGTTGATAATTTGACCGAATTGGGCCATCGGCCAGATGAACCGCTGGGTAAAGAGAATGAAGACGACGAAGGTGCCGACGGTCAACTCCCCCGTGAGCGGGCCGGGCGCGCTTCCGGTGAAGACCCACAGCCCGCCGACGAGGAACGTGATCACGAAGCCGATCCCGGCGAGCAATCGGAGGGCGGGGAAGAACTTGATCCGCGTTTTGATCGCGCTCCAGTTGGCGTCGAGATACTCCGTCGAGACGTCCTCGACGCGCTCGGACTCGTAGGATTCGGTGTTCGAGGATTTGATCACCTGGATCCCGCCGAGGTTGTTTTCCAACCGGGAGTTGACCGTCCCGACCGACGACCGGACGCGGGCGTACTTCGGCTGGATGACCCTGATAAACAGGTAGGTAAAGCCCGCGATGAGCGGCACCGGAAGCAGCGCGATGAGCGCGAGCTGCCAGTTGTAATACAGCAACACGCCGCCGATCCCGACGACCATCACGCCGAGTCGGAACACCGAGTTCAACCCGTCGTTGAGAAAGCGCTCGAGCTGGTTGACGTCGTTCGAGAGCACCGACATCAGTTCGCCGGTCTGCTTGTCGGCGAAAAAGCCCATGTTGAGCCGCTGCATCGTGTCGTAGGTGTCCGTTCGGACGCTGTGTTGGATGTTCTGTGCGAAGGAGTTAAAGCCCCAGTTCCGGACCCAGTGAAACGCCGCCCCGAGCGCGAACGCGCCCGCGATGATCCCGATGACGATCCAGAACTGCGTCGTCTCGTCGGCCGGGATCCATGCGTTCGGGACCAGCCAAAGCGAAAAGGCCTGATCGTCGTAGAAGACGGCGTCGATCGCCAACCCGAGCATGATCGGCGGCAGGAGATCGAGCAACCGGGCGGCGACGCTGGCGACGATCCCGACGCTCACCGCGCCGGCGTTCGGCCGGCCGTACACCGCAAAGAGCCGACGCATCGGATCCTCCGCGTTCTCGCGTTGTTCCTCGAAGGGATCGTCGTCGTCCCAGGCAACGTCCGCCATCGTCCCCACTCACCGTTCTGCGGACATAACGCTTCGCCAACCGGCGGAGTAACGCTCCCGGGGCGGACGAAATGCTGGGGATACTTGCCGCCGATCATCGGTTTCGGGGAACAGAACCGACCGAAAGGTCGGCGACCTATCATTCTTAACGTCACTTCGAATTTGTGAGTTCATTTCCGTGACTCTTTTTGGACTATTTAGAGGATTTTTTTAGAAGTTTTCAATAAGTTATTCATAACTTATCGGCAAAAAATTTAAATCGGGGTGGAAACTAACAACGGACAGAGGTGGTACAGAATGTCAGAACGACAACCCCGTAGTGACATACCCGGTACGGTCCGTCCGGTACGGCCGGACGAAATCCAGTTCCTCGATCCCTCGGAGCTCACCAGATACGATCTCCTGCTCGCGGCGATTCCGATCCTGCTGTTGCTCGCTCTCGTCGTCGGCCACGTCGTCACCGTGCCGATCTGGGCATCCCTCTCCGTCGGTGCGCTCGCCTCCCTCGCGCTCGTTCTCGACGGGGTGGCCCTGCATCCCCCCGTGTAGCGTTGCGGAACCATGCTGGAGTTGTAGCGTTGCGGAACCATGCTGGAGGTTCGCCCCGCCCGCGCGACCCGACGGCTTTTGAGCCTTCCATGCCTAGCCGGATCATGGCGAGTGACCCCTGTGAGGCCTGTGGCGAGTCCGTCCACATCGGCGGTGGCATCGCCGGAATCTGGTCGTCCGACCCGGAGGGTACCGGTGGGATGACCCTCGAATTGGGCGATGGGACCGAACATTTCCTCTGTTTTGCCTGTATCGAGGGGCTCCCCGACGAGCCGACCGCCGAGGACGTCGCCGAACTCGGAACGCAGTGATCGAAGCGAAACGGGAGAGCGAGCGGCTCTGTCGGCCGAGCGTCCCTCGAAACGACCTCCAGTCCGTTTCTCGGATCGCTGGACACTCGAAAACCCTTTAGCCGATCACGGGCCAAACGAAGCGTAATGAGCGATCTCGACGAGGAATATCAACTCGAGTACTTCTACGAGGAAGGCTTCGAACGCAAGGAGTGTCCGTCCTGTGGGGCGCACTTCTGGACGCGGGATCACGAGAGGGAACTGTGCGGTGAGCCGCCGTGTGCCGAATACGAGTTCATCGACAACCCCGGTTTCGCCGAGGAGTACAGCTTAGAGGAGATGCGGGAGGCCTTCCTCTCGTTTTTCGAGGAACACGGCCACGAGCGAATCGATCCCTATCCCGTCGCCGCCAATCGGTGGCGCGACGACGTCCTCCTGACGCAGGCGTCGATCTACGACTTCCAGCCGCTCGTCACCTCCGGGGCGACGCCGCCGCCGGCCAACCCCCTGACGGTTTCACAGCCCTGTATCCGGATGCAGGACATCGACAACGTCGGCAAGACGGGGCGACACACGATGGCCTTCGAGATGATGGCCCATCACGCCTTCAACGCCCGCGAGGACATCGAGAGTCCCGGTCAGTACGCCTACGAGGGCGAGGTCTACTGGAAGAACGAGACCGTCAAGTACTGCGATAAACTGCTCGATTCGCTGGGCGCGGACATCGCCGATGTGACCTACATCGAGGACCCGTGGGTCGGCGGCGGCAACGCCGGCCCGGCGATCGAGGTGATCTACCGCGGGCTCGAACTCGCCACGCTCGTTTTCATGTGCATGGAGCGGGACCCCGACGGCGAGTACGAGCTCAAGGACGGGAACACCTACTCGTTTATGGACACCTACATCGTCGACACCGGCTACGGGCTCGAGCGGTGGACGTGGATGTCCCAGGGGACGGCGACCGTCTACGAGGCGATCTACCCGGAGATGATCTCGTTTCTCAAGGGGAACGCGGGACTGGAGTACACCGACGAGGAGGCCGAACTCGTCAACCGCGCGGCGAGACTCTCCGGTCAGCTCGATATCGACGACGTCGACGACGTGGAGGCGGCCAGAGACGACATCGCCGACGCGCTCGGCGTCTCGACCGAACGGCTCCGCGAACTGGTCGAACCGCTCGAAACCGTCTACGCGATCGCCGACCACTGTCGGACGCTCGCGTACATGTTCGGCGACGGGATCGTCCCCTCGAACGTCTCGACGGGGTATCTCGCCCGTATGGTCCTGCGGCGGACGAAGCGGATGGTCGACACCCTCGGCGTCGACGCGCCGCTGGACGAGTTGGTCGATATGCAGGCCGAACGGCTCGGTTACCGCAACCGCGATACGATCCGCGACATCGTCCGGACGGAGGTCGAAAAGTACCGCGAAACGCTCGAACGCGGCGGCAGACAGGTCGAGCGATTGGCCGACGACTACGCCGAGCGCGGCGAGGCGATCCCGCTCGAGGAGGTGTTGGAACTCTACGATAGCCGGGGCATCCAGCCCGACATGGTCGAGGAGATCGCGGCCGACTACGGCGTCGAGGTCGAGGTGCCGGACGATTTCTACTCGCTCGTCGCGGCCCGGCACGGCGACGAGGGCGGCGCCGACGAGGGGACGGACACGGCGGCGCTGGATCACGACCGGATCGCGGAGCTGCCGGACACGGAGAAGCTCTACTACGACGAACCCGAACGGACCGAGTTCGAGGCGGTCGTCCTCGAGGTCATCGAACGCGACGACGGGGACGGCTACGAGGTCGTTCTCGATCAGACGATGTTCTACCCCGAGGGCGGTGGCCAGCCGGCCGACATCGGAACGCTGTCGGGCGAGGACGTCACCGTCGAGGTGACGGACGTCCGCGAGTTCGACGGCGTCGTCCTCCACCGGACGGACGGCGACCCGGGGAAGGGCGATTTCGTCCGGGGCCAGATCGACGCCGCGCGCCGAAAGCGGCTTATGCAACACCACACGGCGACGCATATCATCGGCTACGCCGCCCGCGAGGTGCTCGGCGACCACGTCCGACAGGCGGGCGCACAGAAGGGGACCGAATCCTCGCGGTTCGATATCCGCCACTACGAGCGGATCTCCCGCGAGGAGGTCAAACGCATCGAGCGCGTCGCCAACGAGGTGGTTACCGACAACCGCCCCGTCAAACAGGAGTGGCCGAAGCGTCGCGAGGCCGAGGACGAACACGGCTTCGATTTATATCAGGGTGGAATCCCGCCGGGAGAGAACCTGCGGTTGATCCACGTCGGCGACGACGTCCAGGCCTGTGCCGGGACGCACGTGCTCCGGACCGGCGATATCGGAGCGATCAAGGTCCTCTCCAGCGAGCGGATCCAGGACGGGGTCGAACGCCTCGTCTTCGCGGCCGGCGACGCCGCCATCGAGGCGACCCAACGATCCGAGGACGCGCTGTACGCCGCCGCGGACACGTTCGACGTCTCGCCACAGGAGGTCCCCGACACCGCCGAGCGGTTCTTCGAGGAGTGGAAACAGCGGGGCAAACGGATCGAGGAACTCAAAGAACAGCTCGCGGCGGTCCGGGCGCAGGGCGACAGCGGCGGCGAAGAGGTCGAACTCGGCGAAGCGACCGCCGTGATCCAACGCGTCGACGCCGACATGGACGAACTCCGGGCCACGGCGAACGCCCTCGTCGAGGAGGGCGTCGTCGCGGTCATCGGTAGCGGCCTCGACGGCGCGACCTTCGTCGTCGCGGTCCCCGACGGCGTCGAGATCAACGCCGGGGCGGTCGTGAGCGAACTCGCCGATCGGGTCGGCGGCGGCGGCGGCGGTCCGCCGGATTTCGCACAGGGGGGCGGTCCCGACGCCGAGGCGCTCGACGACGCCCTCGAGGCGGCTCCGGACGTGTTGAAGCGACTCTCGGAGGTCTGATCGGACCGATCCGCTTCCGGTGGCCACCAACGGTTTATGCCCTGTCGGTGTAGGGGGAAGCGAAATGGTCGTCCCCTTCCTCGGCTCGATCGTCGCGTTTCTCGTCGCATTGCTCGTCGGCGGCCTGGCCATTTACATCAGCGCCAGCATCGTCGTCGACGTCAAAGATTACAGCCACGCGGTCGTGACGGCGCTGGTCGGCGCGATCGGATGGGCGCTGTTCTCGTGGATACCGCTGATCGGGACGCTCTTGGCGCTCGTCGTCTGGGTGTGGGTCATCAACTGGCGCTACCCCGGCGGATGGACGAAGGCGGCGCTCATCGGGATCATCGCGTGGCTCTCGGCGCTCGTGATCCTCGTTATCGTGAACTCGGTGTTCGGACTCGGAATCGGCGCCTTCGGCGTCCCGGGCGTCTGATCGCTCGGCCGATTTCAAAAGGAGACTGACTCGGGGCCGTCCTCACCGATCGACGGCGCGTCCCGATCTGAGTAGTTCTGCCGACCGATCGCGTCCTTCGAGACGGCTGAGTAGATCCCGAGACGGGCGTCCTCGGCGCTTTCAAACGTCGTCTCGCCCAGACGGGCCAACACGTCGCCGAACGTTTCGTCGCCCTCGCCGTTCGGGAGTTCGAGTTCGACGTCGCCGTACTCGGTGATGAGTTCTTCGGCGGTCGCGGGGAACGTGTGGGCATCGATCCGGTCGTCCGCGGCTGCGAGTGATCGCATATATCATCGAAGTCCGTTATCCTTA
>CAZWZX010000161.1:0-6187 GCA_964638655.1 uncultured Natronomonas sp.
TGGCGTCGGAGTGACACGGACGAATGAGCGCCGAATTCGACGAGCGCGTCATGACTGTCCCGCTTCGGGACGTCCTCGCGGAATCGGAGACCAGGCGGGCCGACAAGGCGATGAGCCTCGTCCGCTCGCATCTGGCGCAGCATTTCAACGTCGACGAGGACGCCGTCCGACTCGATCCCTCGATCAACGAGACGGTCTGGGAGCGCGGGCGAGCCAAACCGCCGCGAAAGCTTCGCGTGCGCGCCGCCCGCTTCGAGGAGGCCGGCGAGGCCGTCGTCGAGGCAGAGACCGCATAACGTGCTCCGGGCGGCACTCTCCGGATCCGCGTACGTCGGCGTCTTCGCGCGCGCGACCGACGACTGTCTGCTCGTCCGTCCCGACATCGAGGAGTCGCTACTGGGCGATTTCGAGTCGGAACTGGAGGTGCCCGCGATCCCGACGACGGTCGCCGGCTCGGGAACGGTCGGCGCGCTCGCGGTCGGCAACGAGAACGGACTGCTCGTCAGCGAGCGCGTCACCGACCGCGAACGCGATCGCATCGAAAAAGAGACCGACCTGCCCGTGGTCGAACTCCCCGGGCGGATCAACGCCGCCGGAAACGTCGTCCTCGCGAACGACGAGGGCGCGTTCGTCCACCCGGATCTCTCCCGGAAGGCCCTCACCGCCGTCTCCGACGCCCTCGAGGTACCCGTCGAACGCGGGATGATCGCCGACGTGCGAACGGTCGGCACCGCAGCCGCCGTCACCGACAGGGGCGTGCTCTGTCACCCGAAGACGACCGACGAGAAGCTCGACTTTCTGGAGGAGCTGTTCGGCGTCTACGCCGATATCGGGACGATAAACTACGGCGGCCCGCTCGTGGGGTCGGGGCTGATCGCGAACGGAAGCGGCTACATAGCCGGCGAGGAGACGACCGGTCCCGAACTCGGCCGGATCGAGGACGCTCTCGGCTACATCGACTGACGCGTTCGGCCGTCGTTCCGCCCGCTTCCGTTTTTGCTCCGTCACGGTTCGATTTCTCGACTCGGATGCGTCGGATCCGTTTCGCAACTACCAAATAGCCGCTTTCCGAACCGACAGATGATATAATTATGGCCAGGCCAGAGGTTCTTGACCGAATCAAGGAGGCCGAGGATGCGGCCGACGACATCGTCGCCGAGGCGGAAGCCGAGCGCCAAGAGCGCATCGCCGAGGCGCGCGAGGAAGCGGACCGCATCCGCGAGAACGCCCACGAGGAAGCACAAAAACTCAAGGAAGAACGGCTCGAGGAAGCGCGCGAGGAGATCGAATCCGAGCGCGAGGAGATCCTCGAGGCGGGCGAGGCCGAGCGTGCTGCCCTCGATTCGCGGGCCGAAGAGAACAGAGACGAGGTGGTCGAGTACGCTGTCGATCTCTTTCGGGAGGCGGTGAATGTCCAGTCTTAGACCGAAACGGATGAGCCGGGTCTCGGTGACGGGATCCAAACGCGTCATGGACGAGGCCATCGAGGCGGTTCACGAACTGAACCTGGTTCACATCACGGACTACGACGGTAGCTGGGAGGGCTTTTCCCCCGGCGACCCAATCGAGGGCGCCGAGGACGCCGCCAGTAAGCTCGTCACCGTCCGGGCCTTAGAGAGCACGCTCGATATCTCCGCGGAGGACGCGGGCCGGACTCGGATCATCGACGACGACGAACTCGAGACGGAACTGGAGAACGCCCGCGAGCGCGTCAACGACCTCGACGATCGGCGCTCCGAACTGCGGACCGAACTCCGCTCGATCGACGAGAAGATCGACGGAACCCGGCCCTTCGCCGAGCTCGGGATCGATCTCGATCTGCTCGCCGGATACGACTCGCTTTCGGTCACCGTCGGCGAGGGCGATGCCGACGAGATCGAGCGCGCGCTCGAAGCGGCCGAGTCGGTCGAGGCGTACGAACTCTACGCCGAGGGCGAGTACGTCGCCCTCTTTCTGTACCCGGACGTCGACCCCGAGGACGTTCTCGTCGGGGCGGCGTTTTCGGCCTACGAGATCCCCGATCTCGGCGGGGCGGGCGAGGCGACGAGTCCCGAAGCGTACATCGATGACCTCCGACAACGGCAGCGGTCGATCGAATCGGAGCTTGAGACCGTCGAAAACGAACTCGAGGACCTAAAACACGAGGTCGCCGGCTTCCTGTTGGCGGCCGAGGAGAAACTCTCGATCGAGGTCCAAAAGCGGGAGGCGCCGCTGACCTTCGCGACGACGAAAAACGCTTTCGTCGCGGAGGGCTGGATCCCGACGGAACGGTACGACGAACTCGCCGAGACGCTCGATTCGCGGGTCGGCGACCACGTCGACGTCGACGAACTCGAGCGGGCTTCCTACGAGGACGGTCACGCTCACGAACGTGAGGCGCTCGAGGCCGACGGCGGCCACGAGGAGGGTGAGGCAGTCGCCGACGGCGGCACGCAGATGAGCGGCGGCTCGCCGCCGGTGATCCCCGACAACCGCGCGAGCGCGAAACCGTTCGAGATGCTCGTCGGCGTGATCAACCGCCCGAAGTACAACGAGCTCGACCCGACGCTCGTCCTGTTCTTGACGTTCCCGGCCTTCTTCGGGTTCATGATCGGGGACGTCGGGTACGGGATCCTCTACTGTCTGATGGGCTGGTATCTGCTCTCGAACTTCGACAGTCCGGGCTTTAAGAGCCTCGGCGGCGTCGCCGTCTGGGCCGGCGTCTTCACGATCATATTCGGCGTCCTGTACGGTGAGTTCTTCGGCCTTCACGAACTCGGCTACGTCGTCTTCGGCGAGGGCGGTTCGCCGATGGAGAAGGGGCTATCGCCGGATAACCTCGCCTTCGCGCAGGCGTGGATCGTCGTCAGCCTCGTGCTCGGTGTCCTCCATCTGACTGTCGGATACGTCTTCGGCTTCATCGACGACCTCTCACACGGCGTCACGGAGGCGATCCTCGAGAACTTCTCGTGGCTCTTCTTGATGGTCGGCGTCTGGACGTGGGTCTTCAGCACGAGCCTCTCGGCGTTCAAACCGGAGTTTATATACGCCATCTTCAACGGGACGGGCGCGACGCTCCCGAACGGGGAGACGATCGAAGCGGGGCAGGTCGCTTACTCGCTCGGTTTCGGTGGGTTCCCGGCCGAAGTCGGAACCGCGGCGCTCGTTCTCGCCGCGGTCGGCTTCGTGATGCTCGTCTACGCCGAGGGCGGTATCGGGGCCGTCGAGAGCCTCAACGTCCTGGTGAACATCCTCTCGTACACACGGATCTCGGCCGTGCTGTTGGCGAAGGCCGGAATGGCATTCGCCGTCAACCTGCTCGTCTTCGGGGCGGCGACCGATCCGGAGACCGGCGGTTTCGTGTTGATCTACAACGAGGCCGGCGGGCTCGACCAGGTCGCCGCGGAGAACGTGATCTTCTCCGGACTGTTGAACGTCGAGAGCGGCGTCATGCTCGCCATCGCGCTGCTCGTCGCCGCCGTGCTATTCGTGCTCGGCCACATCCTCGTGTTGATCCTCGGCATTACGAGCGCCGGTCTACAGGGGATCCGTCTCGAGTACGTCGAGTTCTTCAACAAGTTCTACGAGGGCGGCGGCAAACCGTTCGAACCGTTCGGATACGAGCGCGAACACACGACGGAGGACTGACCGGTCGTCGGGCTGTCCGGATCTGTCCCTCCGTGTTCGGCACAGAAAACTCCGATAGCGGCGCGTCTGTGCGCAGTTCACACGGATGCCGCGGCGGCGTTTGGGAAGTTTTATGAACTCTGTACGAACATATCGGACTGTTCGGATAGCAGTCAATCCACTCAACGGAACAACAACCAATGTTTGCACTCGAACTCGCTACGATCCTCAGCAGTGTTGCACCGGTACTTCAGAACGGCGCCGAAGCGGGCGGTCCCGCCATCGACGCGACAGCGGCGGCGGCGCTCGCGGTCGGCCTCGCGGCGTTCGGCGCGGGCTACGCCGAGCGCGGCATCGGCGCGGCGGCGGTCGGTGCGATGGCCGAAGACGAGGACCTCTTCGGTAAGGGACTGATCCTGACGGTGCTTCCGGAGACGCTCGTCATCCTGGCGCTGGTCGTCGTCTTCCTGACCCTCTAAACGGGCCTTTTATTCAAACAATGAGCCTTGATACGGTCGTAGAGGACATCCGAGAAGAAGCCCGCGCACGTGCAGAGGACATATCGGAGGAGGGCCAACAGCGTGCCGACGAGATCGTCTCCGAAGCCGAACGCGAGGCCGACGAGATCGTCTCCGAAGCCGAACGCGAGGCCGAACGCGAGATCAGTCAGGAGCGCGAACAGAAGCTCTCCGGCGCGAAACTCGAAGCGAAACAGGCCCGTCTCGAGGCCCGCCGCGAGCTTCTCGAGGACGTCCACGATGACATCGAAGCACAGATCGCCGACATCGACGGCGACGAACGCGAACAGCTGACCCGGTCGCTTCTCGACGCCGCCATCGAGGCGTTCGATACGGACTCCGTTCGGGTCCGCGGTCGAGCCGACGACGAGGAGCTACTGGAGACGATCGTCGCCGACCACGACAGCTTCGAGGTCGGCGAACCGGTCGACTGTCTCGGCGGCGTCGTCGTCGAGGCCGACGGCTCCCGCGTTCGAGTGAACAACACGTTCGACTCCGTTCTCGAGGACGTCTGGGAGGAGAACCTGCGCGATATCAGCGCGCGCCTCTTCGAAGAATGAGCGTCAAAACCGAAGGGAGTTCGAACTACGAGTACGTCACCGCGAGGGTCCGTTCCCGACGCGCGAAGCTGTTCGACGAGGACGACTACCGGAAGCTGGTCCGGATGGGTCCGGGCGCGATCGCCCGGTTCATGGAGGAATCCGAGTACGAGACCGAGATGAACAGCCTCGGGACCCGTCACTCGGGCGTCGATCTCATCGAGTACGCGCTGAACCGGAACCTCTCGAAGCACTTCGACGACCTGTTGACGTGGGCGGAGGGGCCGCTGTACGGCTACATCGCTAACTACCTCCGGAAGTTCGACGCCTGGAACGTCAAAACGGTCATCCGCGGTATCTATACGGAGACCGACGCCGACGAAATCGAGGACGATCTCATCCGGACCGGAGAGCTCTCCGGTCGGACGTTCGATCGGCTCGTCGAGGCGGCGACGATCGAGGACGCCATCGAGGTCCTCGACGGAACCATCTTCGGTGAACCGCTCGAGGACGCCTACGAGGATTTCCAAAACTCCGACGTTCTCGTCCCGCTCGAGAACGCCGTCGACCGAGCGTTCTACGGACACCTGCTCGACGATATCGGTGGGACCGAACCGGACACGCCGACGGCGCTCTATCGGGAGTTCCTCGAGGCCGAGATCGACTTCCGGAACCTCCGGAACGCGCTCCGGATCGCCCGAAGTGGCGCCGACGTCGACCCCTCGGAGTACTTCATCGAGGGCGGCCGGCTGTTCGACGCCGAGGAGCTCAGAGGGCTCGCCTCCAACACCGACGAACTGGTGACCGCGATCCGCGAGAGCAGTTACGGCTCCGACCTCGCCGACGCGCTCGATGAACTCGAGGAGGCGACGAGCCTCATCGGCTTCGAGCACGCGCTCAACACCGCCTTGCTCGAGTACTCCGGGAAACTGTCGAACCGGTATCCGCTCTCGGTGTGTCCCGTCCTCGCGTATATCCTCGGAAAGGAACGGGAGATCGAAAACATCCGGGCCATCGCCCGCGGTCGCGAGGCCGGACTCTCCGTCGAGGAGATCGAAACGGAGCTGATACAATGAGCCAGGAGATCGCCGTCGTCGGAAGCCCGGACTTCACGACCGGGTTCCGGCTCGCGGGCGTTCGACGGTTCGAGAACGTCCCCGATACGGAGAAAGACGAGCGGCTCGACGAGGCGGTCACGTCGGCGCTCGAAGACGAGGGCGTCGGGATCGTCGTCATGCACGACGAGGACGTCGAGCATCTCTCACGTACAGTCCGACAGCGGGTCGAAACGAGTGTCGAACCGGTCGTCGTCACGCTGGGTGGCGGCGCCGGTTCGGGGAATCTGCGCGAGCAGATCAAACGCGCCATCGGCATCGATCTGATGGACGAGTAATCATGAGTCAAGCAACTGCAAGCGAAACTACAGACGAGGGCGTAATCGAGAGCGTCAGCGGTCCGGTCGTAACTGCGACCGATCTCGATGCCCGGATGAACGATGTCGTCTACGTTGGCGACGAGGGGCTG
>CAZWZX010000162.1:0-6128 GCA_964638655.1 uncultured Natronomonas sp.
AGCGCCGAGGGTGAGATTTGAACTCACGTGTCCTGACGGACAGTTGCTCTCGAAGCAACCGCCTTGGCCGGGCTAGGCTACCTCGGCTCGGTCATACGTCGGTCGGTCCCGAGTTTATGCGTTTCGGTCCGTCCGTAACACGGCGTCCAAAAAAACTGAATCGACAGGTCGCGGTCCGATTAGTCGTCAGCAGGTGCGCCCGTCGCCGACGGCATGATGCTGCCCGAAACAACGCTCTCGTTGGAGACGACGTATCGGAGCAGCAGGAACACGAAGATGTACTTCGCGACGATGTCGAGGAAGCTGTAGCCCCACGAGGTGACGCCGACCGGCAGGACGGCGATTCCCTCGACGCCGAGCGCCCAGACGATCGGGTAGCCGAGCCACATCACGACGGTCAACAGCTTCAGCGTGTTGAAGATGTCAGCCGTACCGGCGGCCTCGGCTGCCTTCGGCCACTGGGTGAGCAGGATGTACAGCACGACGACGAAACACGCACAGCTGATGAAGTACCAGAACCACCGGAGCAGGTGGCTCGAGGTCGTCAGCGCCGCGGCGAGCCCCGTCACACACATCGCGATATCGAACGTGATGGCGGTGAAGATCGACGTCCCGTCAGCACCCGCCAGCAGCCCGAGCGCGAGCAGGATGGCGGGCGTCGATAGAGCCCACGTGAGATAGCGACCCCACATCGTGACGACTCCGTCGTACGATTCGCCGCCCATCATTACGGACGCGCCTTGGGCGGCGTGTCCGTCCGGCATCTCGAGAACGCCGATCGTCAATCCGGACGCAAGACCAGTGTAGCTCGCGACGGAGACGGTCGGGACCAAAAGCGCCGACACCGCGATGAGCTTCGCGCGGGGGTCATCGAGGTCCTTCGTCAGGAAGACGAAGAAAAGCAGCGACAGCCCCGCGAGCGCGATATTTACGTACAGCGAACTCGCGAGGACCGGATCCGTGAAGATCCATTCGAAGATCTCCGTTTGCGTCGGCCCCTCCTGTTGGAGCGCGACGAGCGATTCAGTTTTCGATGGCAACGCCATGCTTTGCGACATGATCCATTCTTTACTTCGGGTAGACACGTTATTAAAAGAGATCCAAACTAGTGTGGATTGTCGATACGAGCCGCGTTTCGTGCGGTGATACGGCCTGTCGAATGCGTCCGCTCGGGGCCACGAGCGGCGCCCGCCGGTCGGCGATCCGCGGATCACAGTGCGTTCGGCTACCGGCGAGTCACGACGTTGAGAACGAACAGGACGGCCGCGAAAACGACGCCCCCACCGGAAACGAGAGCGGTGTTCGCCAGGGGGTTCGCCGACGGCCGATACACTCGGACGTCGCGCTCGTAGAGCCAGATGACCGAATCCGGCGAGAAAGCGCCCAAGACCGCCAGAAAGAGCGGAACTGTAACGAAAAGGATCCCCGTCGACACGGCGAACGTCATGAGCAGGTCCTCGACCCGGATGAGATGTGCCGCCGACTCGAAATCGAGATCGCGGTCGCGGACGGACAGCCGCAGTCGGACGAACGCGAGCCCGAACAGGAACGTGAGGACGACGCCGAGTCCGCCGACCGCCACGAACGCGGGTGTCTCGGAGGCGGCCGTCGGTTCGACCGTTCGGATCAACGCCCGTCGGAGGGCGATCGCGGGCGCGAACCCGACCGCGCTCAATAAAATCAGACAGCAGATCCGGATCTTCCCGTCGAGCGAGACGGGAAACACTCGTCTCGTGAGTGCTGCAGCCTGCTCGTAGGGATCTCCCTCGAGGACGGCGTCCGAAATATCCCGTGACATGTTTGCGGTTGCGACCGAATCCCCCGCATCT
Organism: uncultured Natronomonas sp.; assembly: GCA_964638655.1. Taxonomy (GTDB): domain Archaea; phylum Halobacteriota; class Halobacteria; order Halobacteriales; family Haloarculaceae; genus Natronomonas. The sequence continues at coordinate 1,830 of CAZWZX010000162.1, forward strand.
TAGGATAGACTCCTGATAACAAGGCCTTCGATCCTAACTAGTCAGGCGGTACATGCAATTCGGACAAGGACATACCTCATAATAGTACATGTGTCCGAGGGCAGTCGTTCATCGACGTTTCGAGTGTCGCGCAGTCGCGGGCAGTACGGTGCGTGATCGTCTCGGTCGGTCCCAAACAGAGCACCATGCTCGGTCGAAGACCGGACGGGACGGGGTGTAACACGTATGCCGTCCGGACTCAAACGCGATCTCGGACTCCCTGCGACGACCGCGATCGCCATCGGCGCGATGGTCGGCAGCGGCGTCTTCATCCTGCCGGGAATCGCCTTCGTCGAGGTCGGCGGGCCGTCGGTCGTGGCGGCGTTTCTCGTCGCCGCGATACTCATCCTCCCGGCGGCGCTTTCGGCCTCCGAAATGGCGACCGCGATGCCCGAAGACGGCGGTTCGTACGTCTACGTCGAGCGTGGGATGGGCCCGCTCCTCGGGACGATCGCGGGGATCGGGAACTGGTTCATGCTCTCGTTTAAGGGGGCGCTGGCGCTGATCGGCGGCGTTCCGTATCTGGTGTACGTGCTACCGGTGATCGAAACGATCGAAGTCCCGGTTTTCGGCGACCCGATCATCCCGCTCGCGCTCGCGCTCGCGCTCGTCTTTATCCTGCTCAACCTCGTCAGCACGTCGAGTACGGGTTCGCTGCAGTTCGTCATCGTCGGGTTGATGCTCGTCGTGATGGCGTGGTTCGTCGTCGGTGGCTGGTCGGGGATCACCCCGGCACGGACGGAGGGGGCGTTCAGCGTCGGCGGCAGCGGCTTCCTGGCTGCGACGGCGCTGGTCTTTATCTCCTATGCGGGGGTGATCAAGGTCTCGGCCGTCGCCGAGGAGGTCAAAGATCCGGGACGGGTGATCCCACAGGCGATGATCGGGTCGCTCGTTATCACGACGGCGCTGTACGTCGCCGTCGTCTACGTCGCGGTCGGTATCGTCGACGTTCAGGGTGCGATCGAGGACGGCCTGCTTCGGTCCGACGGCGAGGGCGCGATCATGGCGATCGCGGCCGATCAGACCCTCGGGACGGTCGGCGTCATCGCCGTAACCGTCGCGGCGCTCATGGCGCTGGCCTCGACGGCGAACGCCGGCCTCCTGTCGGCCTCGCGGTTCCCCTTCGCGATGGCGCGGGACAACCTGGCACCGGACCGGTTTGCGGAAGTCAGCAGCCGGTTCAACACGCCGGCGCCGGCGGTCGCCGTGACCGGCGCGATGATGCTCGTGATGATCGCATTCCTGCCGATCGATCAGGTCGCGAAGTTCGGTAGCGCCTTCCAGATAATCGTCTTCATTCTCGTCAACCTCGCGTTGATCGGTTTCCGGGAGGGGGCGATCGACGAGTACGAACCGGTGTTCACCGCGCCGCTGTACCCGTGGTTACAGCTCTTCGGGATGGCGGGAGGGTTCGTCGTGTTGACCCAGATCGGGACGCTCCCGTTCCTCGGCGCGGCGGCGATCACGGCGGTGTCTGTTGTGTATTACTACGTCTACGCCCGCGACCGCGTCGACCGCGAGGGCGCCGCACGGACGGGCGTTCGGCGCGAACTCGGCGAGCGGGCGATCGAGCGGACGCGGGAGCTTTTCGACGCCGAGGAGACCTACGACGCGCTCGTGGCGGTCACCGACAAGACGAGCGAGTCGGGACAGCGCGATATGCTTCGAATCGCCTCGGATCTCTCCCGTCTCCGGTCGACCCACGTCTCGATGGTCCGGTTCAGCGAACAGCCGCACCACGTCTTCGGCGAACGGACCCCACGGGTCAATCGGACGGACAGCCCGGAGTGGTTACCGTTCGAGGGAAACCCGCCGGAGTGGTTTACGGCAGCGGCCGGCACCGAGGCCGCGACCGGATCGGGCGGGGGCGGAGGCGGGACGCTCCCCGACACTGATGCGACGATGGATCCCGAAATTCGGTCGAAAGCGGGCTCGTACGTCGACTACAGCGAAATAACCGCAGAAGACGTCAAGGAGTCGATCGTCGAGTTCGCCTCCTACGAGGGGTACGATCTCCTGATGCTCGAGCGCCGTCGCGAGGAGTTCCACCAGCGACTCATCGGACGCGGCGAAACCCAGTGGTTCCTCAAGAACGCGCCCTGCGGCGTCCTGTTGGTCGAGGACCGCGGTTTCGACGGCGCCGACGAGATCGCGGTCGTCTCCTCGCGCGGCGGGTACGATCCGTTGAAACTGCTCATCGCGGACGCGATCGCCGAGGAGACAGGCGCCCGGATCACGCTGTTGCAGGCGCTTCCCGAGGGGGCCCCCGAACGACGCCGGGAGACGATCGAGAAGTACCACGCGGCGCTGATCTCGATCCTGACCGTCCCGGCCCAATCGCGGGTCATCGAGACGGACGACCCTGTCACCGGGTTGGCGCGGTTCGTCGGCGACTCGGACCTGTTGGTCACCGGCACCGAGTCCGGCGGCCTCAGCGGCGATCTGTTCGGCCGCCCCAGCGATCAACTGGTCGACAGCGTCGACTGTACGGCCGTCATGGTCCAGCCCCACAGCGAGCGCCGCGAGAGCTTCATCAAACGTTCGATCCTCGATCGCCTGTTCTGAGTCAGAGTCGGTTTTTGAGGTTTTCCAGTGTTGCTTCGAGTTCGCGGCGGTTGAACCGGTCGGCGACCGGCCCGAGGAGCCGATCGACGAGCGGTGGCAAGCCGAGATCGTACTCCGCGGTGTAGGTGACCCGGGTGCCGCCCTCTACGGGCTCGAACGTCCACTCGATCCGCCCCTCGATGTCGCCGCTCATCTCGAAGACGATCCGTTCGGGAGGGTGGTGTTCGACGCCTCGAACCTCGCCTTCGAAGGACAGCCCGAACAGGCGATACACGTAGCTGGCCCGTTTACCGCCGGTATCGAGCGTGCCGGTGGTTTCGACGGCCGAGAGCCGCGGCGAGATCCGGGCCTGGTTCTCCGGGACGTCCATGTACTCGAAGACCGCTTCCGGGGGTCGGTCGATCACCGTGGTGGCTGTCGCTTCCATGTGGGCTTTTTCGTAGTGAACGGGGTTAATGGATACGGAAACCGGGCAATACGAACACGGGCCGTCCGACGGACTCCGTCTATATCCTCGGCAGTTGATACGAACGGCGTGCTGTATACAGCGTGCATACTCAACACACAATACCGAGGAGTTTCTCTGCCGACTGTCGGATTTCCCGGGCACGCACCTCCCCGATCCCAGTGACCTGCGTCAGTCCGTCGTGATCCGCCGCGGCCACAGCCTCGATGGAATCGAATCCATGAGACCGCAATCGATCTGCGATCACCTCGCCCACTCCGTGGACCTGTTCGAGATCTCGGACGTTCGGTTCCACTGTCTGCCCTTCTTTCGGTGGAAACCCCCGTCCCTTGATCACTATCTCGACGGGGTCCGGTTCGAGGACTCCGCGATGAAGATCGGCCGTACGGATATCGTGCACGACGATCACGCATTCCAGTCTTCTTTGCATTATTCGATCGCCGAACGCGGTATCGAAAATCTGACTCATCGGGTGTACGTTTTCTTTGGACGATTATATCGTGATCTGGAACTGTTCACCGCACTCGGGACACACTGCATCCGTGGCGTCCCCCTCACTCAGATTGATTCGCTTATACAGTTCCTGGAGATAGTTCAGATCCGCAACGAACAGATTCTCTATCACGTGTGGTGTTACCTCGCTCAGAGACCCGAGATCGGTGACCACCCGTGACAACAGGATGACCGTCAAGTACGCACTGTTTGACTGGACACGTGGGTCCTTGAGTGGCTTGACTTCATCGGCGGCGGTCGCAAGACGCATTACCCCGTCCCGATGGAGAGTCCCCTCATCGTCGACATATCCCTTCGGGAGTGTGAATTCGAACTCTGTTTGAACGACTGATCCGCTCATGGCGAAATCCTCAGATACGACGTACATAAATACCTAGTGAACTACTCCACCCTACTCGCTCACGGCTGACGCGGTTCGCTCCTTGAGGGTAGCGTGAGACCGGAGGTCTCACGGACCATGCGAACGGGCGCTTCGCGCCCGTGAGCAGATGGGGCTTCCTGCTTCCACGACGTTGTCAGACTGCGTCTGACAGCCTGTCGAGGTTCCCTCGACAAACGCGCTTTGCAGATACAGGTGTATCCGCAGGGAGCGCAGTCTCCACAGGCATTGATTTGGAGTGTCCCACTCCTACTTGTTCGAGACCGCGAGAAAGGATGTTCTACGACGCATTCGCGTCTCTGTCCGCCTCGAACCCACACGACGGACACGAATGCTC
>CAZWZX010000163.1:0-6099 GCA_964638655.1 uncultured Natronomonas sp.
GGCGAGGCGATCGTCAACGCGATGATCGAACTCGGTACGTCGACTTCGAACGTCGACCTCGCGATGTCGTCGGTGTACGCCGAGAACCGCGAACTCGTCGACGACGGGGCGGATCGGCTGTTTTTCGTCCGCGATGGTGTCGAGAAGACGCTCGTTGGCGGTCCCGAGTGTGCGGAGCCGCCGATACACCCGGATCACGAAGAGCGAGGCGTCCGTGAAATCCCCGTCGGTGACAGTGTGCTTGTCGAACCCGACGACGTTCCACCGAACGGGAAGCGGGTCTGGCTGAAAGGGTATGGCCCCGTTCGGCATACCCGAAACGCTTTCGAGTTTACCGGTGAGAGCATCGATATCGTCCGGGACGGTCCCGTTGATGTCGTCCACTGGGTTCCTGCCGAGGAAAGCGTCCCGTTGCGCCTTCGAACGATGGAAGGCGACGACAAAGGTCACGCAGAACCCGCTGTTTTGGACTATCCCGCCGACGAGATCGTCCAGTTCGAACGCATTGGATTCGCCCGGATCGATAGACACGACGACGAGGAAACGGTCGCATACCTCGCTCACCCCTGATGAGACGACGAACGAAACGGCAGCGAAGTTTTAAGCGCTCGGCCCTTTACGTGGATAGATAGCAATGGCCATCGATCCGAACTTCGAAGAAAATCGAGAGCTAGAGGGTCAAGAACATGGGGTCGACGTGTGGGGCCCGACCGATCCCCCCGAAGAACTCGGCATCCGTGGCACCCACGTGGCGGTCGATTTCGACATCTGTCTCGCCGACGGGGCGTGTCTAGAGGACTGCCCTGTCGACGTGTTCGAGTGGGTGGATACGCCCGACCACCCCGAGAGCGAAATCAAAGCGAACCCGACCCGCGAAGACCAGTGCATTGACTGCATGCTCTGTGTCGATGTCTGCCCGGTCGACGCCATCGACGTCGATCCCGGCCGCGCTGGACGCACGTAACGACGCGGCCTCTCCGTCACCTACCGGTCGAGTAGCCGCGTCTATCTCTGTTGTTTCCGAGCGCTGCACCATCTGCAGGAAAAATTATTAACAACCGGGCGAACTGAATAGTACAGGTGTCAAGCTAACAATGAACACACTCGTCGTAACCAAAGGTGTCCCCGACTTCCGAGAAGGGAAAGTCTCTTTCGACGAAGACGGGCATCTCGAGCGGGGAAAGACGCCGACGGTAATGAACCCCAACGACAAGTTCGCACTCCGGGCGGCGCTGCAGACGAAAATCCGCCACGGCGGAAGCGTCTCGCTTATGAGTATGGGTCCCCCTGGCTACAAGGAGATCCTTCAGGAGGGCATGCGGGACGTCTACGCCGACGATCTGTATCTGCTCTCCGATCGTGAGATGGGTGCGGCGGATACGTGGGCAACGGCAATGACACTCGCGACCGGTATCGAGAAACTCGAGGAGACGCCGGATCTCGTCTTTGCCGGGTTCAAAACCGCCGACGGGGAGACCGGTCACACGGGGCCACAGACGAACTGGTGTCTCGGGTGGCCGCTCGTCACCCACGTCGTTGCACTCGATATCGACGAGGCGGCCGGTCGGCTCCGGGCAAAACGCCTCGTGGAGGGTGACATCGAGGAAATCGAGACCGTCGAGGCCGACCTGCCGGCGTTCGTCGTCACCGACCCGGAGTTCGAGCCGACCTACCGGAAGGCCGAGCATCGGCTCAAATACAAAGAACTCCGCGAGGAGACCGAAGCGCGCGCGGAGAACTACGAGGATCTCGTGACGATGTGGAACCACGAGGACCTCAACCTCGATCCCGACTACATCGGATTGGACGGGTCACCCACCATCGTTGCCGGCGTCGATCCGATCCCGAAGGCGCCGTCGGAACGGGAGGCGATGACGGTGGCGTCCGACGACGAAGAGGGGATGGAATCGGTACTCGAGGAAATGGAACCGTACGCGGCGGGTGATTGACCATGGTATCTGTAGATCCCACCGAACACGATATCGCGGAGCTCGGGCCGAAAATAAAAGACGTCGAGGATCTCGAGGAACTCGAAGCGATGCTCGAACTCGAGGAGGACGGTGAGAGTCGCGATCCCGTAAAGACGCTCATCGAGAGCCGTATCGAGTCGCTCTCGTCGGAGGCTGAGGACGTCGATCCCTCCGACGTCGACCTCGCGGAGCGGACGGTCGCGGACATCGCCAACATGATCCGTGACATCGAAGACCCCGGCATGCTCGAGGGGATGCTCGAACGCGAACGGGAAGGCAAAGAGCGGAAGTCGGCGATCTCTCAGATAGAGAACCGTATCGATACCCTGACCGAAAACGAAAAAGCGACCGAAGTCGAGTACGTCCCGCCGGAGCAAAAGCATCCCGACCTCGATCATCCGACCGCCGAGAAGCGATGGGTGGAGGGGACCGCCGGCGGCGACTACCGGGATATGTGGGTGTACTGCGAGACCCAGCAGGGCGAGTTGATCGACGTCTCGAAGGAGATGCTCGGGAAGGCACGGGAACTGATGGACGGGTACAACGTCGAGTACGACGAAGACGAGGCGGTCGTCGCGGTTGTCATCGGCCACGAGATCGAAGCGCTCGCCGAGGAGGCGATCGCTTACGGTGCCGATCGCGTCGTCTATCACGACGACGAGCGACTCGGACGGTTCCGCCACACGCCCTACACGGAGATCTTCTGTCACATGTGCCGGGACAGCGACTTCGAGTGGCGCGAGTACCATGAGCCGCGATACGCCGTCTTCCCGGCCACGAACAACGGCCGAGACCTCTCGGCGCTGGTTCAGGCCGAACTCGACTCGGGGTTGGCGTCTGACTGCTCGGATCTCTACATCGAGAGCGCTTCGATCTCGAACCCCGCGAAGACGGGGACGCCCGGCGAGAACAAGGAGTTCGATCGCATCCTTCATATGAAGCGGCCGGACTTCTCCGGCTTCGAGTATTCGACGATCCTCTGTGTCGACAAGCCCCACCGGGACTTCCATCCGCAGGGGGCGAGTGTCATCCCCGGCACGTTCGATTTGCCGGCGCCCGACACGGAACGTGAGGGTGAAACGATCGAACACGAACTCGAACTGCCCGACGAGTGGTTCCAGATCGAAGTGACCGACTACGATCAACTCGAAGGCGGCGTCGATCTCACCGGGAACGAGGTCGTCGTTGCGCTCGGGCGGGGAATCGGCGAGGAACCGACGGACGGGATGGAGATCGGCCTCGAACTCGTCGACGCGTTCGAGGAAGCCGACCTCGGGCTTTCCCGTGGCGTTATTACGGCGTCGTACGAGTTCGACGGCCACGTCGAGGATTACGTCGCAGAGGAGCGCCAGATCGGGGAGTCCGGACAGGTCGTCCAGCCGGATATCTACATCGCGGCGGGCATCTCCGGGGCCGTCCAGCACAAGGTCGGCATGGACGAGTCCGACACGATCATCGCGATCAACACCGATACGGACGCCGATATCCGGAACTTCTCGGATTACTTCATCGAAGGTGACCTTTTCGAGGTACTGCCGCGGCTAACGGAGGCTCTCGAGGAAGGTGAACTCGCTGGCGCACTCGCGGAGGCAAGCGATGACTGACGAGTACGAACACTTCGAGGCTGTCGTCGTCGGTGCCGGCCCCGGGGGGGCCGCGGCGGCGGCGACGCTGGCCGAACAGGGCGTCGAAACGCTCGTCTTGGAACGGGGTGTCGATGCCGGCTCAAAGAACGTCTCCGGCGGGTTGATCTACGCCGAAGAATCCGCACCGTACACCATCGATAGCATCTTCGATGGATTTCGTGAGCAGGCCTCGGAGCGTCCCGTCTCGGAGTATTACATTCACAACCTCGCCGGGGAGAAGGTCAAGACACTCGATCTCTCCGATATCCATCACCACGACACGGAGTGGTGCGATGCGGTCCTTCGCCGGCAGATGGACTCGTGGCTCGCCGAGCGCGTCCACGAGAGATGCCACGAGACGGGTGGCGGTCTGTTAACTGAGGTGCGCGTCAACGGACTCCTTCGGGAGGACGGAGAGGTCGTCGGCGTCACCTGCGATGAGATCGATCCGATCCGGGCCGATATCGTCATCGCGGCCGACGGCGTCAACTCTGAGCTGGCTCGGGATGCCGGCCTGATGGATTGGAAGGACCCCGACGAGTGGTTCCAGGGCGTCAAAGCGGTCGTCGACATGGAGCCGGACGTCATCAACGAACGGTTCGACGTCGACCCGGACGACGGCGTCGCGCACCTGTTCTCGGGCGATCTCTTCGAGGGGGTTCGGGGCGGTGGCTTCCTCTATACGAACGAGGATTCGCTGTCGATCGGAACGGTGTTCCATCTCGATTCGCTCGCTGAACAACGCGCCGAGCCCCACGAACTGCTCGATGCGTTGCTCACCCATCCGCTGTTGGATCAGTGGCTCGGGGACGAGTACACCGAACGGGAGTACTCCGCGAAACTCGTCCCGGACTCGAAGAAGGCCGCAATCCCCTCACCGCACCGGGGGCGACTCTTGTTGGTCGGTGACGCCGCCGGCCAGATGCAGGCTCAGGGGCCGATAATCAAGGGAATGAACCACGCCGTCACCGCCGGCGGTCTGGCGGCGGAGGCGTTCGTGGAGGCCAAAGCCCGCGGCGATCCCGACTCGGCGGGCGATCTCTACGAACGAAAGCTCGTCGACGAAGGGGTGATGGCCAAGCTTCGTCCCCGCCGATACCGAATGACTCGAACGCTTTCCGAGAGCAGTTTGATGACGAAAGTTGCCGGGGGCGTCGTCGATTCGCCCGTCGGCCGAACCGGGATGAAGCTGTTCGACGGCGTCATCGAACGCGCGTTCAACTCGCCGTTACTCCTCGGGATGATCCCAGATACCCGTACCTCCTACGTGACTGTCCCGAGGGTTCTGGGCGAGGCGCTTGGCGAACGTATCGACGCCGAGAACACCATCGAACCGCCGGACCTGGCGGACCGGATCGGCGATCTCACCTACGACGTCGGGGATCCGCACATCGATCTGCTGGATAACAGCTACGAGGCAAGCGGTACCGCCGTGACGGCGTGTCCAGTCAGCGCGGAGGGGTTCGGCGGCGGCTGCTATCGCAGCGAGACCGTCGACCGGAACGGCCACAGAGAGCGGGTCGTGAGTCTCGATACACAGCCCTGTGTCGAGTGTGGTACCTGTGCTGTCGTCGCCGAAACCGACTGGGATCACCCCGCTGGCGGAAAGGGCGTCGAGTTTCGGGACGGATAGCTCATGACCGACTTTCCGGAGCGCGTCGCGGAGCTGTCGGCGCGTGCCGTCCGGGATCGCGAGGAGTTCGAACCGCCGTCGGACCTACCCGACGAGGAGCAAGCACTGGAGTATCTCGTCGACGGGGCGGGAGAAGCCGTCGCGCTGTACATCGAAGCGAGAACCGGGGAGCTGTTCCGATTCGACGACGCCGAATTCGCGTTACTGGAACGGGCGTTCAACGACTGGCTCGAACTTTACGCCGCCTGTTACGGAGTCGATCTCGAGGCCTCTTTTACCGTTCGTGAGGCCGCGGAGCTTCTCATCGAGACACAGAGCATCCGCGAGGCCGCGCTATTGTTGACGCACGTCCCCGAGCGAAAGTACTCCCGGCAGTGGATGGCTGACGGGTGATCGACGGCTCGATAGCCGTTCCGGCAATAGATTTATATATTGGATAATGTTATCATTTATCATGCAGTTTTCAGACGAGCTCGAATTCACCCACCGGGATCGAAAAGAGATCTACGATCACATCGAGCGACACGGGACCGTCGGTTACGAGGGCGCCCGGCGAGCGCTGGATATGAGTCCCGAGGCGTTCGGCCACCACGTCGCCGTGTTGCGTCGCGACGGGACCATCTCTCGGACCGAGGAAGACGAACTTCAGGTGGCTTTCGAGGACGAACGGCGCGATACGTACGTAGACGACGGGATCGAAGTGACGATCCGACAGGCACGTGAGGACGACCTGACGGGGCTGGTGGGGGCGATCCGGGAGGCCCTGGCCGACAAGACGTATATCGAAGGCGAGACGCTTGCGGATATCGTCGAAAGCGAGAACGTCCTGTTGCGACACAACGATCTGATGAAACGCGTTTTCTTCGTCGCG
>CAZWZX010000164.1:0-6083 GCA_964638655.1 uncultured Natronomonas sp.
CTGGGGGCTCGCCACGTCGCTATATCCGATCGCTCGCATCACCATCCTCTCCGAGACCTACCCGGATCGACTCGGGAGCGCCCTCGGGATCACCATGGCGACGGGGGATATCGGACAGACGCTCGTTCCGCCGATCGCGGGAGGGCTCGCGGCGTTGATCGTCTGGCAGGCCGGACTCGGCTTTATTATTCCGCTGCTCGTCGTTGGCGGCATCGGGATCTGGGTTATCGCCCCGAGACGATCGGGGGCGGACAGTTCGACCGAAGCGTTGTCTACGGATACGGCTCGTTACGTCCTCGACGAGCTGCGACGGCGAGAAATGATGTTCGTGACGTTCATTCTCGTCCTCTTTTTCTTCTTTTGGCAGGCGTTCACGTCGTTTTTCCCGACGTATCTGGTCGTCGAGAAAGGGTTCTCGGCGACGACGGCGAGTATCGTCTTCGGGATGTTCTTCGCGGCAGGCGCGGTCGTAAAACCGATCGCCGGGATGGCGTACGATCGGATCGGAATGCGATGGGCGCTGATCAGTGTCCTCGCCGGTCCGGTCGGTGGACTCCTCTTGCTCCCGGTCGTCGACAGCTTCGAGTTGATCGTTATCGTGACGTTGGCGATCAGTACGATGCTCGGGAACGGCGCAGTCACGCAGTCGTTCGTCGCAGAGCAGTTCCCACCGGAAATACAAGGGACGGGGCTTGGAGCGGTCCGAACGGTGTCGGCGGTGGTCGGCTCGATGGGGCCCGTCGTGTTCGGTGTCGTGGCGGATCGCGGGTTTTTCGACGAGGGGTATATCGCGCTGGCAGTGATCTTGGTGATCGTGATCTCGCTCACGTACCGAATGCCCACGGGGGGATCGGAGCACAGACGTATCTAACCTAATGATCCTCAGAAGCTTCGGCGCCATCTTCCGAGCGACCACGAAGACCGGATCGGCCGCCTATTTAAGTCGGTCGCGCCGAACGTTCGCGTATGGAGACTCGACGCGCGCTGCTCGTCGACGCGTTCACCGACGAGCCGCTCGCCGGTAACGCCGCGGGGCTCGTCCCCGACGCCGAGGGGTTGACCGACGAACAGATGGCGGCGATCGCCCACGAATTAGGCGCCTCCGAGACGGCGTTTCTGTGCCCGAGTTCGGCGGCCGACCGCCGGATCCGGTATTTCACGCCGACCGGGGAGATCGATCTCTGTGGCCACGCGACCGTCGCCGCGGGCGCGTGGCTCGCCGAGAGCGGAGAGATATCCGACGGTGTACACACGATCGAGACGGCGGTCGGCGTGCTCGAGACCGAACTCGACGACGGAACCGTCTGGATGAGCCAGGAGACCGCCGACGTGACGCGGATCGAGCCGGAGTACGATCGGATCGCCTCGGCGCTGGGGGTCGATCCCGCGACGCTCGCCGACGTGGGTGCCGATCTCCCGATCGCGACCGCCGCGACCGGCCTCAACTACCTCGTCGTCCCCGTGAACTTCCTCGCCGCCCTTTCGGGGGCCGAACCGAATCTCGACGCCATCGAAGCGCTGACCGCCGAGTTCGACGCCACCGGACTGTACGCCTTCACTTTCGACGCACTCGAAGGCGACTCGACGCTACACGGCCGGATGTTCGCACCCGCCGTCGGGATCGACGAGGATCCGGTGACCGGCACCGCCTCCGGCGCCGTCGGGGCGTACCTCCGCGAGATCGAGGCCTTCGACGGGGAGCTACCCGAGGAGATGGTCTTCGAGCAGGGCCACTTCCTCGATCGGCCCGGTCGGGTCCGTGTTCGGGCCCGAACCGATCCCGTCGAGGTCGGCGGTCGTGCGGTCACGGCGCTGGACGGGACGATCGCGGTCCCGGAGCTCGGCGACGACGAGATCATCGAAGCCTCCGGCTAGCGGAGCCCTCGAGAGGCTCGGAAGCCGAACGAATGGCCTAAGTTGGGGGGCGATGAACCGTAGCACAATGACAGCAGACGGGACGGGCGGCTCTGACAGGTCCGTACTCTGGCTGGACGAGATCGGATCCGACGACATCGGGACGGTCGGCGGAAAGGGGGCCTCGCTGGGCGAGATGACCGCCGCGGGGCTGCCGGTCCCGCCGGGCTTCGTCGTCACGGCCGGGACCTACCGAGCGTTCATCGAGGGGACCGGGATCGACGAGGAGCTGTTCGAGGCCGTCGACATCGACTCCGACGACTCCGCCGCCCTCGCCGAGGCGGAGGCGAAAGCCGAGGAGCTGATCCTCGGAACGGAGATCCCCGAAGACGTCCGTGCGGACATCCTCTCGGCGTACGACGACCTCGATGACGGGGAGGCGTTCGTCGCGGTGCGGTCCTCGGCCACGGCGGAAGATTTGCCGAGCATCGCGGCTGACGAGCCGGCACTCCTGAAGGTCGACGGCGAGCCCGTCTTCGGCCGCATGAGCGAAATCGCGCCGCTGGACTGTGGCCGACAGACGGTCGAAGTACCGACCCTGACCGACGACGGCATCGCCTGGCGAGAGGTCGACCGCCTCTATGAGCATCCTGCAGAGGAGGAAACGCTCCACCGCATCACGACGAGCACCGGTCGGCAGATAACGGTCACCCCGGACCACTCGCTCGTCGTTCTGGACGAGGAAACGCTCGAACCCGAGACGACCACCGTTGAGGACCTCGACGGCGATGAAAAAGTCCCTGTTGCCCGCGAGCTGCCACCGATTGAGAGTGACACTGAGACACTCAACGTAACCGACTACGTCCGCGGCGGCGACGTGTTGTTCAGCGATGGCGGCGTCATCATCGATAACGATTCCTCGAACGAAACCATCCAGCAGTCGCTGCCGGAGACAATCGAGGCCGACGAGGAATTCGCGTACTTCCTGGGCCTGTACGTCGCCGAGGGAAGTACCTACGGCGAGCACGAAGTTTCGATAACTAACACCGACGACGAGGTGCTGAATCGGGTCATCGCAGTCATGGACCGGTTCGGCCTCTGGAACGACCAAGCGAAGAACAAACACTCCTATCGGTTTTATTGTAAATCGCTCGTCCGATTCCTGCATGCGGTCGCGGGGGCGCCCGCCGACACCGAGGGGAAGGGTCGACTCGCCGGCAACAAGCGAGTTCCGGAATTCGTCTTCGGGTGGGACCGCGACCGGATCGGCGCGTTTCTCCGCGGTTGTTTCGACGGCGACGGAACTGTCGGCGATGAGATCGCCTACGCCACGATTTCGGAGCGGCTCGTCGACGGGATGACACGTCTGTTAGAACTGCTTGCCATCGATTACCGAATCGACGAACGGGACGGGAAAGGCGAGTGGAGCGACTCCTACCGTATCTTCGTCCCCGCCCGAGAGGCGGCGTCGTTCCGCGACCGAGTTGGATTCGAGTCGACGGCCAAGGCCGACGCACTCGATGATCTCATCGAACGACACGCGGCGAAGGATAATTATCCGGAGTTCGCGCGAACGATTTCCGTCTCGGAGGCGCTCTCGGAACGGATTCGGTCCCGTTTCGAGGAGACGCTGCCGACTGAGACGGTCGAAATCACTCGCTGTCCGGGCTGTGCCGACGAAATAAACAAATCGAGTCCGTATGATGGCCGCGACCGGTGGTACTGTCCCGACTGCGGAGGGACCTACTACGAAGACGAAGTCGTCTTCGAGACCGAGGAACGCTACCAGCCCCGGGACGGGAAAGGGCGGTTCAAGAGCGATGAACATCCCTGGAACGAGGGCTATCTGAGCGGGAGGTACAGCCAGCGCCGTTTCAAGGAACGGCTCAACGAGCTCGGCGTTGGGTCACTCACGTTCGATGATTCGGTCGCCTGGGAGGATATCGAGCACGTCGAGCCCGTGGAATACGACGGAACTGTGTACGACTTCTGCGTTCCCGACGCGGAGAACTTCGCGGCGGGTCGCGGTAGCGTCATCACCCACAACACCGCCTCATTTGCTGGGCAGCAGGAGACGTTCCTCAACATCACCCGCGAAGACCTCATCCAGCGGATCAAGGAGTGCTGGGCGTCGCTTTTCACTCAACGAGCGATCTACTACCGGAACGAACAGGGGTTCGATCACGACATCGTCGACATCGCCGTCGTCGTCCAGCGGATGGTCGACGCCGACAAGTCGGGTGTGATGTTCACGTCCCACCCCTCGTCGGGGGAGGCGAAGCTCATCATCGAGGCCGCCTGGGGGCTCGGCGAGGCGGTCGTCTCCGGCTCGGTGTCGCCGGACAACTACGTCATCGACCGCGAGACCGGCGAGGTGCTGTCGGCGACGGTCGCCGACAAGAAGATCGAGATGGTCAAAGACGCGGAGACGGGCGAAACCATCGAGCGAGAGGTCCCCGAGGACAGACGGAACGTGCGGGTCCTCGACGAGGCGGAACTCGGTCGGCTCGTCGAACTCGGCGAACGGGCCGAAACGCATTACGACGAGCCACAGGACGTCGAGTGGGCGATCGTCGGTGACGACGTTTTCATGCTGCAGTCCCGGCCGATCACGACGATCTCGGAAGGATCAAAGTCGGAATCGGCCGCCAACGAAAACGACGGTGACGTCCTCCTGAAGGGGCTCGGCGCCTCGCCGGGGATCGCGTCCGGGCCGGTCCGGATCATCGGAAAGCTCGATCAGCTCGATAAGGTCGGTGAGGGCGACATCATCGTCACCGAGATGACGACTCCGGATATGGTGCCGGCGATGAAACGCGCAAGCGGTATCATCACCGATGAGGGCGGGATGACGAGCCACGCCGCGATCGTCGCGAGGGAGCTCGGCGCGCCGGCCGTCGTCGGCGCCGGAAGCGCCATCGAACAGCTCGAGGACGGACAGATCGTCACGATCGACGGCGACAAGGGAAGCGTCACCGCGGGGGCCGTCGAACCGGACGAAGAGACCGACGCCGTCGAGGAAGTCCGGCCGCAGAACCCCGTCAAACCGATGACCGCGACGGAGGTGAAAGTCAACGTCTCGATCCCCGAAGCCGCCGAACGCGCCGCGGCGACCGGCGCCGACGGTGTCGGACTGCTCCGGATGGAGCATATGATCCTCTCGACGAACAAGACGCCCGAGCGGTACATCGAAGACCACGGCGAGGACGCCTACGTCGAGGAGATCGTCGACGGCGTCCGCGGCGTCGCCGACGAGTTCTATCCCCGGCCGGTCCGCGTCCGGACGCTGGATGCGCCGACCGATGAGTTCCGACAGATGGAGGGCGGCGAGAACGAACCCCACGAGCACAACCCGATGCTCGGCTATCGGGGGATCCGCCGGAGCCTCGATCGGCCGGAGCTGTTCGAGCACGAACTCGAGGCGTTCAGACAGCTCTTCGAGATGGGCTACGACAACGTCGAGATCATGTTCCCGCTCGTCAACGACGCCGAAGACGTGATTCGAGCCCGGAACCTGATGGAATCGGCCGGGATCGATCCCGAAAAGCGGACGTGGGGCGTCATGGTCGAAACGCCCGCGGCCGCGTTGACGGTCGAGGAGATGGCCGACGCCGGGATCGATTTCGCCTCGTTCGGCACCAACGATCTCACGCAGTACACCCTCGCCGTCGATCGGAACAACGAACACGTCGCCGATCGCTTCGACGAGCTGCACCCGAGCGTACTCCGACTCATCGGCGACACGATCGAGGCCTGTCGTGAGCGTGACGTCGCGACGAGCATCTGCGGACAGGCCGGCTCGAGACCCGAGATGGTTCGGTTCCTCGTCAACGAGGGCGTCTCCTCGATCTCGGCGAACATCGACGCGGTTCGGGACGTCCAACACGAGGTCAAACGGAAAGAGCAGAAGCTCTTGCTCGATTCGGTCAGATAACCGAACGAACCCGATATTCCCGGAGGGGATCGGTCGGTTCATCCGATCCGGCGTCGATCCGAGAGCGGGAGTGTTTTACCGCCATAGCTCCGGACATCCTGTATGCACGAGGAGTTCCCCACGGAGACGCCGGCGGTGGTCACCTGCGGGTTACCCTACGCCAACGGCGATCTCCACGTCGGCCATCTGCGGACGTACATCAGCGGCGACGCCTACGCCCGGGCGCTCGATCGCCTCGGCCAGTCGGTCGCGTTCGTCAGCGGCTCGGACATGCACGGGACGCCGATCGCGGTCA
>CAZWZX010000165.1:0-3114 GCA_964638655.1 uncultured Natronomonas sp.
GGGACGATCCAAAAGGCGAGCCCGGCGACGATCGAGCCGCCGAACATCACGAACAGCAGGCCGAAATCGTCGAACGTCAGGAAGTTGAGAACGACTTCCGGGCGCGCCATGTGGCTGAACCCGAGCCCGAACCCGAAGACGAGCCCGCCGACCAACACGATCGGCATAAAAAACGGATGTCGGCTCACGGCGATACCCCCATCGCGGCGACGAAGTTCGCGGTCACGATCGCGACGACGAGGAACGTGACGACGCCGACGAGCGAGGTTCGCGAGACGGAGCCGACGCCGCAGATCCCGTGGCCGGACGTACAGCCCTTCCCGATTCGGGTCCCGACCCCGACGAGGACGCCACCGACGAACAGCCGCCACGGCTGAACGTCGGTCAGCCAGACGGTGACCCCGCCGATTTCCCGAAGCTCTCCGGTCGTTCCCGCCGTGTACAGACCGCTCGATACCAGTCCCGACTGGAACGTCAACGCGTATATCGCTGCACCGCCGACGATACCGAGCGTGAAGACGACCCGCCAGTCGCGGGACGCCCGATACTGCTGAAATCGCGTTCGTTCGGAGACGTACGACAGCGTCGACTCGAGGAACGTGCTCGCACCGGCGGTGATACCGGTCCCGAGATAGATGAGGACGGTGCCGAGCCCGACGAGGACCCCACCGACCGCGTACCGGGAGACCCCGTTCGGAAACAGCGCCTCGAACGTCCCGGAGCCGAGTAGTTCGGCGATCATCGGTTGTGAGCCTCGCGGTCCTCGTCAGTCACTCGTGAGGGCATCCTGACTGGCGGCGCAGTTGTTCGGACCGAGTTCGAGCGTGAACGCCGTCTCGTCGTCGACGACGTTCTGGCCGAGGTTCGTCGCGATGATCTCCTCGTAGTTGGCCGGCCGCGGGGGCATATCCGCGAGGACCAGCTCGACGAAGTCGTCTTCGTCCATCGACAGGGCGTCCATTCGCGCTTTGAGATCTGAAAGCGGAGCCGTGTAGGTACCGTCGACCGCCGGCTCAGCGGCGTCGCTGAAGTGTGCGCCACCGATGAGCGTGTCGTCAGGCAGCGTCAGAACGCGGTTCCGAAGCGAGTCGTACAGCATGCGGGCCGCGTCCGGAGCCCCGTCGTCGCCCTCCTCGAGGTCGGGACGGGCGACGCTCTCGATGAACAGCCCGTCGCCGGTCGCCAGCATGCTATCGTCGACGAGATACGACGTCATTCCGGTCGTGTGGCCGGGGGTAAACACCGTCTCGATCGTCGCCTCGCCGACCGTGAACTCGTCGGCGTCCGAGGTCAGGGTGACCTCGTCGGTGTAGGTGACACCGCGGTCGGCGGCGGCTTCCGGCAGGACCGCTTCGACGCCCTCCGCGGCGAGTTCGCGGAGCCCGGAGATGTGGTCGGCGTGTACGTGTGTATCGAACGCGTACACCAGTTCGGCGTCCAACTCGGCGGCGTCCTCGAGATACTGGTCGGTAAACGCCCGAAGCGGATCGATCACGGCGGCCTCGCCATCGTCGTAAAGGAGGTATCCGAGACAGCCGCTGGAGGGCCGCTGATACTGCAGCAGCGTTCCAGCGCCGTCGTATCCGGTTATCTCGTGGGCTTCATAGATCGAGGCCCAGCCGTTCATCCCCTCCTCGAGGTGATCAACGTCGTAGCCGCGGTCCGCGAGCGCGCCGGCGACGTACTCGCTCGCGCCGCCTTTCGCACAGAGGACGGTGACGTGTCGGTCGTCCGGAATCCGTGCCAGTACGTCATCGTCGATCTCCTCGTCGAGGAACTCGAAGTACGGGATATTGATGCTCTCGACGTTTTCGCCGTCGATTCGCCATTCCTCGTAGTCGCTCGTCATGCGCGAATCGAGCAGCGTTACGTCATCGCCGCGATCGATACGCTCTTTGAGCGCTTCAGGGTCGATCGACTTGACGTCCGATTTCGGCGTCGGGAAATCCATCGCTTCGGGATCCATTACACTCTTTTGTATCACCCGAGATGACTTAAGAGTTCGGATAGAATTGTAGATATACTACAATACTAATATCGTGATTGGGTGGCGAAAAGGCAATAGAAGACCTCTATATAATGTATTCAACTTCAACCGGCCGTTTAAAATCCAGTAGTTCAGATAAACCACAATTATCGACACACTTATACCCGGCGGACCAGTATTGTGGATTAACCCCAACACAGAGGGGATGACTAATGAGCACGAACGCAACCGAAACCCTCGACGTGAAAGGACAGAATTGCCCGATGCCGGTCATCAAGACGAAAGGTGCCTTCGACGATCTCCCGTCCGGCGAGACGCTCGAAGTCGTCGCCACCGACTCCGGGAGCATGAGCGATATCGAAGGCTGGGCCGAATCGACCGACGGTGCCGAGCTTCTCGAACAGAAAGAGACGACCGAAGGCGGCGAGTCGGTGTTCAAACACTACGTCAGGAAGGCGGAGTGAGATGAGCGCGGACACACCCGCCGGCTCCGACGTGACCGACGTTTCCGTCGAAATCGAGGAGTTACAGTCCCGAATCGACGAGCTCGAAACGGAGCTCGCCGACGTCCGGACGGAACTCGACGACGAGCCTAACAAGATGGTGATCATCGCCACAAAGGGGACCCTCGACATGGCGTATCCGCCGCTCATACTGGCGAGTACGGCCGCAGCTTTCGGCTACGACGTCACCGTCTTTCACACGTTCTGGGGGCTGGAGATCCTCCACGAAGAGAACTCGAAGGACCTCAAGCTCAGCTCCGTCGGCAACCCCAACATGCCGGTGCCGAACGCCATCGCCGCCCTCCCCGGAATGGATCGGATGACGACGCGGATGATGCGTGGGAAGATCGAGGACAACGACGTCGCTTCCGTCGAGGAGCTCGTCGAGCTTTCCCTCGACAGCGGCGTCGATCTCCAGGCGTGTCAGATGACGATCGACCTGCTCGGATACGACGAGGGGGATTTTTACGACGGCGTGACGACCGGCGTCGGAGCCGCCTCGGCCTTCCAAGAGATGCAGGAGGCGGACATCCAACTGCTCGTCTGAGTGGAGTCTATCTCGAGGTACATACCGTCGAAGAACGGAGCGATCAGCGGTTACCGTCGAAGAACGGAGCGATCAGC
>CAZWZX010000165.1:3214-5889 GCA_964638655.1 uncultured Natronomonas sp.
CGTCGAAGAACGGAGCGATCAGCGGTTACCGTCGAAGAACGGAGCGATCAGCGGTTACCGTCGAAGAACGGAGCGATCAGCGGTCCTCGAGATCCTCGCCGATCCACTGTTCGGGGACCTGAATGACGTACCGACCGTTCTCCTGGAGTGCGATGATGTACTCCTCGCGGTCGTACAGTTCCATCAGATTGAGCTCGTACTGGCCGGGTTCGAGAATCTTGATCGATTCGAACTGGTCGTTCAGTTGCTCGCGGAGTTCGGTCAGGTCGGGCTCCGCTTCGGCGGGTTCGCTGACGATCTCGCCGTCGGAGCTCACATCGGAAGCGTCACGCGAGGAACGGTCCGGAGCCGGAGGTTTCTCTGCTTCGGCGTTCCCGTCGAGTTCGTCCGACGAGACGACGTCGGCTCGTGCGCTCGCCTGTGCGGCGTTCTCCTTGGAGCCGCTGTCGCGTTCGGCGGCCGCCCGACGGGCATCGGCGTCGATGATGTCGTCTTCGGAGTCGTGAGAGGCATCTGCACCCGAAGCCGAGGGGGTTTCGGACGGGGACGGCGAGGGATCACTCGGGGCGCCCGGATCGTCGGTATCGGTGCCGCTTTCCCAGTCGTCCGGCCACTCGGCGTCGGCTGCCGGATCCGACGGTGTCGGATCCGACGCCACGAAGTCCCGAACCCGCGTGGTCGCTCGCCCGACCGTTTCGGCGACCGACGAGCCGTCCGTCCCCGACCGATCCGGGGAATCCGGGGACTGATCGGTTCCCTCGGTAGGCGGTTCGGCGGGATCGTCGGCGGTGTCGTCCGAAGGCGTCGGTGTCTCACCCCCGCCAGGCGTCGAGTCCGAAGACGCACCCGTCGGCCGGAACTGGAACTTGTTGCCGCCGCAGTCGGGACACCCCGAAAGCATCTCCTTGGATCCGTCCTCGAAGGTGTGACCGCAGCCGGTACACTGGTGTGGCATGGTATGGGAGTCAGGTGCGCGTTACGAGCGTACTGATGAGCGACTCGTCTTTGTGAAGCGTCTCGATGCGGTTCGCCGGGCCGATGACGGTCAGCTTGTTCGGATCGTCCTTGCCCATGAGCCGGCCGAGGAATCCGCTTTCGTTACCACCCTCGCCGGGATAGGTCTCGATCTCGATGCCGGTGAAACCGTCGGGGTTGATCTCGGACATCGTGACCTCGATCAGTTTCGACTCCTCGTCGGGCGCCAACCCCTGTTCTAAGATGACGATGTTGCCGTCGTGGACGCCGTCGAGGATGAGGCGGATCTTCTCCATCGTCCGCATTCCCTCCAGCCGTTCGGCGCTTATCATGTCGATCTGGATCCCGCTGTCGTCGGTGTCGTCCGGGGGTTCCGGCCCGGATCCCTCCGGGTCGTCCGGATCGGAGCCGTCCTCGAGGACGGTCTCGTCGGGATCGTTTTTCGGGGAACCGGCCGTCTCACCGTCTTCGTCGGTAGTTATTTCCGACATGGTGTCACCCGAAATACTCCGCGATCTTGTCGTACACTTCGTCCATGTTTTCACCTTCGAGGGCCGAAAGCGGGACCGTTTCGTGCTGTGGGAACGCGTTCGCGATTCGCTGGACGTTGGAGTCCTCGAGATCGATCTTGTTCGCGAAGATGAGAACGGGGAGGTTCTGGCTCTCGATGATGCCGATGAGCATCGTGTTGACCTGCGTGAAGGGGTCCTCCGCGGAGTCGAGAACGTAGATCACCCCGTCGACGTCCTCCCGGAGCCAGTGCATCGCCTCGGCGACACCCTCGGTCGCCTCGCGGGAACGCCGGACTGCGTCCTCCTTTTCGATGTCGTGTTCCAGGAACTCTTTGTAATCGACTTTGGTCGTGACACCGGGCGTGTCGACGACGTCGATCGTCACCGATTTGCCGTTCCGTTTGATCTCGACGTTCTCCTTCCGCCGAGCCCGGCGGGTTTCGTGTGGAACGTGGCTTTCGGGGCCGACCGCATCGCCGGTCCAATCGCGGGCGATACGGTTGGCCAGCGTCGTCTTGCCGGCGTTAGGCGGCCCGTAGATGCCGATTCGTTTCGTCTCATCCCCCGCGAACAGGCTCGATGTCGCCCGGGAAATGCTCGATTTGAGGCTTGTTAGCAGTCCCATATCATCCTCCCACGGCCCCGATTTCGACTCGAAATCGGAGTCGCTCTGGACGTATTAGCATACCGCACTCACTTAACTGTGTGTCAGACGGCCGTCGCACGCTCTTCGATATCTTTCGATGGAGTCGGGAAAGCCTCCGGTGAAGTACCTCGGGGGCAAGCCCCAAGGCTTCACCGTATTGACCGCACGTCCCAAAACGGGTCGTGCCATCGCAGGCGAATTTAATTCCCCTCGGCCTTCCCCGATTGGGGTCGGTTGGAATTAACACCCGAACACGCCGTTCGTGTCCGTGAGGGTCGGCGGCTCCACCCCGCCCGACAACACCCGTCGCACCACGCCAACGGCGCGGGTTTTGAGAGGTGCCGCATTTCCACAGCCAAACGACCGCTTCATATTGAGGTCTTCAATATCCCTCGCGGTCGTTACCTCTCAATACCAAATGTTATCTGATAAATATTCGTGTCGGCTTCACCCTCGGGGTCAAGCCCCGAGGCACTCGGCTTAGTTATCTGTAGAGCTGAGATCTCGTCCGGTGTGTTCTCAGTCGTCGTCGTTCTCAGTCG
>CAZWZX010000166.1:0-5834 GCA_964638655.1 uncultured Natronomonas sp.
ACGGCGAGAACGCCTTCCACGACGGCGACGACGAGTTCGATCTGAGCGACACGGCCCGTTCGTATCTCGCCGGCGTCCTCGATCACGCGCCCGCGATCTGTGCCGTCACCGACCCGACGGTCAACAGCTACAAACGGCTCGTTCCCGGGTACGAAGCGCCCGTCTACGTCGCCTGGTCCGACCGGAACCGCTCGGCGCTGATCCGGAAACCGGCCGCACGTGTCCCGGCCGCCAGCCGGATCGAGGCACGCTTCCCCGACCCGTCGTGTAACCCGTATCTCGCCTTCGCGGCGCTCATTCACGCCGGACTCGACGGCATCGAGCGCGGGCTCGAGGCGGACGAGCCGATCCGAGAGAATATTTACGAGTTCGACGAGGAGAAACGCGAAGAGTACGGCATCGACACGCTGCCGACGAACCTCGGTGAGGCGATCGACGCGCTGGAGGAAGACGAAGTCATCATGGACGCGCTCGGCGATCACATTGCCGAGAAGTTCGTCGAGGCGAAGACCCAGGAGTTCGAGGATTACCTCGTCGACGTCTCCCAGTGGGAGATCGACCGGTACCTCGAGAAGTTCTGAGGGCGGTTACCGACTACGAGCGAATTTTTCTTGAGCGATCGACGCCCGCCAGTCACCCGAACCGGGCGATGAGTTCGCTGCCCTCGACGTAGGGGAAACCGTGTCGATCCGCATAGGAGCGGGCCGCGGCGGGCGACAGCGCGCCGCCGGTTTCGTCGTCGAGCATCTCACAGACCACGACCGCGGGCTCGACCCCTGCGGCCGCGGCGAGTTCGAGCCCGAGCTCGGTGTGGCCCCGGCGATCCTCGAGGAGGTTCGGCGCGCCGCGGAGCAGGTGGACGTGACCGGGGGCCCGAAACCGTTCGGCGAAGCTGTCGGCGTCGGTCGCGATCGAGCCCGCGGCTCCGTCGCCCGCGACCCGCGTCTCGCGGACGATCTCGCCGGCTGCCGAGCCGAGTTCGGAGATCGTGAGCGCGCGGTCCTCGTCGGTGATTCCGGTGAACGTCTCGCGGTGGTTGACGGTCAAAGAAAACGAGGATCGCTCGTCGTACCCGAGATCGTGGGCGGCCCCGGCGGGGTGATCGATCGTCTCCTGGGTGAAGGGGAGATCCCAGGCGGTACAGACGGTATCGGAGAGTGCAACGCAGACGAGCCCGCCGGCGTCGTTTCGCATCCGGGCGACGTCGGCCGGCGTCACGGCGACGGCGGGGTAGACGAGATCTACCTCCCCCTCGCGGTCGGTCGCGTCGTGGATGAGGACGGGACCGCCGGCGGCGAAGGCGGATATCGCCGCGTCGACGCCGTCGGCCGCCCGGGCGGTGTTACTGCTCCGAGACATGGACGATCACCCCGTCGGCGTCCTCGAGATCGAGCGTTTCGCGGAGCTTTACCGGGGCGATGATCTCCAGTTGGTCGGCGCCGTGGTGGGTCCGCTCCGGGGCGATGACGTGGGCGTCCTCATAGCGTGTTCCGCCGGCTTCGACCGTCGCCGGCCAACAGAACGCCGGACCGTACGTCCGGTCGTCGTCCTGCCACCCGTCGATCTCGATCGGATCGAGGGCGTCCGTTCTGGCCCGCGACCGGACGCTTTCCTCGTCGAGATCGACGTTCAGCGTGCCGGCGAACGGTTCGTACCCGAGCCGGTCGCGAAACTGCCGCATGTATCCCGACAGCGAGATGTAGTGTTTCCCCTCGCCCATCCCGCTCGTGACGGTCCCGCGGAGTGTCACGTCCACATCGCCTTCGAAGAGCCGCCGATAATCGGCGTACTCCCGCTGGAGCGCCCTTTCGCCCTCGTCGGTGAGCGCGATCCGCTGGCCGTCGCCGGTGATCTCCCGTCGCAGGTAGTCGGCGTCCTCGAGCCGTTGGAGCCGCCGGGAGGCGGTCTGGTTCGACGCGTCGAGCCGGGCGGCCAGCTCCGAACACGTGATCGTCGTCCGTCCCTCGAGCGCGCCGTCGAGAGCGACGAGTTTCAGCGTCGCCAGCTCGTCGTGGCCGACGCGCCCGGTTGTCTGTGCCATACCCCGAGTAGGGACGTCCGACCCTTAACCGTAACGGAAATGATACGGATAACAGAAGTGGAACGAAGGGACACAACGACCGATACTCGAACTCAGGCGTTTTATCTTTTAAAGGTTGGCGAACCCGGCGATCGGGGCGACGTCCCCGGACACCGGCCATCGGCAACCGGTCAGGACTCGGCGTAGGGTTGCTGTCGCCAGAAGTCGCTGCCGCCTTTCAGCTCCGGTACCATCGTGTCGGACTCGCGAGCCAAAAGCGCGACGCGGGAGGCTTCGACGTCCTTGAGTACCGGGTGGGTCGGGAGGAACTCCCGGACGGCTTCGGTGAACTCGAGGACGTCCTCGTGGGCGGGCATCACGTCCCGGTCGAGACGGCCCCGGGAGTTGCCGACGTGCATGTACGCTTTCAGCTCCACGAAGTCGGCGTCGGCCCGGTCGTACATCGCTGCAAACCACTCCGGCCTGTGGGTGTTGTGGCCGGCCAGAAGCGTCGTCCGGAGCACAGTCCGCGTTTCGTCCTTTTCGGCGAGGACGTCGAGCGTCTCGATGAGTCGCTCCCAGGCGCCGTCCTCGACCGGTTTGACCACCTCGTCGAACGTCCGCCGGTCGGCGGCGTCGACGCTCACGTACAGCTGTGTCGGGTCACACTGGGCGAGGATCTCCGGGCGGGTGCCGTTGGAGACGAGAAACGTCGTGATCTCCCGATCGTGGAAGGCGTCGATGAGCTCCGGGAGGTACGGGTACAGCGTCGGCTCGCCATCCAGCGAGATCGCGACGTGACGGGGCTTCATCGCCTCCTCGAAGACCCGCTCGGGCACCTCGTCGTTCCCGCCGAACCCCGAAAGCAGCTTTCGCTGGAGTTCGATCGACGCCTCGGCGACGGCGTCGGGGTCGTCCCACTCGACGTCGCCGAGCTCGTAGGCGTGGCCGGCGTGGTCACGCCAACAGAAGACACACCGCTCGTTGCATTTGACGACCGGCGTCATCTGGATACAGCGGTGCGACTGGATCCCGTAGAAGTGGTTCTTGTAGCATCGGCCCTCCCCGCGGAGGGCATTCGCCGTCCACCCGCAGGTCTGGGCGGCGGTGTGGTTTTCGCTGTGGTAGTCGGGGTCGTCGACCTGCTTTGGCATACACCTGTCTCGTCGTTCGAGTGCCTAAAAGCCGTGGATCGGAACCGGGGGGCGTTCCCGCGGGCGGGCGGACGTCGACCGTCGACGATATCGGAACGAACCCGTTATTCATATACCCGCCGCTCGGGAAACGGGAGTATGTTCCGCCCCCTTCGCGAGTCGGTCGAATCCGCGCTGCGGTCGGCGCTCGAAGCCCGCGGGCTCCCGACCGACGATCTCGGCATCGAGGAGCCACCCGAGGATATCGACGCCGTTTTCGCCTCGAGTATCCCCTTCCGACTGGCCGGCGAACTCGAAGCGCCGCCGCCGCAGGTCGCCGGCGAACTCGCCGCCGAACTGGACGCGGCCGACTACGAGTACGTCGATCGCATCGAAGCGGCCGGCCCGTACCTGAACTTCTTCCCCGACGAGTCGTACTTTCAGGGCACCCTCGAGGCCGCCCAAAAGCCGTCCTACGGGACGCTTCCCGCCCGAGAGACCTCGGTCGTCGTCGAACACACCTCCGCGAACCCGACCGGACCGGTCCACGTCGGGCGGGCCCGAAACCCGATCATCGGCGACGCCGTCGCCAATCTGCTTTCGTACGCCGGCTACGACGTCGACCGACACTACTACGTCAACGACGCCGGCCGACAGATGGCCGTGTTCACGTGGGCCTACGAGCGGTTCGAGGAGTCCGATCTCCCCGAGCCGGCCCGCGATCGGGCCGAATACCGGATGGTCCGATATTACCGGAAGGGCAACGACTTTTTGGAGAACGCCGACCCCGACGCCGTCGAGGAAGCCGAAGCGAAGATCGAGGCGATCATGCAGGGGCTGGAGGCCGGCGAGGAGGAGACCTACGAGCGGGTCGGCGAGGTCGTCGACACCGTCCTCGGGGGTATGAAGGCCTGTCTCGGTCGGTTACCCGCGGAGTTCGACGAGTTCGTCAAGGAGACCCGATTCATGCGGGACGGCTCGACCGACGGGATCGTCGACCGGCTGAAAGCACACGACAACGCGGTGTACGAGGAGGACGCCTGGCAGCTCGAGTTCGACGACATCGAGAAGAACCTCGTTTTCCTCCGGGCCGACGGTACGTCTCTGTACACGACGCGGGACCTGGCCCACCACGAGTGGAAGTTCGACAACTACGACCGCGCGGTGACTGTCCTCGGTGAGGATCACAAACTACAGGCCGAACAGCTCCGGGCGACGCTCGAGTTACTCGACAACGACACCGATCGGCTCGATTCCGTCATCTACTCCTATGTCAACCTGCCGGAGGGGAAGATGTCGACCCGCCGCGGAACCGGCGTCCAGCTCGATGACCTCCTCGACGAGGCGATCGATCGCGCGCGCAAGGAGGTCGAGACCAGACTCGACGACCGGCTCCGGAGCGACGACCTCGATGAAGCCGACGTCGAGCGGATCGCCAGACAGGTCGGTATCGGCGCGGTCCGATACGATATCGTCTCCAAACAGCCGACGAAGGCGATCACCTTCGAGTGGGACCGGGCGCTCGATTTCGAGGCTCAGTCGGCGCCGTACGTCCAGTACGTCCACGCGCGCTGCTGTGGGATCGAAGGGGAAGCGGAAGGGATCGAGCCCGACCTCGACGTATCGGCGCTTTCGGGCGACGCCGAGCGCGAACTGCTGTCGACGATCGCCCGGTTCCCGGGCGTCGTCGAAGCCGCGGCCGGCGATCACGAACCCCATCGGATCGCGACGTACACCCGCGAGATCGCCGACCGGTTCAACGGCTTCTACCGGGAGTGTCCGGTCGTCAGCGCCGACGACGAACGCACACGGCGGGCACGACTCGCACTCGTCGTCGCCGCCCGGCATACGGTCGCCAACGCTCTCGACATTCTCGGGGTCGAAGCTCCCCGATCGATGTAATCCGAAAAGCCCCGCTCGCCAGCAGATTCATTTCGCTCGCTTCCGAAGGACAGACTGGAGGATTTTACAACTGTGCCACCCCGCGTCGTCTCGCTTTTGCCCTCGGCGACGGAGATCGTCGCCGCTCTCGGCGTCGAGCCGGTCGCGACGTCACACGAGTGCGATTACCCACCGTCGGTGGTCGATACCCCATCCGTCGTCAACTCGCGTGTCAACGCCGACGCCTCGAGCGCGGAGATCGACGAACAGGTCAGAGCGTCGGCAGACGATGGGGGCGTCTACCGGATCGACCGGGAGGCACTCGCCAACGCCGACCCGGATATCGTCATCTCCCAGGGGATCTGTGACGTCTGCGCTGTCGACACCGTCGTCGTCGAGCGCGCGATCGAAGAGCTGGGATTGGACTGTGAGCTCGTGACGACGGATCCCCACAGTGTCGAGGATATCCTCTCCGACATCGGCCGAATCGGCGACGCGCTGGATCGACCCGACCGGGCCGGAGAACTGGTCGAGGAACTGCAGGCCCGAATCGATCGGGTCGCCACCGTGACGAGCGAGAGCCCGATCGAGCCGACCGTCGCCGTCCTCGATTGGCTCGAGCCGCCGATGGTGGCGGGACATTGGGTTCCGGAGTTGGTCGATCTCGCCGGCGGCGAGTACGGGCTCGCTGACCCCGGGGACGCCTCGACGCCCCGGGAGTGGGAGACGATACGGGAGTACGATCCGGACATCCTCGTCGCCGCCCCCTGTGGGTTCGGCCTCGAGCAGACCTTCGAGAA
>CAZWZX010000167.1:0-5822 GCA_964638655.1 uncultured Natronomonas sp.
TCGCGCTCGCCTTCTCCGGCGGGCTCGACACGACCGTCTGTGTACCGCTGCTCGAGGAAGAATACGGCTACGACGAGGTCATCGGCGTCACCGTCGACGTCGGCCAGCCCGCCTCCGAGTTCGAGGAGGCCGAAGAGACCGCCGATGCGCTCGATCTCGAACACTACGTCGTCGACGCGACCGAGGAGTTCGCCGAGCTGTGTTTCGATGCCGTTCGCGCCAACGCCTCCTATCAGGGGTATCCCCTCGGGACCGCACTCGCCCGTCCCGTCATCGCCGAGGCGATCCTCGAGGTCGCCGAAGAGCAGGGCTGTTCCGGCCTCGCCCACGGCTGTACCGGGAAGGGGAACGACCAGCTCCGGTTCGAGGCGGTCTGGCGTGACTCCGAGATGGAGGTCATCGCGCCGGTCCGCGAACTCGGATTGACCCGGGAGTTCGAACAGGAGTACGCCGCCGAGCGCAACCTGCCCGTCGAGGGCGGCGACGAGGGGAAATACAGCATCGATACGAACCTCTGGAGCCGCTCGGTCGAGGGCTCCGAACTCGAGGAACCGAGCTTCGTGCCGAGCGAGGACATCTACGAGTGGACGAAGGCGCCGACCGGCGAGACCCTCGAGATCGAGGTCGGCTTCGAGAACGGCTATCCCGTTTCGCTCGACGGCGAACCGATGGATCCCGTCGAACTCACTCAGAAGCTCAACGATCTCGCCGGCGGATACGGCGTCGGTCGATCCGACATCATGGAGGACCGCATGCTCGGGCTGAAGGTCCGTGAGAACTACGAACACCCCGCGGCGACGGTCCTTTTGAACGCCCACGCGGCGCTCGAGGACCTCGTCTTGACCAAGGAGGAACGCGCGTTCAAAAAGCAGGTCGACCACGAGTGGTCCGAGAAGGGGTACCAAGGGCTCGTGAACGCGCCGCTCGTCGGCGCGCTTGAGGGTTTCATCGAGGAGACACAGACGCGCGTGACGGGAACGGTGACGATCCGACTCGAGGGCGGGCAGGCCCGTCCGGTCGGCCGCGAATCGAAATACGCCGTCTACTCCGCTGAGGCCGCGTCGTTCAACACCGAGGACGTCATCGGTGGCATCGAACAGAAGGACGCGACCGGCGTCGCGAAGTACCACGGCTTCCAGGAACGCCTGGCCAATCGCGTCATCCAGAGCAACGAGGAGTAATCCATGTCCCGAGAGGATGAGCACAGCTCCGAAAACGACGACGGGGCGGCGGGCGATGTCGTTCGCCGGGACCGCTTCAGCGGCGGCCCCGCCCGCGGGTTCCTCTCGAGTCTCGCGGCCGACGAACGCATCTTCGCGGCCGATCTCGCCGTCGATCGCGCTCACGTCGTCATGCTCGACGAGCAGGGAATAATCGAGGGCAAGGACGCGGCCGCGATCCTTGAGGCCCTCGATGACGTCGAAGCTGCCGGTCACGCCGAACTCCCGGACGGAGAGGACATCCACGCGGCGATCGAGACGGCCGTCATCGATCGGGTCGGGGACCGCGGCGGTCGGATGCACACCGCCCGCTCGCGAAACGACGAGGTCGCCGCCTGCATCCGTTATCGGTTTCGCGAGGACGTCCTCGATACCGTCGAAGCGACGATCGAGGCCCGGAGCGTGCTCCTCGAGGTTGCCGAGGAGCACACGGGGACGGTCATGCCCGGGTTCACCCATCTTCAACCGGCCCAGCCGACCACCGTCGCACACTATCTCTGTTCGTACGCCTCGGCGCTCGCCCGCGATACCGAACGACTGTTCGACGCCTACGAGCGCGTCAACCGTTCGCCGCTCGGCGCCGCCGCCTTCGCGGGGACGCCGTTCGATATCGATCGCGACCGGACGGCCTCGCTTCTGGGATTCGACGGACTCGTCACGAACTCGATGGACGCCGCGTCGGCCCGGGATTTCCTTCTGGAGACGACCGCGGCGGTCGCGACGCTGTCGACGACGCTGTCCGGGCTGGCGGAGGATCTGGTCGTCTACTCGAACGCCGGCTACGTCGAGCTGGACGACGCCTACGCCTCGACCTCCTCGATCATGCCACAGAAGAAGAACCCGGACACGATGGAGCTCGTCCGCGGAACGGCCGGCGACGCGGCCGCCGGGACGAACGCCCTGTTGTCGATACTGAAGGGGTTGCCGAGGGCGTACAACCGGGATCTCCAGCGCGCCCACCCACACGCGTTCGAGGCGATCGACGCGGTGAGCGAGGCGACGACCGTCGCGGCGGGCGCGGTCGCGACCGCCGAGTGGCAAACGGAGGCGCTCGAAGCCGCCGCCGGCGAGGGGTTCTCGACGGCGACCGGCGTCGCGGACCTCCTCGCGAGTTCGGGGCTCCCGTTCCGGACGGCCCACGAGGTCGTCGCGCTGGCGGCCGAATCGGCCGGCGCGACGGTGACGTACGCCGACATCGAGGCAGCGGCGACGGAGGTTCTCGAGGAGTCACTCGGTGCGTATGCGGATCGGGAGTCCGTCGAGCGGGCGCTCGATCCGATCGAGAGCGTCCGATCGCGTGATTCGGTCGGCGGGCCCGCACCGGGGGTTCTCGAGGCGAACCTGTCCGAACTCCGCGAGGGGATCGACAGCGACGAGGGGACGCTTCGGGCACGCCGGGACGGGCTGGAGGCGGCCGAGCGCGAACTCGAAACGGAGGTAACACGCCGTGTGTGATCGACGATCATCCCGCCGGGGATGAAATAACAACATACTGATATTCAGTAACAATTTCGCGATTGAATTCACTCTAACGGTCTGTTAGACCCATCTGAGTAGTTAATTTAATTTGATAGGTTCGAAGCCTTTAAGTAACACGGATACGCAGTATTCGGTACGATGGCAGACGAAACTATCACCGCGGAAGACCCGATCACGGGCGACGAGATCGAGATCCCGGCCGACGTCGAGGTCGGCGAAATCATCGACAGTCCCATCACCGGGGCCGAACTCGAGGTCGTCTCGATCGACCCGATCACCCTCGAGGAAGCCCCCGAGCTCGAAGAGGACTGGGGGGAGTAAGGCGATGGACGTCGGCACGGTTCGTCGCGTGATCTCCGCTCCCGAACGGGGTGAATCCGCGTGAACGTCGGCGTGCTCTACTCGCGCATCCGACGCGACGAGAAGCTCCTTTTGAGCGAGCTCCGCGATCGCGGCCACGAAGTGACGAAGATCGACGTCCGGAAAGAGCGGTTCGGGATCCACGAACCGCCGGCGGCTTTCGAGGGCGTCGACATCGTCGTCGATCGCTGTCTCGCGACCAGCCGATCGCGGTACGTCACCCGGTTCGTCGACGCCTACGACATCCCGGTGGTCAACGACCCGGAGACGGCGGCGATCTGTGCCGACAAGGCCCGCAACAGTCTCGCCCT
Organism: uncultured Natronomonas sp.; assembly: GCA_964638655.1. Lineage (GTDB taxonomy): Archaea > Halobacteriota > Halobacteria > Halobacteriales > Haloarculaceae > Natronomonas. Next base: position 3,371 of record CAZWZX010000167.1, read on the forward strand.
CGCCGAAGCGGACATCCCGACCCCGGCGACCGAAGTGACGTTCACGAAGGAATCCGCGATGGAGTCGATCGAGGAGTTCGGCTATCCGTGCGTGTTGAAGCCCGTCATCGGTTCGTGGGGACGACTGATGGCGAAGATAGACTCCAGAGACGCCGCCGAGGCGATCTTGGAACACAAAGAGACGCTCGGCCACTACGAGCACAAGGTGTTCTACATCCAGGAGTTCGTCGAGAAGCCGGGTCGCGACATGCGCGTCGTCGCCACCGACGGCGAACCGGTCGCGGCGATGGCCCGCTCGTCGGATCACTGGCTGACCAACGCCGCCCGGGGCGCCGAGACCGAGGCGATAGAGGTCACCGACGAGATGGCCGATCTGGTCGAACGTGCCTCCGAGGCCGTCGGCGGCGGCCTGCTCGGCGTCGATCTCATGGAGACCGGCGATTCCTACACCGTCCACGAGGTCAATCACACCGTCGAGTTCAAGGCGCTAAACGAGGTCTCGACGGTCGACGTGCCGGCGGCGGTCGTCGACTGGCTCGAATCGCGCGTCCGCGGCGTCGAGGTGACCGCATGAGCGAGACGCACACCGCAAGCGTCGTCGGGGGCAGCGGCTTCACCGGCGGCGAGCTGTTGCGTCTGCTCTCCGGCCACCCCCGTTTCGAGATCGCTCAGGCGACGAGCCGGAGCTACGAGAACAAGACAGTCGGCTCCGTGCACCCGAACATGCGGGGGATCGACCTCCGGTTTTCCTCGCCCGAAGACCTCGAATCGGTCGACGTCCTGTTCGCGTGTACGCCACACGGCGTCACGATGGAACGGATCGACGCGTTCCGCGAGGCGGCCGACACCGTCGTCGATCTGAGCGCCGATTTCAGACTCGACACGGAGGCCGAGTACGACGAGTGGTACGACGGCCACGACCGTCCGGAACTGCTCGCCGAATCGGAGTACGCGCTCCCGGAACTCAACCGCGAGAACCTCCCCGGCTCGGAGCTGATCGCCTCGGGCGGCTGTAACGCGACGGCGGCGCTTTTGGGACTCAAACCGCTTTTCGACGGCGATATCCTCGCCGGCGACGAACGGATCGTCGTCGACGTGAAGGTCGGCTCCTCGGAGGGCGGCGCAGGGGGCGGAGAGGCCTCCTCACACCCCGAGCGGTCGGGCGTCGTCAGACCCTACGCCCCGACGGGCCATCGCCACGAGGCCGAAATCGAGGCGTTCCTCGGGACGAAGGTTTCGTTCACCGCCCACGCGGTCGACATGACCCGCGGCGCCTCTGCGACCTGTCACGTCTATCCCGACGAACCGGTCTCGAAGGCGGATCTCTGGAAGGCGTACCGCGGCAGCTACGCCGAGGAGCCGTTCGTCCGGATCGTCGCGGGCGGCTCGGGCGTCTATCGGTATCCCGAGCCGAAGGCGATCGCCGGATCGAACCACGCCGAGGTCGGCTTCGAACTCGATCCCCGAAACGGCCGGGTCGTCGTCTTTTCGGCGATCGACAACATGATGAAGGGTTCGGCGGGCCAGGCCGTCCACGCGGCGAACATCGCGCTCGGTTTCGAGGAGACCGCCGGTCTCGAGTTCGCCGGAATGCACCCGGTGGGGGCGCCCTGAAATGGCCCCTGTCGTCGTCAAGATCGGCGGCGCCCGCGCCGTCGAACCCGAAGGGGCGCTGGCCGATATCGCCGCCCTGTGCGAGGGTGGAACCGACGTCGCCGTCGTCCACGGTGGTTCGACGGCCGTCGACGACGCCCTAGAGCGGATGGGTATCGAACCGGAGTACGTCGAGACGCCCTCGGGCGTCGTCGGCCGGTTCACCGACGCCGAGACGATGGACGTGTTCAAGATGGCGATGGCCGGGAAGGTCAACACGGATCTCGTCACCGGGCTCCGAAACCAGGGCGTCGACGCGGTCGGCCTCTCGGGCGTCGACGGCGGCCTGTTGACCGGCGCTCGGAAATCCGCCGTTCGAGTCCTCGAGGACGGCAGAAAGAAGATCCGCCGCGGCGATCACTCCGGGACGATCGAGGCCGTCAACGGCGATCTCCTCGAGACGCTTCTCGAGGACGGCTACACGCCCGTCACCTCGCCGCCGATGTTGGCCGACGACGGCGTGGCGGTGAACACCGACGCCGACCGGGCCTCGGCGGCCGTCGCGGCGGAACTCGGCGGAACGCTGGTCTCGTTGACCGACGTCGCGGGCGTCTATCGGGATCCCGACGACCCCGGTACGCTCATCGAACGCGTCGGGACACCGGCGGAGTACGAGGAGCTGAAAGACGCCGCGGAGGGCTTTATGAGCCGGAAGGTGATGGCGGCGACCGAAGCGCTCGAGGGCGGCGCGAGCGAGGTCGTCATCGCCGACGCCAACGCCGAGGAACCGATCCGCTCGGCCCTCGAGGGCGGCGGGACACACGTTTTCGCGGACGCGCTCGAATGACACAGACACAAC